>JBQMQE010000131.1:0-12307 GCA_052172655.1 Burkholderiales bacterium
ACAGTTAACGAGCTTTAGTGCTCCGGCCCTGGGGATGGCTTCTACCTGAGTGGCTGGTTTGGTGAATAGCAGTATGCTGGCCTCAGCCACCGACGCCAAAACGATCTTATTGGCGGCGCTATACAGGCACAATTGAACATCCAGTGGACAAAGTCCGTCGAGTTGTTTTTTCCATCTTTTCCAGAGATAGGGGCGGGCGATGCGACTAATGTACGAACAGCAGTCATTGCCTTCTGGTTTTACGTCTATTGCGATGTCTAAGTCATTTGGCTCAGCCTTGCCTTTAACTGCGCTTCCGAATACCCATAGGCGCAAGACGCATGGATTGTTTTCCGCCCATGTGCGCAACGAACTCAGAAGAACGTCAGTAAGCATGTCTAACAAGAAGTCGGCCCCTAAATGGGGCCTTATAAGACCCCAAAAGCGGGGCCTAGCACGGTCAGACTACGCTCAAGCCTTTGATTACTCAACCAGGGTGAACGGGATAGGCACCTGGACGCTCACACGATATAGGCCCCACCGGTGGATGTCACGCGGTCACCACGCCTGCTCGACCAGGTGCGTGACCGATTGCGCACGAAGCACTACCACATGCGCAAGGACGATGCGTACGTCCACCGATTCGCTGCAAAACCCGTAGCCACTTTACACGGCGGCCGTGACCCCGCCTGTCTCGTACACCCGGGAGGCCGCATGAGTTCGCAGCCCGCTCATTCGTCGTCCTGGCTCTCGTACTTCAGGCTCTCGTACTGCGCGTCCTGGTCCATCGTCTTGCGTTCTGCGGCGTCGCGCTCCATCTGCTCCACTCTCTGGCGATAGCGCTCGCGCCGCTTTTCCGCCGCGTCGGCCCGTATTGGTATGGTGATCTCCCCGAACAGCGCCTGCTTGAGGAAGCGAAACGCAAAGCGCAACAGCGCCTCGTCGTTCGCCAGCAGCGCCTCTTTTTCCGCAGAGTCGAGTTCGAACAGGTCGGTGAAACCGGGCGTGGAGATGAAATCGCGAAAACCATCCAGGTTGTAGCTCGCGAGGAAGAACAACTCCATGCTGCGCTCGGAGGGCTTGCCTATGGTCGGGCCGCTGGAGCGCTTCTTCAGCACGATCTGGCGCCATTCGCGATTGATCGCGTCGTAGTCCTCCAGCCCCTGTTCCTTGCGGTAGTCGCGCACCGTCTGCGTCTTCGGCTCCTGGTGGCCGAGGCAATGGTCCTCCTTCACCACGAAATACGAATCCTCGTCGGTGGGCGAGTCCTTCTTGCGCATCGACAGCAGTCCGAGCGCATAGTAGCGGCAGGCGGATGGGCGGTCAGCATATACGCCGCAGCCCTCCGGCGTGAGGAACACGCAGGCCGGGGATTCTTCCTTGGTCGCGAGCTTCAGCCCAGGCATGCCGTGGCCGTCCATCTGGAAATCGCGGGTGAAGTTGTCGAGGAAATCCCGCGACTTTAGACCGAGGCGCTTTTTCAGCCGCAGCACGTCGTAGGGCGCGAGCATGATGTCTATGTTCTGGCAGCACTTGTTGAAACAGGCGATACCCTTGTGGCAGTTGAATGTGAACTTGTCGTCCGGCCCGAGCTGCACCGGCTGGACCGGCGTTACCGGGCTGGGATCGCTGTATTGCTTGATCGTGGGCTGGCCCGGCCCGGATCCGGGCGGCGGGAGGCGTATGTCGATACTCATGGTGGTGTCCGGTTGTGCGGCCAAAAAAACGAGGGGTCTGGGTAGATTATACCCAGACCCCCGACTGGACTAGCGCCCGATCGGCGCAGAGCCTACTTGATTACCTGCACGTACGGCACCTTCTTCAGCGACCACTTCTTCGTCTTCTTGTCATAGGTGGAGTTGCTGAAGCATTTCCAGTTGACGTCATCGATGTAGTTGTAGTCCATGTGGTAGTAGAAGCCCGGATAGCGGGTTTCCTCGCGGAACTGGATGTGTTTCATGTGCGCCTCGGCGGACATGATGCGGTGGTAGTTCTCCCAGGCGCGCAACAGCTCGTGCAGGTCCTTGGCGCGCATCTTGAGCGAGTCTTCCTTCAGCATATCGAGCTTGAATTCCGCGATCTCGAGCAGCTTCTTGTTGGTGCGGTAGAAGGTCCCCACGCCCGCCACGTACTCGTCCATGATTTTCTGCAGTCGGAACTGCAGCATCTTGGGCGTGATGTAGTGCGGATTGATGTCGATCGCGGTGGTGTAGTCCTTGTGCTCGATGAAGGTGCGCACCGGCTTGTAGATCTCATCGACGAGCTCCTGCGTGGTGCGCTCGAGCTCGGGCTTCCAGTCCTTGTTGTCGAGGCAGTACTTGACCATCGCCTTGCCGGCGATGCGCCCTTCGGCGTGCGAGCCCGAGGAGAACTTGTGGCCCGAAGCGCCGACGCCGTCGCCGGCCGAGAACAGGCCCTTCACCGTGGTCATGCTGCGATAGCCCCAGGACCATTCCTTGGGCACGCCGGGCAAGTCGGTCGGGCCGGATACCCACAGGCCGGCGCAACCCGAGTGCGAACCCAGCAGGTACGGCTCGGTCGGTATGATCTCCGACATGGTTTTATCCGGCTCGATGTTCTCGCCGGCCCAGATGCCGCACTGACTGATGGTCATGTCGAGGAAGTCCTCCCAGGCCTCGGCTTCGAGGTGCTTCATCTCCTTCGGCGTCATTTTCTCGCCGAGTTTGGCCAGCGCTGCCGGCGTATCCATGAATATCGGGCCGCGGCCGTTGATCATCTCCTCGATCATGATGTGGTTGCGCAGGCAGGTGCCCGGCACGCCCTGGCCGTACTTGCCGAAGCGCTTCTCGTCCTTGATGCTGTCGCCGCGCAGCGCGTTGTAGTCTTCGCCCATGCCGTTCATTACCTTGGCCTTGAACAGCAGGAACCATGCGCCCACCGGGCCGTAGCCATCCTTGAAGCGCGCCGGCACGAAGCGGTTCTCCATCATGGTCATCTCGGCGCCGGCTTCCGCCGCCATCGAATAGGTCGAGCCGGCGTTCCACACCGGGAACCAGGCGCGTCCGCCGCCCTCGCCCACCGAGCGCGGGCGGAACACGTTGACCGCGCCGCCGGCGGCGAGCATGCAGGCCTTGAACTTGTAGATATAGAGCTTATGCTCGCGCACCGAGAAACCCGCCGCGCCCGCGATGCGCGTCGGGTCGTTCTTGTCGTTGATCAGGCGCACGACGAACACGCGTTCCTGGATGTTATCCATGCCGAGCGCCTTCTTCGCCGCCTCGGCCACGATCCACTTGTAGGATTCGCCGTTGATCATGATCTGCCACCGACCCGAGCGCACCGGCTTGCCGCCTGAGCGCAGCGACTTGTCCTCGTCGCCGGGCTGTTTCCAGATCGGCAGGCCCCAGTCCTCGAAATTGTGCACCGAGTCGTCGACGTGGCGGCCGACGTCGTAAATCAGGTCCTCGCGCACGATACCCATCAGGTCGTTGCGCACATAGCGCACGTAGTCGGAGGGATCGTTCTCGCCGAGGTAGGTGTTGATCGCCGACAGTCCCTGCGCCACGGCGCCCGAACGCGACAGAGCAGCCTTGTCCACCAGCTTGACCTTGAGGCCGGTGCCTTCGATCCAGCGCGGAACTTCGAATGCGGTGCCGCAGGCGGCCATGCCGCCGCCGATGATGAGGATGTCGATTTCTTCCTCGATGACTTCCGGATTGCCAAACGTATATTCAGCCATTGCAGTTTCCCTTTCTCAATTCGGCTTGGGCTAAACCCTGTAGCCCTCTGCCGCAAAAAAGTTGCAGCCTGAAGCGCAAGCACCGGATGCAAACTTCACCCGGTTTCACTCCGCAGGCTCCACGATCGGTTTGTTACCCCTTTACGAACTGGCTGCGGTCGCCCGCATGCGTAGCCTTGGTGAACAGCACCTCGTCATTGGCGATGTCGGCCATGTTCGCCTTCGGCTTGCCGCCGTAAGGATCGGCCGAGCCTTCCGGCGTGGTGCGGATCGGGAACTTGAAGCGCTTCATGGTGCCGTTCCTGAACTTGATGGTCCACATGATGGAATCGGTGCCCCGCAGCGGCTGCACCGACGCACCCAGCGGCACGATGTCGGCGTAATGGCGGCACTCAATCGCGTTCTGCGGACAGATCTTGACGCAGGAATAGCACTCCCAGCATTGCTCCGGCTCCACGTTGTAGGCCTTCATCGCATGGCCGGTGACGGAGCCGTCGCGGTCCAGATGCATCAGGTCATGCGGGCAGATGTACATGCACGCGGTCTTGTCCTGCCCCTTGCAGCCGTCGCATTTTTCGGTACGGACGAATGTCGGCATCGTTGCTACCTCCTAGGAAAAAAACTGATTCGGTTAACCAAGAAAATTTTCCAGCTAGCGCGCGGAATGCCCCGCCAGCTTCACTTCCACTTTTTCGTGCGCTTCGAGCCCGGCATAGTACGCCCGCAAAATCTCAAGCACCTCCGCTCGGCTGAATTCGGCCGGCACCGGACTGCCTTCGGACAGCCACTTGCGCAGCTTGGTGCCCGAGACGTTAAGCCTGTCCTTCTCCTCGTGCGGACAGGTGCGCGCCGATGCCATGCCGCCGCACTGGTAGCACCAGAACGTCCAGTCGATCTTGAGCGGCTGGGTCTGCAGCGACCCTTTCGGGATCTCGTCGAAAATATGATGCGCGTCAAACGGGCCGTAATAGCTGCCCACGCCGGCGTGGTCGCGGCCGACGATCTGGTGCGAGCAGCCGTAGTTCTGGCGAAACAGCGCGTGCAGCAGCGCTTCGCGCGGGCCGGCATAGCGCATATCGAGCGGGTAGCCCGCCTGCACCACGGTGTTCTTGACGAAGTACTTGTCGATCAGCACCGAGATGGCCTGGGTGCGCACCTCGGCGGGTATGTCGCCGGGCTTGAGCGCGCCCAGCAAAGAATGCACCAGCACGCCGTCGCAGGTTTCGATCGCCACCTTGGCCAGGTACTCGTGCGAGCGGTGCATCGGATTGCGCGTCTGGAACGCCGCCACTTTGGACCAGCCCAGGCGCTCGAACTCGGCGCGGGTCTCGGCCGGGGTCATGAACAGGGCGCCGTATTTTGCCTTGAAGCCGCCGTCGGAGAGCACTTTGACCGGGCCGGCGAGGTTGACTTCGCCCTGCGCCTGCACCATTTTCACGCCCGGATGCGCCGCGTCCGTGGTGCGAAACACCGACATGCATTCGTGCGCCTTGTCGATCGCATATTTCTCGCTCACCAGCATGGTCGCGAGGATCTCGTCCGAATCCGGATCGACGAGCGCGAGTTCGCTGCCGGTGTTGATGCCGTCGGCGGCGGCCTTCGCGGCGGAAAGCGTGATCGGAATCGGCCAGAACAGGCCGCTCGCCATGCGGTAGCCGTCGCACACGCCCTCCCAGTCGAGTTGGGTCATGAAGCCTTCGAGCGGGCTGAAACCGCCGATGCCGAGCATGATGAGATCGCCTTTTTCGCGCGAGGACACGCGCAGCCGGGGCAGGCGCTGCGCCCGCGCCAGTTCCGCTTTCAGCGCAGCGCCGGCGAGCAGCAAAGGCTTGAGCGATTCTCCCCCGTGAGGTGGGACCAGTTTGGACATGTTTCTGCCTCTTTATTCGTGTTAGCTTGCCGGTTGCGCCGCGGCCCGAACGCGCAGGCGCGCGACAACAAAATTGCATGTATTGTGCGCAGTGGGGGACAAGCTCACAAGCCAGAGATTTTGATTTGCTGATAAGGCAGGCTGATTAGCGCGGTTATGGCTGGAAGCGGCCAGTCTAAATTGATAAAATTGTCCACCAAGGGGGGCAAGCATGGATCATGCGTCCGCGGCCGGCAATATTCGTTTCGCGCAATGCAAACGCGCCGCGGTGCAACGGGTTGCCCTGCGGACGGGATCGGGCCGATAGCCATGGCCGGGGAAAGCGCCAGAAGCGGAGCCGCGCGCTGGCTCGCCTATGTCACCACCCTGCCCACCGAAGACCCGGCGGCGCGCATGCGCGTGTTGCGCACGCTTGAATCGCTGGGCTGCGCGGTGATACGCGACGGTGTATTTCTGCTGCCCGACACGCCGGCCGCACGCCAGGGCCTGAGCAGCCTCAGCGACCACATTGCGCGCATCAACGGCTCGGCCCACCTGCTCTCGGTGAACAGCCTGGACGACACACAAGCGCAGCAGTTCCTCGGCCTGTTCGACCGCACGCACAAGTACGACGACTTGATCAAAACCGTGGAAAGCCTCAGAACCGCCTTCGGTTTCTCCGATCCGGTGTCGATCATGCGCCTGCTCAACAAGCACAAGCGCGACTACAAGACAATCAGCACGCTCGATTTTTTCCCTTCGAAATCGAAGGAGCGCGCGGCACGCGCGCTGGCCGAGGCCGAGCAGGCGGTGCACGCGCTGATGTTCCCCGAAGCGCAGAAGAAAAGCGGCACGGTCGATACCACGGGCAAGCAATATTTCCAGCGCGTGTGGGCGACGCGCAAACCCCTGTGGGCCGACCAACTGGCCTCGGCCTGGCTGATCCGGCGCTTCATCGATGCGGAAGCGACGCTGTTGTGGTTGGACAAGAACCAGGAATGTCCGGCGAGCGCGATCGGCTACGGCTACCCCGGCGCCACCTTTTACAACACCAGGGACAGGGTCACTTTCGAGGAAATCCTCGCCAGCTTCAAGCTGGACAAGAACAACGGCCTCGTGCGCATCGGCTCGCTCATCCACGCTCTGAGCGAGGGCGGGACCAATGTTGCCGAAGCCGCAGGGGTGCAGACGCTGCTGCAGGGCGCCGTGCGCCGCACCGAGAGCGAGGACCAACTGCTCGCCGAAACCGCGATGACTTTCGATCTGCTGTACGAAGCCTATTTCGAGGCGCCCGGCAAAGCGGGCTGAGCCGGCCTGAGGCGCCAGCGAGCGCCGCGCTCACTTATTCTCTTTCTTCTCTTTCATCTCCTGCGCCAAGCGCTGGCGCAGGTCGCGCAGCCGCGCCTCGACGCTGGAGAGCTGGTAGAAGTCGCCGTCGCCGCTTTTTTGCGCAAGCTGCAACTGCTCGATCGCCGCCGGCAGGCTCCCCTGCAGCACATAGGCCTCGGCCTGTGCCTGGTGCTGCAGCAGCCGCTTGCCCAGGGACGCATAGCCCTTCGCCTGCAGCGCGTACAGCCGCGAATCGCGCGGATAATTCTTGAGCTGCGCCTCCAGAAGCGACGCCGCATCGCGATTCTGCCCGAGCTGCTGCAGCGCCTCGATGCTGGCATAGTTGAGCGCGCGGTTGTTGGGATAGCGCACGAGCGCCTGCTTCAGCACGACGAGCGCGCCCTTGTCGTCACCATTGGCCTGTTTGATGCGCGCAGCCAGCCCCGCGAGCATGGGATGCTCCGTGGCACGCGAAAGCGGTGCGAGTTCCGCCGCGGCGCGAACCGGTTCCCGCGCGCGCAACAAGGCCACGGCCAAACCATATTGAGCCGCGGTTTCGTTGCTGAATTTCTTGTCGCGCAGGTCGGCTTCGAGCTGCGCCAGCGCCTCGCGCGGCGTGCCCTGTCCGGCGCGCAGCTTGGCGCGCACCAATTGGAAGTCGAGGCTGTCGGGCGTCTGCTTGTACGGCAGTCCCTGAATCCGGTTCTGCGCGTCGGCGATGCGCTCCGTGGTGACCGGGTGGGTACGCAAATAGGCCGGGGCGTTGTTTTCGTACAAGCGGCCCGTCTTTTGCATGCGCAGGAAAAACGACGGCATGGCGCGCACATCGAAACCGGATTTCTCGAGCGTCAGGAAGCCGATGCGGTCGGCTTCGCGTTCGAACTCGCGCGTAAAGCCGATCTGCGCCGTGATCGCGCCCGCCTGCCCGATCGCCGCCGCCGCCGACCCCACCTGGGAGTTGCGGGCAATGATCGCCAGCGCCATCGCCGCCAGCATCGCCGCCGACAGTTGTCCCTCCTTGCTGGCCATGCGCGCCATGTGGTGCTGGGTCACGTGCGCGATCTCGTGCGCCAGCACCGCCGCCAGTTCGGATTCGCTCTGTGCGCTCACGATGGTCCCGGTATTTACGCCGATGTAGCCGCCCGGCAGCGCAAACGCGTTCAACGTGGGATCCCTTTCCAGGAAGAACTCGAAGTCCTGGCGCGCATCCTGGCTGTTGGACACCAGGCGATTGCCGAGGACGTTGAGATACTCGGTCGCCTCCGGATCATCGTCGAAGGCAGGATCGCGCAGGCGGATGTCGCGCATGATCTCCTCGCCCACGCGGCGCTCCATTTGCGGCGTGAGCGCGAGTTGCGCCGTGTCGCCCAGTTCGGGCAGGCCCTCGGCCAGGACCGGCGCCGCGAACGCCAGAAACATCGCGAGCAAGCTGCTGATACGCATGGTGATATGATACTCCGCATGAAACGAAGTTCCCCCGCAAAGGCGAAAAAGCTCACCCATTTCGACACGCGCGGCCAGGCGCACATGGTCGATGTCGGCGGCAAGGCCGAAACGCGCCGCATCGCCCGCGCCTGCGGCTCGATACGCATGCAGCCGGCGACCTTGCGCTTGATCCTCGAGGGCACGGCGAAAAAAGGCGATGTGCTCGGAGTGGCGCGCCTGGCAGCGATTCAGGCGGCAAAGCGCACCTCCGACTTGATTCCGCTGGCGCATCCGCTGGCGCTGACCCGGGTCGGTGCCGAATTCGAAGCCGATACTGCCGGCTGCGGCATCGTCCTTACCGTTACGGTGGAAACCCTGGGCCGTACCGGCGTAGAAATGGAGGCCTTGACCGCGGTCAGCCTGGGGCTGCTCACCATTTACGACATGTGCAAGGCAGTCGACCGCGGCATGCGCATGGAGGCGATACGTCTGCTTGAGAAAAAAGGCGGGAAGTCCGGGCATTATATCGGTCCGCAAGCCTGAATTGCCGCGCGCACGGCCGGCGCATTGCCTGCGCAAATGAGCGCCGGAAGCACGATCGGCATAAGGCCGATACATTTGGTAACAACGTTGCCGCGACCCTGCATGATAAGCTTCGTTCTTGCTGCGCCCAGCCTGCCAAATCGATGAAAAAAACCCTGCTGCTGATCGTCGCCGCCGCTGTCCTGGCGAGTGCTGCTTTCGGCGCTTACCGCTACGCTTCGAGGAAAGGCGATGAGACGGCGTACCGCTTGGGCAAGGTAGAAAAAGGCCCGATCACGGCAGCCGTGGCCGCCACGGGCACCCTCAATCCGGTGGTATCGGTGCTGGTGGGCTCGCAAGTCTCGGGGCAGATCAAGGAACTGTTCGTCGATTTCAACTCGCCGGTCAAGAAGGACCAGGTGATCGCGCGCATCGACCCGGAGTCGTTCGAACTCAGGGTGCGCCAGGCGATGGCCGACCTCGAGGCGACCAGGGCGACGGTCCTGACGCAGATGGCGGGCGTGGGCGCGCAGCGCGCCGAGGTGTCGCGCAGCGAGGTCAACCTGGCCGACGTCAAGCGCGATTACGAGCGCAAGCAGATGCTGGTCGAAAAGGGCTTCATCTCCGTTGCCGACCGCGACAAAGCGCTGGCTGTGTACAACGGCGCCCAGGAGCAGGTCAAGACGGCGCGCGCGCAACTGGCGGTGGCCGAGGCGCAGGCGAAAAACGCGGAAGCGGTGGTCAAGCAACGCGAGTCGCAACTGGCCCAGGCCAGGGTCGACCTGGACCGCACCATCATCCGCGCTCCGGTCGACGGCGTGGTGATCAAAAGAAGCGTCGATGCGGGCCAGACGGTGGCGGCGAGCCTGCAGGCGCCCGAGCTGTTCCAGATCGCGCAGAATCTGCGCGAGATGCAGGTGGAAGCCTCGATCGACGAGGCCGACGTCGGCCGCGTCAAAATCGATCAGGACGCCACGTTCAGCGTCGACGCCTTCCCCGGACGCACCTTCAGCGGCAAGGTCATGCAGGTGCGCAAGGCGGCGCTGGTGGTGCAGAACGTGGTCACCTACACCGTGGTGATTTCGGCGGCGAACCCGGATCTGCGCTTGTTGCCGGGAATGACGGCGAACGTGCGCATCACCACCGACCGGCGCGACAACGCCGTGAAACTGCCCAATGCCGCCCTGCGCTTCCGGCCGGCTGGTTTCAGCGACAGCGGCACGGCGGCCCCCGCCGGCGCAACGACCGCAGCGGCGGCTCCCGCGGCAAATGCGGGCGGCGGCCCGGCACAGCAACTGCGGGCGCGGCTGGTGAGCGCGCTCAAGCTCGACGCCGACCAGGAGGCGAAGCTGGATCCGGTATTCGCCGAGCTGCGGCAGAAGCTGGCCGCTGCGCGCGAGTTGCCGGAAGCCGAGCGCGCCAAGGCGGGCGAGCGCGCGCGCGGCGAGCTGCGCGCCAGGATCATGGAAATGCTCAAACCGGAACAGAAACAGAAATACGAAGAAATCATCGCCGAGTCCGCCGGACGCGCGGCCGGCGCGAGTTCGGGGAGCGGGCGCGTGTTCGTGCCTGATGCCGGCGGCACGCCGCGCGCGGTCAGCGTGCGCACGGGCCTTTCCGACGGCAGCATGACCGAACTGGTCGGCGGCGAGCTCAAGGAAGGCGACCAGGTCATCGTCGGCACGGCGCAGCCAGGCAGCGCCGGCGCGGCGCGCCCGAGCGGACCGCGTCTGCCGTTCTAAGCGAAACCGGCGATCGATGCGAACCTCGTTTCCGCGCGAGTGCAAATCCGGACGCCGCGCGCGTGGCACTCAACATGGCTGAAGCACTGATTCAGACCAGCGGGCTGGCGAAGGAATACCTGGTCGGCGAACAGACCGTCGCCGCGCTGCGCGGCGTATCGGTTGCCATAGCCAAAGGCGAGTTCGTCGCCGTCATGGGGCCGTCGGGCTCGGGCAAATCGACGTTCATGAATCTGATCGGGTGTCTGGACCGCCCCACCCGCGGCGACTACATGCTCGCCGGCGAAAACATCTCGGCGCTCTCGGGCGACGCGCTCGCGGCGATCCGCAACAAGCGCATCGGCTTCGTGTTCCAGCAGTTCAACCTGCTGCCGCGCACCAGCGCGCTGGACAATGTCGAGCTGCCGCTGCTGTACGCCGGCATGCCCGCCGCCGAGCGCCACGAGCGCGCGAAAAAGCGCCTGGCCGAGGTCGGCCTCGCCGACCGCATGCACCATCATCCGGCGCAGCTCTCGGGCGGCCAGCAGCAGCGCGTGGCGATCGCACGCGCGCTGGTCAACGATCCGGTGCTGATCCTCGCCGACGAACCGACCGGGGCGCTCGATTCGCGCACCAGCGTGGAAGTCATGGCCCTGCTGCAGAAGCTCAATCGCGACGGCATGACGGTGGTGATGGTGACCCACGAACAGGACATCGCGGCTTTTGCGCGGCGCAACATCCATTTTCGCGACGGCCTCGTGGTCGAAGATCATCCGGTGCAAAGAATCAACGACGCCGAGGCGATGCTGCGCCAGGCCGCGGCGCCAGCGGCGGTGGCCTGAGCCATGGATCTGCTCGCCACCCTGCGCATCGCCCTGCGCGCCCTGAGGGTCAACAAGCTGCGCTCCATCCTCACCATGCTCGGCATCATCATCGGCGTCGGTGCGGTGATCACCATGATCGCCGTCGGCGGCGGCGCGCAGGCGCGTGTCGCGGAGCAGATCAAGAGCCTGGGCTCCAACTTGATGATCATCATCCCCGGCTCGACCACCTCGGGCGGCGTACGCATGGGCAGCAGCTCGGCGCAGACCCTAACCGAGGACGATGCCTGGGCGATCACGCGCGAGGTGCAGGAGGTGCAGGCCTCGGCGCCGTCCACCCGCGGCAGCGGCCAGATCGTGGCCGGGAACAACAACTGGTCCACGGTGATCCAGGGGGTTACGCCCGAATACCTGGAAGTGCGCGACTGGCCCATCGTTTCCGGCCGCGGCTTCGAGCCGCAGGAGGTAAGCGGCGCCGGCAAAGTCGCGCTCGTCGGCCAGAGCGTGGCGAAGCAGCTCTTCGGCGATGCCGATCCGGTCGATCAGCAGATACGCGTGCGCAAGGTGCCATTCACCATCGTCGGCATGCTCGAGAAGAAGGGCCAGAGCATGATGGGCACGGACCAGGACGACGTCATTCTGGTGCCGCTGGCGACAGCGAGAAACCGTCTGTTCGGCAACCCACAGGGCAAGCTGCGCCGCGTGAGCGTGATCTCGGTCAAGGTGCGTGACGGCCAGGACATGAAGGAAGCCGAGGACAGTATCCGCGAACTGATGCGCCAGCGCCACAAGCTGCAGCCGGGCGCCGATGACGACTTCACCATCCGCAACCTGACCGAGATCCTGCAGGCGCAGGAAGCCTCGAGCAAGGTGCTGGCGCTGCTGCTCGCGGCCGTCGCCTCGGTGTCGCTGCTGGTCGGCGGCATCGGCATCATGAACATCATGCTGGTGTCGGTGACCG
>JBQMQE010000132.1:0-12258 GCA_052172655.1 Burkholderiales bacterium
GCAAGGCCAAGCGTGAGATTCGCGCGGCGACGGTGTTCCGGGCGATGCCGCCGGCGCTCGTGCGCCTGATGGTCGTGCACGCAGTAGCGCACGCCGCTCAGCCGCTAAGTATCCTCGGCAACCAGAGGGTGATGATTGGGAACATGACCAGCAGGGTCACACGGATCATCTCGGAAATGAAGAAGGGCATCACGCCGAGAAAGATCTTGCCCATCGGCACATCCGGAACCATCGCCGATATGACGAAGACATTCATGCCCACCGGTGGCGTGATGAGCCCCACTTCGACCACGATCAGCGCGAGAATGCCGAACCAGATCTTCAGATCTTCGGCGCTCATGCCGAACGCTGCGTGGGCGGCGCTGACGCCGTCGCCCCCGTTGATGGCGACCAGCACCGGCCAGAAGAACGGGATCGCCAGCAGGATCATCGACAGGCTGTCCATCAGGCAACCCAGGAAAATCAGCGCGATCAGCAGAATGACCAAGATCGACATTGCCGATAGCCCGGAGCCTATCATCCACTGCGCCATCGCCTGGGGTAGTCCGCCGCGCGCCATGAAGATCTTGAGCATTTCGGCGCCGAGCAGGATCAGGTAGATCATGCCTGTGGTCCGCGCCGTCTCCAGCAGGGAATGCTTCAACTGGGGCAGTCTTACCGCCCCGCGGGCGATGCCGTAGACGGCGACCAGAACGACGCCGACCGCCGCGGCCGGGGTCGGGTCGAACAGGCCCGCATAGATGCCGCCTATGACGATCCCGAAGATCACGACCACCGGCAGGACGCGCAGCGTCGCCCCGATGAATTCGCTGCGTTTGACAGCGCGGCCCTTGGGCCCGGATTCCGGAAAGATGGCGACGTAGAGCGCAATCGTCACCAGAAACATGATGACCGCGAGGATGCCGGGCAGCATCGCGGCCATGAACATCGTGATGATATTGGCTTCGACGATGATGGCATAGATGACCAGCACCACCGATGGCGGGATCAGGATGCCCAGCACCCCCCCTGCCGCCAAGGTCCCGGTGGCCAGCGCGTCCTTGTATTGATAGCGACGCAACTCCGGCAGCGCGACCTGTCCCATGGTGGAGGCGGTCGCGAGCGACGAACCGCAGACCGCGCCGAACCCGGCGCAGGCGGCGATAGCCGACATTGCGACCCCGCCGCGCAACCATCCGAGCCAGGCATTGGCTGCGGCGAAGAGATCGCGCGACAGCCCTGCCTGGGTCGCGATCGAGCCCATCAGGACGAACATCGGCACGACGGACAGGTCGTAGATCGAAAATTGCGAGTAGGCGAGGTTCTTGAGCTGCGCCAGGAAGATATCCGGGCCGTTTAGGAGAGAGGTGCCCACGCCGCCGACCAGGATCATGGCATAGGCGATGGGTATGCGTATCGCGATCAGCGCGACAAGCGCGACCAGTCCGATGATACCGGTCAGAAGGTGAGCTTCCACTTAATTCAGTTCAGGTGATGCGGGTTTTCCAGGACGCATCTCCATTATTGCCTCGTGGAGGCTGACGCCGGCCGCGAGCACCAGCAGCGCGAGCGAGGCCAGGATGGGCGGGAAAGCGATCCACTGGGGAATGTTCAGTATGGTCGTGACCTCCCGGTAGCGCAGGTAACTGACCATCCCGTCCGACATCTTCCAGAGCAGGATGACGGAAAAGAATGCCGCGACGATTGCAGCGATCAGCGTGAATACCGCCACGGTTACCTGCGACGCCCCCGCGGTGAATATGTCAGCCGTGACGTTGGCGCCCTTCAACTGGCAGTAGGGCAGGAAGCTGAATGCAACGATCGCGACGCCCATCTGCACCAGTTCGAAGTCGCCGGGCACCGGGTAACCGAGCACGGCCAGCGAGATCACCGACCAGGTGTTCATCAGCGCGATGATCACGAGCAGCGCCCCGCCGGCTAGCGCCCATCCCTCGATCAGGCGACGGGCGAGGTCATCGAACCTCGCCCATCCCCGTCTTTCCGGCTTTACTTCGGCCAACTTACTTGGAGTACTTGGCGATCAATTTGCGCGCCTTCGCTACCAGCGCAGTGCCGTCGATGCCCTTGCCCTTGACTTCGTCGATCCAGCGATCGACGACCGGCTCGAGCTTGGTGCGGAAAGCCCCCATCTCGGCGTCGGTCAGCATGATGTGCTTGTTGCCGGCCTTTACCGCGACCGCGATGCCATCATCATCGTTGGCAGCCCAGATCTCGCCGACTTTCTGCCACCAGTCGGGGCCGGAGGCGTCCCTGAAGGCCTTCTGAATGTCCGCCGGCAGCTTGTCCCAGCGCGCCTTGTTCATCGACACCTGGAAAGTGGTGGTGCCAAAACGGCTCTTGTTCGGACCCTCGATATTGTACTCGGTCTGATCCTGCAGCTTGAGCGGCGGAATGATCTCCCACGGGATCAGCGCGCCGTCGACGATCTTCTTCGACAGCGCCTGCGGCAGTTGCGGCACCGGCATGCCGACCGGCTGCGCGCCCAGCGCCTCGATGACCCAGGCGCCCGTGCGGCCCGGGATGCGTATCTTCAGCCCGGCAAGGTCCGCCGGCGTGCGCACCAGCTTGTCGACCATATGAATGGCCTGGCCGGCATGCACGTGCAGGAACATCACCTCCACGCCCCCGTACTCCTGCGCCAGGTCGTCCTTGAACATGTCGTACATCGCGCGCGAGGTCGCGCCGGGATTGTTGGTGTGGATGAACGGCAATTCGAACACCTCGGTGCGCGGGAACAGCGCCGCCGTGTAGCCGTTGACCGTCCAGACGAGGTCGACCACGCCGTCACGAACCTGATTGATCAGCTGCGGCGGCGCGCCGCCGAGCGTCATCGACGGATAGATGTCGATTTTGACGCGCCCGCCGGAATTTTTCTCGACCTGGGCCGCCCACGGCTCCAGCATCTTGGTTTGGGCGGGCGCCTTGGCGCTCAGGAAGTGGTGCAGCTTGAATACGAACTCGGGTGCGGCTAACGAGGGCCCGGAAAAGGCCATGGCCAGGCCCATGATGGCGGCGCCCAGTGCAATACGCTTCGGTATCTTTAGCATGATGATTTACTCCTCCTTATGGATTGATTGCCCAGAGTACGATTCTGACTCGACCGGGGTGCGCACCGGCTGATCAATATTGCTCTTCTGTCCATTCGAGACTGCTCCTGCCCAGTAGTTGGCCGGGTTTCAGAACGGTATTGTCGGCTAACTACCGGGCAATCTACAGCAATGGCAGGCGCGCCGCAACGGCCTTGCCGCGCGCACGCAGCTCAGGGGCGTTTCGCGAGATGAAACTTGACTCATTTGCGCCAATTTCTATCGGCAATGTGCTCTGACCAGAAGTGTCGAGGTGCGCACATCCGCCGCGGTTCAAACTGGCACGTTGTGCCGCACCCGGCCATGCCCGCGCCTTCGGCTGCTTCCCACCGGCCCAGGCACCGGCATTCATGCCGCCGGGCTGTACGCCGGCACGACATATGGCCCCTCCGGAATCACCGCGATGTGCACATCGCCGCTGCGCCGCACGCTCTCGCTTATTGCCTGCGCAACCGAGTCGATCCTGTGCACTGCGGTGAGGCCCCAGGCCTCGGCAGCGAGCCCTTCACTATAAAGATGCACCGTGCCCGCGCGCATCGGCTTCAACTGCATCTGCGTCTGCCACTCGTCGATGTCGGCGTAGCGCTTGGCGCCGATGTCGGCGAGGAAGCCGTCGCACCCGAGCCCAAGCAGCCGCCGCTGCGCCTCGACGTACTCGGGCGAGCCCATGCCTTCGGCGCACTCGGACACGATCAGCAGATCGCCGCCGGGGGCGAGGATGTCGATTGGCGCCACCATGCCCTTGACCGTCTGGTAATAGGTCTTGTCCAGCGGATACCCGGCGGCGCTGGTGACCACGGTGCCGAACTTGCGCGCTACCGGCACCACGGCGTAACGGCGGATGAAATCCACCGCGAGCAAATGGCTTTGCACCACTTCGCCGAAGTTCACGAACGACAGCCGGCGATGCTCGTCGATGACCGTGTTCAGCGCGAGCGCGCGGCCGAGCATGCGCATGATTTCGAGTTGTTCCTCGTGCAGGGGGTTGCCTTCGAGCACGCAATTGGCGGCGCGCGGATGGCCCATGAAGCGCGCGCTGTGAAACGTGGTGATGGTGTCCTTGTGTGCGACCCCCGGGGCAATCACCTTGCGCCCGCCCGAGTAGCCCGCCATGAAGTGCGGTTCGACCAGGCCGGTGGCGATGCGCACCTCGGCCTCGACGAAGCGCCGGTCCAGCTTCACCGGCGTGCCGCGCGAGGTGGCGCCCAGATCGACGTGATCGGCGTCGTTGCGCGCAAGATGGTTCAGCACGCGCACCGTCTGCATCACCCAGGGGTCGCCGACCAGTTCGGCCAGTTCAGCGCCTTCGTTGGGCCGGTGCAAGCCGGTCGCGACGAGAATGGTGATGCCTGCGGCGGGTATGCCTGCATCCATCAGTTCGCGCACCAGCAGCGGCAGGAACAGGCCGTTGGGCACCGGGCGCGTGATGTCGCACACCAGGATGCAGGCGCTTTTCGCGCCGCGCGCCTCCTCGGCCAGCGGCCGCGCGCCGACCGGTGCGGCAAGCGCCGCGCGCACCGCGCCGGCCGGGTCGGCGAGCAGCGGCATCTCGGGCTTCCTGATCACGGTGACATCCCAGCCCGGATCAAGCTCCAGGCGAAATGTGCCTTTGCCGTATCTGAGGTCGATGTGCATTGCGCGTCCTCCCCTGGAATTGTGTTTCAACGCTCAGGCCGGCGGCGCGAATGCGCGCAGCACGCGCAGCGCAATGCAGGCGGCGCCGTAGCCGTTGTCGATGTTGACCACCGCCAGCCCCGGCGCGCAGCTTGCGAGCATCGCGTCCAGCGCAACGCGACCGCCGCTGGCGACGCCATAGCCCACCGAAGTCGGCAAACCGATCACGCAGCCGCGCACCAGCCCGCCGACTACGCTCGCGAGCGCGGCGTCCATGCCGGCCGCAACGATCAGCACCCGGTGGCGGCGGATTGCTTCCAGATGCTCGGTCAGGCGCCACAGCCCGGCAACGCCGACATCGTGGAACTCTGCGGCGGGCTCCCCGTACCAGGCGAGCGTGCGCTGTGCCTCCCGCGCCGCAGGCAGATCGGAGGTGCCGGCGCAGAGCACGGCAACCCGCGCCTCGGGCGCGTCCGCGCTTAAGTGCACCGCACCGAAGAAAGCGGTGCGCGACAACGCGTCGTAATCCAGCGCCGCGCGGGCGTCGGCGGAAAGCTCGTTCAACTGTTCGGCGGCGAGGCGGGTAAGCAGCAGCCGCGCGCCGCGCGCTCGTGCATCATTCAGGATGGCCTCGATCTGGCTGACGCTCTTGCCGGCGCAGAATATCGCCTCGTCCAGGCCGACGCGCTCGCCGCGGCTTGTATCGGGACGCACCTCACGCATGTTCGTCGCGGCGTACCAGGAACGCGCTGCCGTTGCGATAAGGCGCGAAACTCACCGGCCGCGCATGCCCCGCGCCCGCGAAAATGCCGCCGACTTCGGCGGCCAGCTCGGCGCGCCGCTCCGGTTCAATGCCCTCCAGGGTGGCGGCATCGAGCTCCAGCACGACGCCCGCGGCACGCACGCGGCAACGCACCGTGCGCGCGGCGACGGCGGCGCCGACCAGGCGCTCGCTCGCATGCACCAGCGAAAGCATCGCGGCATCGATGCCGATCCCGGTTTCAATGCGGCTCGCAAGGCAAGGCGCGGCCGGCAATTCGGCCACGCTGCCCAGTCCCAGCACGCGCGCCATGGTCCGCACCATTTCCTTGTTGGCGCCAATTTCCACATAAGGGTGGCGTACGGCATGCTCGCTCGCCGCGCGCAGACCGGGGCGGTACTCGCTCAAGTCATCAAGGTTGGTGCCCGCCATCAACTGCGCGCCGGTGCGCGCGCGCATGGCGCCGTAAAGGCTGGTCTTGCAGTAGAAGCAACGATCGACCGGATTGGCGAGATACTCGGCGCGCCCGAACTCGCCCGCATCGAACACCTGCAGGCGCCAGCTGCGCGCGGCCGCCATCGCCGCCACGCGCGCCGTCGCATCGAACGGCACCGCCGGCGAGCGCGCGTGATACATGGTCGCCCTGCTTCCCAGCACCGCATCTGCAACTACCGCCAGCGTGAGGCTGTCGACGCCGCCGGAGAGCGCCACGCCGATCTCGCGGCCTTCGCCAATCGAGCCCAGTAGCGCTTCGAGCTCGCGCAATTTTGTCATTGCCCGTTCATTTTCCACGTTTCGGTTCCTGCCCGAGCGCCGCCGCCTCGCTCGCGCGGCGCAAGCTCTCCCGCGCGCCGCGCTCGCCGCCGGCGCGTACGTCGTCGCTTTCGGCCTTCGCGCTCAGCGCGCCGTCCGGCCGCCGAGCGAGCTTGACGCGCACCGCCCGGCCGTCCGCGCTGGCGATGGTGGTCTGTCTGCGCTCCAGCACGCTGCGCGCGACGAGCTGATGGCGCACGCCCAGCGTGGTGGTCTCGGTGAAGCAGGCATCGATGACCGCGGCGAGCTGCTGCGGCTCGGCCAGCACCTGCACCTGCGCCGCCATGCGGCCCTTCTTGCCGAACACCGGGCTTTGCACCACGTCGAGCACGCCGTCGCGGCCGCGCAGTCTGTCCAGCCCCAGCGCCAGGTCCTCGGCGGTCTGATCGTCGATTGCGAAAGCAAGCAGCGCGACCTCGTCCGCGGCCGGCGCATCCCTCATGTCGAACGCGAGCACGCGCAATACATTGGCGAGGCCAGGCAGCTTGCGCGCGCCAAAGCCCAGGCCCGAGGCCGTGAGCCGTCCCGGGCGCGGCACTATGCCGGCGGCGCAACCGAGGTGGCGCAGGATCGCCGCCCCGGTCGGGGTGACGCGCTCCCCCGGCAAGCCATCGTCGAAAAACGCAAAACCCGTCAGCAGTTTCACCACCGCGGGCGCCGGGAGCGGCAGCATGCCATGCGCGCTGCGCACGCGCCCCGAACCTAGCGGCAGCGCGCCGACCGACCAGGTCGCCGGCCCCAGCGCCTCGATGATCCAGGCCGCGCCTACGATATCGGCGATCGAGTCCAGAGCGCCGACCTCATGGAACTCGACTTCATCCACGCTCACGCCGTGCACCTCGGCTTCGGCCTGCGCCAGCACGGCGAAAATGGCAGCGGCGCGCGCAGCGACCGCGGCATCCAGGCCCATGGCTGCAATGGCGGCGCGGATTGCGGCCAGCCCCACATGGTCATGGCGGCGACCCGTGCCCGGCGCGGCGGAGTCGGCGGGCAGGCTGAGTTCGAAGCGCCGCCCGCACAGAACCCCGTCATTGTGCGCAACCAGCGCGCAACGCGCGCCGCTCGGTAGGCCGACTTTGGCCAGCGCGGCGTCCATGCCCGCGCTGAGCCCTGGAAACGCATCCAGCAGTGCGGCGATGAACATGTCGCCGGCGATGCCGCCGACCGGATCGAGGTGTAGGTGCATTGGGATACGGCTCGGATTAACTGAGGCGAACACCGCCGCAGCGGCCGCATCGGCTCTGGCGCGTTGCTGCGCGCAGTGCAGAGCTTCATGCAGCAGCATTGATTTTATCACTCCTCCCTTTGGCTAGTATCAGCGTTGCAGCCGCATGCGCTGCCCCCGCGCGCCTGGCCCTTGCGCCTGTAAAGACCGACGGCGGGACGAAGCGCTGCGAATTTGCGCGAAAATGCCCTGGGGAAAAGCACGCGGTCTTTCCTAGCGCCGCAGCACTTTAAGCATCGTTTGCTTGAGCTTGTCCGCAGACACCGGTTTGTGCAGCAACGGCAGGCCGCTCGCCTGCGCCTCGCGCAAGCGCTCCGGCGCCGTGTCGCCGCTCACCATCAGCGCCGGCACATCGCCCAGGCGCGCGCGCAGCCGCTGCACAGTTTCAATGCCGCTCTCGCGCCGCGGCAGCCGGAAATCGGCGACGATCAAGTCGACTTCCAGCGCGTAATCGCCGAGCAACTGCAGCGCTTCTGCCAGGCAACTGCATACCGCGACCCGGCAGCCCCAGGACTCGAGCAGGGTGCGCATGCCTACGCGCACACTCAGTTCGTCATCGATCACCAGCACTTTGGCGCCCACCAGCGCCTCGGAATTCTCAACCGCCGGCGCTTTCGGCGGGCGCGGCCTGGTCCTTTCCTCGGGCATGCGCGGCAGCGTCACGGCGAAGGTCGAGCCACTCCCGGGCTGGCTGTCCAACTGCACCTCCAGCCCGAGCAGCCGCGCCAGCCGTCGCACGATCGCCAGCCCCAGCCCCAGCCCCTTGCCGCGGTCGCGTTCCGGATTGCCGACCTGGTAGAACTCCTTGAATATGCGCTCGCGCTCGGATTCGGCGATGCCGGGTCCGGTGTCGCGCACCGCGATGCGCACGCTGCGCTCGTCCAATTCGGCCTCCAGACTGATGCTGCCCGCCACGGTGTACTTGAACGCATTGTCCACCAGATTGCGCACCATGCGTTCGAGCAGCACCGGGTCGGTTTCGACATGAGCTTCGGCCGGCGCGACGCGAAACATCAACCCCTTGTCGCGCGCGAGTGGCCGGTAATCGGCCTCGATGCGCTCGATCAACTCTTTCACGTTCACGCGCCGCAGTGCAGGCTGCACCGCCCCCGCGTCGAGTTTGGAAATGTCGAGCAGCGAGTCCACCAGCGTCGACAGTGAGGCGAGCGCCGCATTGATGTGGCTGGCGATCTCGCCCGCGGTGCTGTCCACCGCACGCAGTGTCAGGGTCGCGCTGAACAGCGACAAGGCATGCAGCGGCTGGCGCAGGTCGTGGCTGGCCGCCGCGAGGAATCCCGATTTCGCGCGATTTGCCTCCTCGGCGCGGTCGCGCGCGAACGACGCCTCCTGCCGCTCGCGCTCCAGCGCCTCGAGCAGGCGCTCGTTTTCGTAACGAATCGCGAAGGATTCGCGCACCAGGCGCGCGTTGTCACGCACGAAAAACACCTGGATCAAACCGAACAACAGGATCAGCAGCGCCACCGCGATGCTCTGCGCATCGCCCGCCATTGCCCACAGCGCTACCAGCGGCAGCAGCGCCGGCGCGGCAAACGCGTAGAACACGCGCGGGTAGGCGGCCATGGTGGACACGCCGCCTGCGATCCAGCACACGAGGATCATGGTGAGCAGCGCCCTGCCCTCGGGATGCAATGCGGGGAAGAACAAAGGCCCCGCCGATCCGGTCACCAGGCCGGCGGCGAAGGCATACCACACCATTCGTCCGAGCTCGCCCTGCACGTCTGCCGGTGGTTGGCGCAACTGGCGCAGCGCATAGGCGCGACGCGCGAACGGCAACAGAATCTGCACCAGTCCCCACAGGCCCACCAGGTACAGCGGCGTATGGCCCGACACGACGTAAGCGAGCACAGCGACGACGATCAAGATTATGAAGGGCGAGCGCGTCGCCTGTCGCTGCAGCAGCTCGAACTGCTGGCGCCGCAGGTGATCTAGCCGGACCGGATCCCCGTCCACCTGCATCGCGGCGCCCAAGGCGGGTGGGTCAGGCAAGCAGCAACCCCAGCTTCGCCGCCGCGTAGACCACCTCGGTGCGATTATGCGCACCTAGGGCCAGAAACACTGCGGAAAGGTGAGCCTTGACCGTGCCTTCCGATACCTCCAGTTCGCGTGCAATGGCCTTGTTCTGTTTGCCTTTGATGACGCAACGCAGCACCTCCATCTGCCGCTGCGTAAGGCCTGGCAGCACGCTGTCGCCCGAACCGGTTTGCGCCGGTGACGGCGCCGGTGAGAGGGCTAAGCGCGCTGCTTCGAGCGCGGCGGACGGCAGATACACGCCTTGCGCGAGCACCAGCCGCAGGGCCTGGATCAGCACTTCCGGCGTAGACGACTTCGGGATAAAGCCCATCGCGCCAGCCTCGATCGCGGCGCGTACCACGTGCGGATCGTCCTCCGCGGAAAGGACCACCAGCGGCGTGCCGGGAACCGCGGCGCGCAGCGCGGCGAGCGCATCCATGCCGTTCAAGCCGGGCATCTTGAGGTCGAGCAGCAGCAGATCATAGCTGCGCGCGGCCACCAGCTCGAGCGCCTGGGTGCCGTTACTTGCCTCGTCCATCTCCAGATCGGCATCGAGGCTGCGAAGCAGGAACCTCATGCCACCCCTGAGCAACGCGTGGTCGTCTATCAGCAGAATGTTCATGGCACGCGGTCGTTTCGATGAAACGGCACGAGCATACCTCAGCTTCACGCGTGCCGCATCCTGGCCGATTGGCGAGGCATCTTGTCCAACCGCGCGGGCCAATCGGGGATTGCTTCCGCCATGTCGCGATTCCTCCCGCTTTCTTATGAGAAAATAGGCCCGATCGCGACATCCCCGGAACCCCAATGCAATCACCACTGGAAGGCATCAAGGTGCTCGACCTGAGCCACGCGCTCGCCGGGCCGTTCTGCTCGACCATGCTTGCCGATTACGGCGCGCAAGTAATCAAAATCGAACCGCCCGGCCTGGGCGACATCGCGCGCGCCTGGGGCACGCCCCTGCCGGGCGGGGAAACGGATTACTTTGTGAGCCTGCATCGCAACAAGCAGGGCATGGTGCTCGATCTGAAGAACCCAGAGGGCAAGGAGACTTTCCTGCGTCTGGTCGAGCAGTGCGACGTGGTGCTGGAGAACTACCGCGCGGGCGCGCTCGCGCGGCTGGGGCTGGACTACGAGACGGCGCGGCTGCGCAATCCCGGCATCATTTATTGCTCAATTTCCGGATTCGGCCAGGACGGTCCCTACCGCGACCGCCCCGCGCTCGACCTGATACTCCAGGCCGAAAGCGGCATGATCAGCGTCACCGGCGAGGCCGGTGGACATGGCGCCCGCGCCGGCGTTTCCATCGCCGACATGAACGCCGGCATGAACGCCGCGTTCGGCATCATGCTCGCGCTTCGCGCAAAGGAAAGAAGCGGGATCGGACAGGCGATAGACGTGTCCATGATGGAAGGCCAACTCGCGCTGCTCGGCACCATGATCGCAAACTATTGCGCCACCGGCGAAATTCCCAAGCCCATGGGCACAGCGTACAAAGCCCTGCTGCCCTACCAGACGTTTCGCACCAGGACGCGCGACCTGGCGCTGGCCGTGGGCAGTGAGAAATTGTGGAAGATCTTCTGTCCTGCGATCGGTTGCCCCGAGCTTGCGGACGACCCGCGTTTTCGCAGCAACGGCGAGCGCAACCGCAACCGCGAGGCACTGATCGTAAGGCTGCAGCAGACATTCCTCAAACGCAGCTATGAGGAGTGGGAGGCGATATTGTCGGAGAACGGAATCCCGGTCGGTGCCATCAACAATCTGGCCCAGGTCGTCGACCATCCGCAGGTCAAGGCACGCGGCGCAATTGTCGAGATCGATCATCCGCGCGCGGGCAGGGTGCGCGTTGTCGGTGTGCCGGTACGCCTGTCCGCGACGCCGGGCTCGATACGTGCGCCCGCGCCTGCGCTGGGCGAGCACACCGACGAAGTGCTGCGCGAACTGCTCGGGCTGGGCGCCCAGGAGATCAACGCGCTGCGGGCCGCCGGCGCGCTGGGTTGACGCCTACCCGCCGAGCGGGTTGCTTAGCGGGTCAGTTGTTCTTCGCGCCCTCGTTCACCCAGACCTTGAGCGTTTCAATGTCCTTGTCCGGGAGTTTCTCCCGGCCATGCGGCATTCGGATCGAAGCATGCGCGCGTCCTTCGACCAGCATGTTGAGCGAGCTCGACAGGGCGTCGCCGGGCTTGACCAGCGGCCCGTACTTGCCGCCCTTCATCAGCGCCTGGTAGCTGGTGACATCCAGCCTGCTGGCAATGAAACCCTCCTTGCCCGGCGCATGGCATTCGGCGCAGTTCTTGGAAAGGATCGGCTGCACGTCCTTGTTGTAGCTCACGCCCGAGGGCGAGCAAGCGGCCAGGACCAGCATCGCCATCGTTGCGAGCGCGCCTCTTGACACCGCTTTGAACCCGGCATTCATGACTGATCTCCTAGTTACTGACTTGACGAATCTACCCCAGAGAACAACTTATGGCAATCGATCCTGCTCAGTTCGTGTTTAACAACGAAGGGGCACCTCCCGTCGCGCGCGCCTGAATCAGGGACCATTTCGGTATTTCTGAAATGCCCTGCTAGACTTCGATGCCAAACGCGCGCTTCATGCCGCGCAAACCTTCCTGGTGCTGGCTCCATAGCCGCCCGCCGATCACCCCACCGTCGACGACCAGGTCGTGACCGTTGACGAAGCTCGAGTCGTCGCTGGCCAGGAACACGGCCGCCAGCGCAATGTCGTC
>JBQMQE010000133.1:0-12246 GCA_052172655.1 Burkholderiales bacterium
TGTTTCTGTTCCGGCTCGAGAACATCGGCACCACCGCGCTGTGGAATCTGAGCGATGGCGGAAAATGGCTGCTGCCGCTGATCGGCGTGGCAGCGCTGATCGACAGCATCAATCCCTGCGCGTTTTCGATACTCCTGCTGACGATCGCGTTCCTGCTGAGCATCGGCAAGCTCAGATCGAGCGTGCTGGCCATAGGCAGCGCCTACATTCTGGGTATATTTCTTGTCTATCTGGTGATCGGCCTGGGTCTGCTGCAGACCTTGCACCTCTTCGATACGCCGCATTTCATGGCCAAGGTCGGGGCCTCGCTGCTGATCGTGCTCGGATTGATCAACATCACCAAGGAGTTCTATCCCGCCTTCCCGCTGAAACTCGGCATTCCCCACGCGGCACACCAAAAGATCGCAGTGCTGATGGAAAAGGCATCCGTCCCCACTGCGGTGGTGCTCGGCGGGCTGGTCGGTTTGTGCGAGTTTCCCTGCACCGGCGGTCCGTATCTGATGGTGCTCGGACTGCTGCACGATCACGCGACCTATTACACCGGCGCTGCATACCTGGTCATGTACAACCTCATCTTTATCCTGCCGCTGGTTCTGATCCTGCTCATCGCGAGCGATCAGACCTTGCTCGCCAAGGTACAGGCGTGGCAGCAAGGCGAAAGAAGGGTGATGCGCTGGGGCGGCGGCCTGGCCATGGTCGCGCTCGGCGGGATCATCTTTGCGCTATAGGCCACGCGACCGCGATGCTTGCGACGAAAGTTGGAGCGCTGAGAATCCCCTAATGAAAGGAATGACATGACCGAAGATATCATCGCGCCCGACGCGCCCGTGCCGGGGAGTCGTGCGCGCCTGGCCGGGTATATACCGCTGCTGGTGTTCATTGTGATGGCGGTGTTCCTCGGCATCGGGCTCACCCTGGACCCAAGGACAATTCCCTCGCCTCTCATAGGCAAGCCGGTGCCCGAATTCAGCCTGCCGGCGGTGAAGGGACGCACATTGGGACTTGCCAGCGCCGACCTCCGCGGCCAGGTGTCGCTGGTCAACGTGTTCGCCTCATGGTGCGTCGCCTGTCGCGAAGAGCACCCGGTGCTGATGGGACTCAGCCAAAAAGGCGTCGTGCCGATCCACGGCTTGAACTATAAGGACAAGCCCGAAGATGCGCAGGCCTGGCTGGATCAACTGGGTGATCCCTACACGCGCACCGGGGCGGACATTTCCGGCCGCGTGGCGATCGACTGGGGAGTCTATGGCGTGCCCGAGACCTTCGTCATCGACCGCGACGGCCGTATTGCCTATAAGCATATCGGAGCGGTAACGCCGGAGGTGCTGCGCGACACGATCATGCCGATGATCGCCAAACTGCAGAAATGACAGACGCGAATTGCGCTGCGGCACACGACGCGGGTCTCTCGCGGCCGCGGAATCCGGGCAGCGCCAACCCGTCGATTGCCCATGGCTGAATTGACCGCGTTCGCGCTGCTGACAGCGTTCGGCGGAGGCATCATATCGTTCCTGTCCCCGTGCGTGCTGCCCCTGGTTCCGGGCTATATGTCCTATGTCGCCGGCGACACACTCGCGCGCGTCCATCACGCGCAGGAGCGCGCGCGGCGTCTTGCGCTCTTCGGCTTGAGCCTGTGCTTCGTCGCCGGGTTCTCCACGGTATTCGTCGCGCTGGGCGCAAGCGCATCCGCGCTCGGGCAACTGCTGCTGCGCTACCAGTACGAGGCGAACATCGCCGGCGGCGCCATCGTGATCATGTTCGGCCTGTTCATGCTCGAGATGGTAAAGCTGCCCTGGTTGCAGCGCGACCTGCGCTTTCACGGCGATATCAAAGGGGGGCGCGCGCTCGGAGCGTATCTCATCGGACTGGCGTTTGCATTCGGCTGGAGCCCGTGCATCGGACCGGTGCTGGGCGTGATTCTTACGATGAGCGCGGCGGCGGCCACGGTTTCCAACGGCGTTGCGCTGCTCGGCGCCTACTCGCTCGGGCTGGGAATTCCTTTCGTCGCGACCGCGCTATTCACCGGCGCGCTGCTGCGACGGCTGAAGCCGATGCGGCGCTTGGGAAGATGGCTGCAGATCGGCGCCGGCGCCGGGATGATTTTCATGGGTATCGCCATGATTACCGGATGGCTCACGGCGTTCGCTTTTTGGCTGCTCAAAACGTTTCCCGTATTCGCGGCTATCGGATAGACGGCTGGGTCGCGGACAATGCGGCGACGAATAGCGGCATGGCCATGCTCGCGACAATCGCCGCCCGGCCTATGGCGCAGGGCGCAAACCGCTCCCCGGGGGGCGTGCCGTGGATCAGATTTGTAGCGCAGGGTAACACTCCCGGCTGGTGCTACCTCACCGTACAACAAGACAACGTGGCGCTTACATTCGCGTGATTGAATAGGAACTGACGCGACCGGATGACCCGACACAGGGCAAAAGGTCTCGCACAGTTCCAAACCTCAACAATCGGAGAATAGATCATGAAACGAGTAACGAAAATTGTACTTACCGTCGGTGCGGCATTATCCCTCGGGCTGGCAGCCGCGACAGTCAGTGCGCAGCCTTTTGGCTATGGTATGGGGCCCGGAATGATGGGCGGTTACGCACAAGGCTACGGCATGGGCGGCGGACATATGGGCGGTTATGGCCCAGGCTCCGGCTATGGCATGGGCCGCGGGATGATGGGCGGCAACGGCGCAGGTCCTGGCTACAACATGGGGCCGGGAATGATGGGCGGCTACGGTCCGGGGTACGGCATGGGACCGCAGGCCATGTTCAACGGCTACTCCGGCAATGCGGATGAAGGTCTTGCGGCGCTGAAATCGGAGCTGGGAATCACGGCCAGTCAGGATCCTGCGTGGCAGGCCTTCGCCAGCAACGCCAGGCAACAGAATGAAAGCCGGCAGGCGTGGTTCGCGAAAATGCAGGAAGCGCGCAGCGCAGGCTCGACACCCGAGCTGCTCGCGCAGCAAACCGAGTTCATGAAGCAGCGCCAAACCGAAATGGCGGCCAACGCCGCGGCACTGAAGAACCTGTACATCGCACTCACGCCGGAACAGAAGGCGATCGCAGACCAGCGCTTCGGTGGAAACGGTCCGGGGTACAGCGCGGGATATGGTCGCGGCTATCGCGGCGGCCAGGGCACAGGTTCGCGTTGAGAGAGCATGGGTGAGATGGCCTTGCCACCTCACCCTCGCGATTTACTCATTAACCAAGACTACGGGAGCCGGACATGATGTGGGGATACGACGGAATCGGATTTGGAGGTGGCGGGATGGGTATTGGCATGCTGCTGTTCTGGGGCTTGATCATTTTTGGCATTGTGATGCTGGCGCGCGGGTTCGGCGGTTGGTCCAGTTCCGGCGCGGGCGTACCGGCCGTACGCGACAAGACGCCGCTCGACGTACTCGGCGAGCGCTACGCCAGCGGTGAGATCGACAAGGCCGAATTCGCGCAAAAGCGCAGCGATCTGGGAGCGTAGCCATCATGACAACAAACCTGGGCAAAGCGATATTGGCGGGACTCGGCGCCGCGCTGGCACTGCTGGGGCTGTATTTCGGGGTGCTGACGCTGGTCTCGGGCTGGGATTTCACGCTCGAGCAGTTTCTCACCTTTCGCTACTTCGTCATTGCGCTTTCTGCCGGCTTCGGCATTCAGGTGGGCTTGTTCGTGCACCTGAAGGCACTGGTGCAGGGCGCGCGCAATCAGGGCGTCGTGCTGGCCACCTCGGGCACGGCCTCGACCGCGGCGATGGTGTCGTGCTGCACGCACTACCTGGCCAACATCGCGCCGATCATCGGCGCGGCCGGTCTAGTTACATTCGCGACCCAGTATCAGGTCGAATTTTTCTGGGTCGGGCTGGCGTTCAACCTGGCCGGGATTGTTTACATTTCATCCAAAGTCATTCAAGCAACCAAGGAGCATGCCAAATGCTTAGCCGCAGCCTGAAACCGTTTTCCCCATTCCACGCACTGGTCCTTAGCGCGGCGCTGCTGTACGCCCTGGGCGGCGCGGCGGCCGAACTGGAGCAGCAGAGCAGCCAGGCGAACAGCGTCGGCATCAGCGTGAAGCCGATCGATGTCTCCGCTACGGCGAAGACTTGGCAGTTCCAGGCCACGCTGACCACCCACAGCGGCTCGCTTGACGACGACCTGGCGCGCACGGCGACGCTGGTGGACGCCGCGGGCAAGCCGGAGGCGGCGCTGGGCTGGGACGGCGATCCGGCGGGCGGTCATCACCGCAAGGGCGTACTGCGCTTCAAGGCGCTCTCGCCGCGCCCTGACACGCTGGAAATGCGCATCCAGCGCGCCGGGGAGACCGCCCCGCGGACCTTCCGCTGGAAATTGAAGTGAAATCAAATGTGGCATTGCGGGTCTCGGGTACAAGCGAAGGATAGTCGCGGAATACCCGGGTAGCCCGACGCCGAAGAAAGGAGCAACTGACGATGAAACATTACGGGAAACTCATTCAAGTCATCGGCGCGACGGCGCTCGCAACGCTTGCGGCAACCAGCGCCTACGCCCAAATGGGCGGCGGCGGAATGATGGGCGGCCACGGTTCGGACGGCGGGATGATGGGCGGATTCGGCTCGGGCAGTGGCAATGGCCAGGGCATGTTTGGCGGATACGGAAGGGACTCGCGCAACGACAATGGCTACGGACCGGGTACGAATAGCGGCCGGCGCGACGCTGCGCCTGCCCCGGACGCAAACAGGTCAGAGGCATTGGGCGACCGTGATCTCGGCCCGCTCGACCAGTTGGACCTGAGCCGGCAACAACTTGGCGCAATCAGCATCATCAACGAGGAACTGAGAGACCGCCAATCGAACCTAAGCCGCAGGCTCGCGGCGGAGCAGGAGAAACTGCGCGCACTGTATGACGCCCCCGAGCGTGATCGATCGAAAATCGAGCAGGAATACCGCCGCATCGATCAGCTTCGACGCGAAATGTTTGAATCTTCGGTCAATGCGCAGGATCGAATCGAGGCGCAATTAAGCGCGCCGCAACGGCAACACCTGCACCGCATCGCTCCGCGCTCGAACGCCGGCGGATGAGCGCGCGGCAGATGCGAACGTTTGCTCCACGATGGAGTCAAATGATGGCCCCTTAGGCTGGCGTTGCGATGTTGCGACCGGCAAACCTGAGTAAGTTACTCGGCGAAAAGCGGCAAACTACGATATAGGCGAAAAATATGGGTACCACACTAATAGTAGTCATCGGTATTTTGGTCGCAATAGCGCTAATGTTTTTCTATGGGATCGCGATTTATAACCAGCTGGTTACGCTGAGGAATCGCTACAAGAATGCCTTTGCGCAGATCGAAGTACAGCTGAAGCGGCGCTACGATCTGATTCCCAATCTGGTCGAGACCGCAAAGGGCTACCTCAAGCACGAACGCGGAACCCTGGAATCGGTGATCGCGGCGCGCAACGAGGCTTCCACTATGTTGGCCAAAGCGGCGGCGGCTCCGGGCGGGGCCGAGGCGATGAAGGGCCTGATGGGCGCCGAGGGCAAACTGTCGGGCGCCATGATGAATATGAAAATGGTGATGGAGGCTTATCCGGATCTAAAAGCCAGCCAGAACATGATGCAATTAAGCGAGGAACTGACGAGCACGGAAAACAAGGTTTCCTTCGCACGGCAGGCGTTCAATGATCAGGTGATGGCCTATAACACCTACAAGCAGTCGTTCCCGCCGGTCTTCTTTGCGCCTATGTTCGGCCACGCGCAGGATGCGGTGCTGCTGGAATTTGAAGATAGTGCGGCGATAAAGGTTGCCCCGAAGGTCTCGTTCTGAACGTGCTTGTTCGCTCGGACGGTAGGCGATGAATTTCTTTGAATCGCAGGACCGTGTGCGCAGACACACGGCCTTGCTGGTTGTCCTATTCGTTGTCGCCGTGGTCGCCTTGATCATCCTGACGAATGTACTGGTCATGGTCGTGTTTGGCTTTATCAATAGCCAGCAGTTGCGCGACAGCGGAACATTGCTCGGGCAAATGGATTGGAAAACATTTTCCGCGGTAGGCGCCGGTGTCAGTATCGTGGTGCTCGCGGGCAGTCTTTACAAAATGATGGCTTTGTCCGCCGGTGGCAAGGTTGTGGCGGAGTCGTTCGGCGGGCAATTGATTCCGCGCAATACGCACGATCCGAATCAACGCAAACTGCTGAACGTGGTGGAGGAAATGGCCATCGCTTCCGGCACGCCGGCACCGCCGGTTTATCTGCTTGCGAACGAAGCAGGCATCAACGCCTTTGCTGCGGGTTTTACGCCGCGTGACGCCGTCATCGGGGTTACCCAGGGGGCTATCGACCAATTGAGCCGCGAGCAGCTGCAGGGCGTGATTGCGCATGAGTTCAGCCATATTTTCAATGGCGATATGCGGCTCAATATTCGCTTGATGGGCGCGCTGAACGGCATTCTGATTCTCGGAATTCTTGGCTATTATCTGCTGTATTCGACTTCGTTCTCGGGGCGTCGGCGCGGCAATGACAAAGGCGGCGGCGGGATATTGGCGCTCGCCGTCGGACTCATGGCCATCGGTTTCGCGGGGACCTTCTTCGGCGCGCTAATAAAGGCCGCGGTGAATCGGCAACGGGAGTATCTGGCGGATGCCTCCGCGGTCCAGTTCACGCGCAACCCGAACGGGATTGCGGGCGCGTTGAAACGAATCGGGGGCCTGGAGGCCGGTTCGATAGTGGAGAATCCAGTCGCGCCCGAAGTCAGCCATGCTTTTTTCGCCCAGGGGACCTCCGGTTTCATGCAAGCGCTGTCCGCCACGCACCCGCCGCTGGCGAAGCGCATCCTGCGCATCGATCCCAATTGGGACGGCAAGTACGATGTCTCCGGCCAGAAGGCCTCGGCGCCGGATGAGGAGCAGGCCCGTGAGGCAGAAACCATGCCGCGCCATGCAACTGTTTCTAAGATGGCCGCGGTCGCTGCCGGCGTGGCAGTGGCCGACGCGATGGCGGCGGTAGATCAAATCGGCAAGCCGAAACAGGAAACGGTCGATTACGCCCGTTCCCTGCTATCCGAATTGCCCATTTCCATCAAAGAGGCGGCGCGCGAACCCTATGGCGCGCGAGCAATCATGTATTCCTTGGCGCTAGACGAGGGACAAGAGGTTCGCACCCGGCAGTTGAAGCATTTGCAGGATCACGCCGATACGCATGTTCACGAATTGACGCTCGCGTTGATGCCGCAGATGGATGCGCTGGACATCAAATTCCGTTCGCCGCTTATGGATATCACCATTCCGGCGCTAAAGCAGTTGTCGCTCGACCAATACAAATCGTTCAAGGCAAATCTGATTGCATTGATCGAAATGGACTCAAGGGTGGACTTGCTGGAGTGGTCGTTGCAGAAGATTCTGTTCAAGCATCTCGACGGGCAGTTTTTCAAATTGGCGCCGACAAAAGTGCGCTATTCCCAAGTAGAAAGCCTCAAGCGAGAGATTGAACTCGTCCTGTCGATGATGGCGTACGCAAGCGCCGAGAACCAAAGCGCGACGGAACAGGCATTTGCTGCGGCGGTGGAAGTGCTGGGGCCGGGCAGCTTCGCATTATTGGCGAAAGACCAAATCAGGATCGCGGATCTGGATCTGGCTTTGGACAAGCTGGAAATGCTGAAACCCCAGGCGAAATCCAGATTGCTCAAGGCCTGTGTTGCCAGTATCGGGCGCGACGGGAGGGTGACAGAGGTCGAACTTGAGTTGTTCCGGGCGTTTGCCGGTGCGCTGGATTGTCCTGCGCCGCCGGGGATGGCCTGAGGACGGACCAGGTGTGGATTCGCGTGGCGCGGCTGAGGACCAATGCGACGTGAGGATGCGTCCTCAAGTCGAGGCCACCCGCAAAGTGTTGGCACAGACTTGTAGCGTTGCGTATCGAGCCTGAGCTTGTGTCGCCGCAGCGTACAAAAGTGCAACAAGCAGCCTACATTGGGTGGGTAGAGTGGGAACCAATGCAGCGAAGCACTTCGATGAGCGAAGTGCGATGCCGCAGCAAAATTAAACTTAATGAATGGAGATCGATGATGAAACGTGCAACGAAAATTGCAGTTGCGGTCGGCGCGGCCCTGTCCCTCGGGTTGGCCGCCGCGGCGGTGGAAGCGCAGCCCTATGGAATGATGGGAGGCGGGCCTGGCTACTCGGTGCAGGGCTATGGCATGGGGCCTGGAATGATGGGTGGCTACGGCTCAGACTACGGCCCAGGCTACGGCATGGGGCCGGGCATGATGTATGGCAACGGTGCGGGATCTGGCTACGGCCCAGGCTACGGCATGGGCCCGGGAATGATGGGTGGCTACGGTCCGGGCTACGGTATGGGCCCCGGAATGATGTATGGCTACGGTCCGGGCTACGGTATGGGGCCGCAGGCGATGTACAACGCCTACCCCGGGGCCGCGGAGCAACGCCTGGCCGGCCTGAAAGAAGAATTGGGAATCAGCGCCTGAAATGCTTGCGCAGCAAACTGAGTTCATGAAGCAACGCCAGTCCGAATTGGAGGCCGAGGCGACAGCGCTGAAGAAGCTTTACGCGGCGCTCACGCCGGACCAGAAAGCGGCTGCCGACCAGCTCTTCGGCGGATTCGGTCCAGGGTACGGTGCAGGATATGGCCGCGGCTATCGCGGCGGCCCGGGCGGGCGTTCCCGCTGAGGGAATCTGGGTGAGGCGGCGCCGCTGCTTCACCCTCGCGATTGTTCTATAAACACGGGTACGGGAGCGCAACATCATGTGGGGATATGACGGATTTGGATACGGAGGTTTCGGAATGGGTATCGGCATGCTGTTGTTCTGGGGCTTGATCATCGCGGTCATCGTGGTGCTGGTGGTGCGCGGATTCGGCGGATCGTCAAGAGGCGACGCCCCTCGATTGCCAGAGAAGACTGCGCTGGACATTCTGCGCGAGCGTTATGCCAAAGGCGAAATCGACAAAGCCGAGTTCGAGCAAAAGCGCAACGATCTCAAAGGGGGCTAGAGCCACGGATAGGCGGCGGCGCGAGTTCCTGAATGCGGGCGGTGTCAGTATCAGTGGGCAACCGACCGGTATCGTTGCCGCGATGCCCAAGACCCGCGCCGGATTGAACCGCTAGGAGACAAGTTGGACGAAAATTGGTACGACCGGCATATCCTTCCCTATGTGCTTGACTTCGCATGCAGCGTGAAAGCTGTCCGCCGCCAGCGCGAAAAGGTAGTGCCATTAGCCGCGGGACGCGTCCTGGAAGTCGGGATCGGGACCGGCCTGAATATGCAGTATTACGACAAATCCAAGGTTGGAAAAATTATCGGTCTCGACCCAGCGGTACAGCTGCACCGTCTTGCATTGAAGCGCATCAACCGCGCGGGGCTGGATGTTGAACTCGTCGGGCTTTCGGCCGAAAGTATTCCGTTCGCGGACGCAAGCTTCGATTCCGTGATGATCACGTACACGCTATGCAGCATTCGCGATCCGATCACGGCGCTGAAGGAAATGCGCCGCGTCCTTGCGCCGAGCGGAAGGCTCATCTTCTGCGAACATGGCCGTGCACCTGACCTAAGCGTGCGTCGCTGGCAGAATCGGCTGCAGCCGCATTGGAAGAAAATCGCCGGCGGCTGCCATCTCGACAGAGATGTTCCGCTGCTCTTGAGTGAATCCGGATTCCTGTGCGAGCACATGCAAACCATGTATCTGCCCGGCCCCCGGCCGCTCACGTATAACTATTGGGGCATGGCCCACGTGGCGTGATGTTTGCTCGGGTGCGGCGAATTCTACGGCACCAGCAATCCTTCACCGCAGCCCTTTCTCAGCGCGGAAGTGGCGGCGCTGTTCTTCGCACGGCGACGCATCTGCCGACCAGGACCGCTTGCGCGGCGCGGGAGTTCTGCACCGTTGCGCAAGTCTCGGAAGCCGGTACCCGTCTCGCGCTCCTGGCTACACCGGGTAAAGGCGCAGTGCTCTGGTAACTTCGGTTAGCGACCGCAGCGCCCTGGCGGCACGCACAATGGCCTGGCGCATCGGTATCAACGTAGCGCCACAGTGCGGACACTCGCTTGGCGCGTCGCGCACGATTTCGGAGTGCATCGGGCAGGTGTAAAGGGTTGTCCTCGCCAACCGTGCTGCGCCTGGAGCGTCGAAGCGGGTGTGCGGATGAGCACGCGCCTGCGCTTGATACGATGGGTTCGAATTCATGTTCACGTCATATTCCTTGTAAGATCATGCGCCGGCGAGGCTGCGCGAAATGCGGGATGTCGCTGGCTCGTGCGCGTTAGTCTTGCTGCCAAATCTGAGAAAGCCCGCCCGCATGTTCATTTCCATATCGAGCTTATGGCATCCCCGAATTGAGAGCGTTCAGTCTGCATCTTCGCAACTATCGTCGACATGACGGGTCCATTACAAATTTGAAAGAAAAGGCGGCGAGCACACTGGCTCCGCGTAAGCGGGAATGGTCTGCGCGCTGAACGGCCCGGAATATTGCCTGCAAGCTTTCGGCGGGCCCGTCGGACGCTTTCGCTAATCGGCAAACCTGCGGGGCGGCGCTGCCGTCGCCCCGCGTCTCAAGGAAATAATCATGATGTGGGGATATGACGAATTCGGATACGGAGGTGGTGGCATGGGAATCGGCATGCTGTTGTTCTGGGGCTTGATCATCGCAGCGATTGTGGTGCTAGTGCGCGGATTCGGCGGATCGTCAAGAGGAAACGCCCCTCGATTGCCAGAGAAGACGACGCTGGACATTCTGCCCGAGCGCTACGCCAGAGGCGAGATCGACAAGGCCGAGTTCGAGGAGAAGCGTCGTGATCTTTCCGCTGGTTAGGCGAATGTCCGTGGATGCGCAGCGCAGGAACTTCCTGAAAGTCGCCGGCGCGGTTGCGGTATCAGGCGCGCTGCCCCTAACGCGGACAGAATTCACGCCGGACGTGGACATCGAACTCGTTGCGCGGCCTGATGAATTGCAGCTGCTGCCCGGCCGGACAACGGGGGTGTGGCGCTACGCCGGGCGCGTGCTGAAGGGGCCTGAAGACGCGTTGCAGACCCTAGCTGGCAGCTACACGGGCCCCATTTTTCGATTGAAGACGGGACAGAAGGTCCGCGTGCGTTTCAAGAACCAGATACCGCAACCGAGCATCGTTCACTGGCACGGGCTGATCGTGCCGGAGCAGATGGACGGCCATCCACGTCACGCCGTTGCGCCGGGCGGGGAGTACCTGTACGAGTTCGAAGTCCGCAATCGGGCCGGAACTTACTGGTTTCACCCGCATCCGCATGGACTCACCGGAACCCAGGTCTATGGCGGCCTCGCCGGCCTGTTCTTGGTGAGCGACGACGAAGAGCGCGCGGCGCGGCTCCCGTCGGGAGAGCGCGACATTTCCATTGTGCTCGCCGACCGGACATTCGATGCCACAAACCAACTGGTGTACGAGGGCGCGATGGGCGGCGGCATGATGGGCGGCATGACGGGCTTCTTCGGCGAGCGTATTCTCGCCAACGGCCTGCCATCGCTGTTGTTTCCGGCGGCGGCCGGTGCGTACCGCCTGCGTCTTGTTAACGGTTCGAACTCGCGCATTTATCGCATTGTCCGATCGGACCGTAAGCCCTTGGTGGCGATCGGTGCGGACGGTGGCCTGCTTGCTGCGCCCGACACCAAATCGTTTGTAGTGCTCGGCCCGGCAGAGCGGGCCGAACTCTGGATCGATTTTCATGACGAGTCGGCCGGCAGCCGAGTTGCCCTCATCGCGGAGCCGCTCGACTTCGGCGGCCCGGGGACGGGAATGATGGGCGGCATGATGGGAGGGATGATGGGACAGGGCAGAGGCCGCGCTACGCAGCCCGCTGCGCCACAGCCCTTCGCGCTGTTCACGGTCAGCCAAAACGGCGGTTGCCAGGTTCTTCCGCCCCGGTTGTCTGAGCTTGCGCCTGTCATCGCGCCACAGGGAACGCAGCGGCGGGAATTCGCGATCACCCTCGGCCGCATGCGCTGGGGCATCAACGGCCGCACCTTTGAAATGGATGGCGTGGCGCCCGACGAAGAAATCCGCTTCGGCGAAACCGAGGTGTGGGAGTTCAGCAACCGCACGTCCATGATGGCCATGCCGCATCCGATGCATGTCCACGCGACGCAGTTCCGCGTGATCGAGCGGCTCGGCACGCCACCAGACCTTTACGCACTGCGCGCGGGTTTCCTCGACGGTGGCCTGAAGGACACGGTGCTGGTGCTGCCCGGTGAACGCGTGCGGGTGCAGCTGAGCTTCAACGCATTTCGCGGGCTATTTCTCTAC
>JBQMQE010000134.1:0-304 GCA_052172655.1 Burkholderiales bacterium
TTCTTACCGTTAAGGAACACCCATGTTGAAAGCTATGCGCTTGTCCCTGCTCCCCGTGCTTCTGCTGGCGTCCACGGCTCACAACGCCGGGGCGCAGTCCGCCGCGCCGCTGCCCGGCACGCATACGGCCGCTTCCTCCTACGGATTCGACGCCTTGGCCGGCCGCCTGGAAAAGGCGATCGAGGCGAACAAGATGGGTCTGGTCGCGCAGGCGAGCGCGAGCCGTGGCGCGGCCGCGCGCGGCGTGAAAATCCCCGGCAACCTGGTGCTGATGGTGTTTCGCAACGACTACGCGGTGAGAATG
>JBQMQE010000134.1:314-914 GCA_052172655.1 Burkholderiales bacterium
CGGGCATCGAGGCGCCGCTGCGCATATACGTGACCGAGGACGCGAACGGCAAGGCGAGCGTGACCTGGCGCGCGCCCAGCGCCGTGTTTGCGCCCTACGGCAGTGCGGCGCTGAACACGATGGCGCGCGAACTTGACCCGGTGTTCGAGAAGATTGTGCGCGACGCCAGCGGTGGCTGAGGCGATCCGCCTTGCGCGCATGGCGCGGCCGCCGCCCCGCGCGAAGGGCGCGCCATGCAAACACGGATGCAGGCGTAAGGCGCGCTGTCATTGCGGGTAAGATCAGAGAGCGGACATCGATAATCTCTCACTGGACCGGATATGGAACTGAAGCATGTAGCGCTTGTCATGGCCGACATCGGCGGCTATACGAAATTTATTCGCTTGCACAAGACCACCCTGGTTCATGCCGACGAGATCATCTCGCAGTTGCTGGAAACGATCATCGCCCGCGCATCTTATCCCCTGACGCTGAACAAGCTGGAAGGCGATGCGGCCCTGCTGTACGCTGAAATGGGCGATACGCAAACTGCTGCTGCGCGCGGCATCGCGCGGCAAGTCACGGCGTTCTTTTCGGCTTTCCATGGGAAAGCCAGGGAGC
>JBQMQE010000134.1:924-12163 GCA_052172655.1 Burkholderiales bacterium
TGCCAACTGCCCTTGCGACGCGTGCCAGCACATTCTCGATCTGAGGTTGAAAGCGGTGTTGCATCACGGAGAGGTCGCGATCAGGAAAATCCGCCAGTTCGAGGAAGTGACGGGCGAGGACGTGATCCTGGTGCACCGCCTGCTCAAGAACAGCGTGTCGCAGCCGGAATACATTCTGATGAGCGCATCGTTTCATCGCTTGGCGGGGGACCTCGCGGGCTATCAGCGCGAAACAGGGGAGGAAACCTACGACGACCTCGGCCGTATAGACACCGTGGTGTTTTCGGGCGGGTCGACCGTTGCGAACTGACAGCGTGATGAAGTTCGAGCGGACCATGGGATGCAGCGCTGCGGAACTGTTGGGCTGGCTTCCGCGGGCTCTGCCCGGCGCGGTCCTTGCGCTTGAGTCGGACGCGCAATCCGGTCGCTGCCGTGCGTCATTCGAAGACGGACACCTGATGATCGAATGGCGGGTGCTCGAGCCGAGGCAAATCGCCATGTTGCGGGTGCCGCGGCTCAAGGTCTGCTTTACCTACTCGGGATTCGAGGACGCGCGGCGCCGGGTGGTGCAAACGTATTTCGACCGGGCAACCCAGCGCGGCGGTGGATAGCACAACAGCGCTGCGCCAACAGTCTGAAAATAACGCCCGAGGTGACGATGAAATGTACGAATGGTCATGAACAATGTACGGATGATAAGCAAAATCAGGTGCCATGCAGTTAATCTTTGCGCATGCCCTGCGCAGTGCTTGTGCGCAAGGCAGTAGCGCATGCCAATCCACTAATCCGGAGGTTCAATATGTCGCTGATGCCGAACAAGCCCGTCCCCGTTCTGGAACTGAGCCTGGTGGGAGGCGGGCGTATCTCGCTTGCCACCGAAAAGCCGCAGCATTTCACCATGGTGGTGTTCTATCGCGGCCTGCATTGCCCCATTTGCCGGCGCTATCTGTCCGAACTGGAAACCTTGCTGCCGGAATTCGAAAAACGCGGCGTGTCCGTGTTCGCCGCCAGTTCCGACGTGCAGGAGCGCGCCGAACAGGCGAAATCGGGCTGGGGGCTCGCCAAGCTGCGCATCGGCTACGGCCTTTCGATCGAGGCGGCGCGCAACTGGGGGCTCTATGTCTCGCGCTCGAAGGGTCCGACTTCGACCGGTGTGGTGGAACCGGACCTGTTCAACGAACCGGGGTTGTTCATCGTGCGCCCGGATGGAACGCTATACTGGGGTACCACCTCGACCATGCCCTTTGGCCGGCCGCACTTCAACGAGATCCTGCAAAGCCTGGATTTCGTGATTTCGAAAAACTATCCGGCGCGCGGCGACGCCTGAGTTCGCGCCAGCGGAGCGTAACGGCGCTGTGCGGCTGTTCGGTCCGCACCTATGAAAAGGAGACACGATGGCTATCAAAGCACTGACGCTGGATACCGGCGGCACCATACTCGATTGGCACGGCGGCATCAGCCGCGCATTCGCCGCCGCCGGCGCGCGGCGCGGTCTGCAGGCGGACTGGCACGAGGTCACCAACGAGTACCGGCGCCGCTCGCTGAAAGCCATGGTCGGGCAGGTCCATCCCGGGTTCAACTTCGACGACGTGCACCGCCGGGTGCTCGACGAGGTCGTCGCGCATTACAAGCTCGATGCGCTTAGCGCCGAGGACCGGGATGTGATCTGGCGCACCTGGCACGCGCTCGATGCCTGGCCGGATTTCCCCGCGGTGCAGGCGCGCTTGCGGCGCAAGTACGTCGTCGCCTCGCTCACCCTGCTGACGACCTCGCTGGTGATCGATGTGGCGAAAAAGAACGGTTTCGTCTGGGATGCGATCATTTCCTGCGAGATGATCGGCATCTACAAGACGCGCCCCGAGTCCTACCTCACCGCGGCGAAATGGCTGCAGCTCGATCCGTCCGAAATCATGATGGTCGCCTGCCACAATTTCGATCTGAATGCCGCGCGCGAAAGCGGCTACAAGAGTGCATTCGTGAAGCGGCCGGCCGAGTGGGGGCCTTCGGGTCCTCCCGATCCCACGCCCAACCCGGCGCATGACCTGATCGTCGATGGCTTCGAGGAGTTGGCGACGCGGCTGGGCGCGTAGCCGGCAGCAATGGCAGGCGCGCAAATCCGCACCCTTTTGCGATCGTCCAGCTTTCTTGAATTCAGGCCAGCGCCAGGCCGGCAGAATTTTCCAGGCAGTAGTCCGGCCCGTTTGAAATCCGGTCGAAGTAGGACAGCCAGGCGGGCGATCCCTCAGGCCAGTTTTCGAGAAAGCATTGTCGCCAGGCCGGATCGTCGTAGTGGATTGCGAGCGCATCGACGCGCACGCCTCGCAAGCTGTGAGCGTACAGGCTGGGATGCGGTGAAGGCGTATTTCCGATCCGGGTAAGAATGCCGAATCGGGTGCTGCGGGCGTTTGGCATGCCGGCGGCGCCGTTGTTGGCAACCAGTCTGACCCGGTGGAGATCGAAACCGCGCGTGGCCGGCAGGCAGGTATGGGTGCTGGCGAATATGTCCACGCGCGCGCGGGCGAAGGCTTGTGCGCGCCAGGCATGTTCGCTGGGATCATCCAGTGCGGCGACATCGAAGCGCCAGCCCGCCAGCGCTTCGGCATCGCCATGCACCACGCCGATGCGAGCTTCTCCCACGCGGTAGCGCGCCACCATCGGCAGCTCGCCGATGCGGCGAAGCAGATCGGGATGTCGCGCGGCCGTACGTTTAAGCCGGGCGTGAATTTCATTCGAGCGCGCGACGACACGCTGCTCGACCGACTCCGGATAGGCGCAGCCGCATCCGGCTGCATCAGTATCCTCGCCCAGTTCAGCCTCGACGTTGCCCAGTATGGCGTCGTGGCGCTGCACGCGCTCGTTGATCGCGCGAAAGCCGGCGTCATCGACGTTGAACCAGTTGAAATCGCCGTTGAAGCACAGGGTCACCGGCCCCGGTTCGACGCGCGCCATCGCCTCGACGGTGGCTAAAGCCTGGAGATTGCCATACAGGCCGCCGATCACATACAGCGTTTCGGCCGGCCGTTCGGGTGCCCCGGCAATGGCGCCCGGGCCGTAGCGGTAGCGCAGCGGGCAGACCCGGCCGGGCGTGTTCAAGCGGGTCACGGTCAGTTGCCGCAGCTCGGCGCCGGCGCGGTTTCATTTTTCAGGGCGCCGCCGCAACTGGAACCCTGGCCCGCGGTGCAGCCGTAGCAGTGGTCCGCCACCCGGATCGGCAGGCCTTCGAGCAAGGCGACGGTCACCTCGGTGATGTGCAGGCGGGAATGGCTCTGGTCCGTCAGTGCCAGTCCGAGCTGCTGATTGAAGTCGCAGTCATAGACATAGCCTTGCCAGTCCACGCTGACCAGGCTGCGGCACATCACCGCGTCCAGGTTCTCTTCGCGGTGCGCTTCGCGCAGGGCCGTCATGTAGGCGTTGAACTGGCCCTTCGAGATCAGCATGCTGCCGAAGCGCTGTATCGGCATGTTGGCGAGCGTGAACAGATGATTGAATACGATGCCGTAGCGCTCGCCCAGATAGCGCTTGTAATCGGCTTCCAGTGCGGCCTGCGCCGGCGGCAGGCTGGCGCCCTGCGGGTTGTAGACCAGGTTGAGGATCAAGCCGCTGTTCGCATGCCCGTAGCCGAGCGCGTTCAGCCGCCTCAGTCCTTTGATACTCGCCGCGAAAGCGCCTTTGCCGCGCTGCTTATCGACGTTCTCTTCTTGATAGCAGGGCAAGGAAGCGACGACCTCGACGCCGTGTGCTGCCAGGAACGCCGCCAGATCTTCATGGCCGGACTCCTCCAATATGGTCAGGTTGCAGCGGTCGATCACGCGCAGTCCGCGCGTGCGCGCGGCAATGACCAGGCGGCGGAAATTGCGGTTAAGCTCCGGCGCGCCGCCGGTGAGGTCGATGGTGGTGATCTCGGGGCTGGCGGCGAGGAAATCGATAACGGCGGCTATGGTTTCGCCCGTCATCTCCTCCTTTCGATTCGGTCCCGCGTTTACGTGGCAGTGCACGCAGCTCTGGTTGCAGCGGTAGCCCAGGTTCAGTTGCAGCGTTTCGATGGCGCGGCGCTGCAAGCGCGGGAAATCGGTGCGGACGAGCAGGGGCAGGGTGGCGTGCATGAATGGTTCTCCAGGAGGACTTATAAGATTAGTCGCTAACAGGCTGCAAATGGTTACAAGCCATAGCAAATAAAGTTCGATGGGGACGCCGGCCGGAGTTGCGGTACCCTACCGCGTTTCGGGCTGTCGCGCCGCGCGCCGGCCGGAATCCGGACAATATGGAAAAAGTACGCGTATCCAAATTGATGTCGCAACAGGGACTGTGTTCGCGCCGCGAGGCGGATAGCTATATCGAACGCGGCTGGGTGTTCGTCAACGGTGAACGGGTTATTGAGCTCGGCACGCGCATCGATCCGGCGGGGAAGATTACGTTGAACAAGGCCGCGCAGGCGAGCCAGCTCGCGCGCGTGACCATGCTGCTGCACAAGCCCGTCGGCTATGTGTCGGCGCAGGCCGAACCGGGGTATAAGCCTGCCGTGAGACTGATCAAGGCCGAATCGCGTTTTGCCGGAGACCGCTCGCCCGAGCGCTTCAGTGCCATGCATTTGCGGGGCCTGGCGCCGGCCGGGCGGCTGGACATCGATTCGCAAGGCTTGCTGGTGCTGACGCAGGATGGGCGCATCGCCAGGCAGTTGATCGGCGAGAATTCCGCGATCGAGAAGGAGTATCTGGTGCGCGTCAGGGGCCGCCTGTCGAAGGCCGGCCTGGCCCTGCTGCATCACGGGCTGTCGCTGGACGGGGAGGCGCTGCGGCCGGCGCAGGTGGGCTGGCTGAACCAGGACCAGTTGCGTTTCGTGCTGCGCCAGGGCAAGAAGCGCCAGATCCGGCGCATGTGCGAGCTGGTCGGACTGGAAGTGGTCGGACTCAAGCGCATCCGCATCGGCAAGGTGAAGCTGGGCGACCTTCCCCCAGGTCAATGGCGCTATCTGCGCAACGACGAAACTTTCTAGACTGACGCAATCGCGCCGGGATGCCCACGTGCCTTTATCGCGTGTGCCAGATCGCATAACTCCTGCAGGTGGCGGTCGGCGATGCCGCTGGCGCGCAGCGCTTCCGCGGTGTGCAGCAGATAGTCTATCCCCGGTCCCATGCGGCCATGGCAGCTCATCAGCCGCTCGATGATGGTTTCGGGCGCCAGGCGGCCGGCGTAGGCCGGGCCGGCACGGTTGATGGTGAAAGTGATGGCGCGAAAGCGCGTTGCGCCGTCCGTTACCAGCACCCACCGCGGTATATAGGCGCCCAGCAGCATCTCGCGCCGCCAGACCAGGTGCAGTTCGTTCTCGACTCGATCCGGGGCAATGCGGTAGGCGACGCCGCGGCAGCGCCCGCCGCGGTCCAGACCCAGCACCAGCCCCGGCCTGTCCGGCGTGCCGCGGTTGACGCGCGACCATAGGCAGAAACTGCGGTGATAACCGTGGGTGGTGACCACGCGCTTTTCCTCGAAATGGAACAGCGGATTCCACACCAGTGAGCCGTAACCGAACACCCAGCAGTCGGCGCCGGTATCGGCCTGCTGTAGAATCTGCCACAAGGATTCTTCCAGTTCGGCGTCGCTGAGCAAATGCGGGCCGAGCGGCGTCAGCGCCAGCTCCTGACGGATGCGGTCGCGTTCGAGATCGATGCGGGTCAGGCTCATGCCGCTTTGAAGCTTACGCCGCTCTGGCGCTCTTCTGCACCGGCGCGTTGAATTTCTGCAGCAGTTCTGCGCGCTGCTTTTCGGCCTGCTTGAGATGGCGCATTTTGACGTGGCCGTAGCCGCGGATCAGCTCCGGGATGCTGGCAATCTCAATGGCAAGGGCGTGGTTGGCGGGCGTGAGTTTGGCCAGCAATTGCTCCATCGTAGCCGCGTACTCGCTGATCAGCGCCCGCTCGCTGCGGCGCTCCTCGGTGCGGCCGAAGATGTCGAACGCCGTTCCGCGCAGGCCTTTCAATGTCGCCAACAGCCTGAAGGCGCGCATCATCCACGGGCCAAAGGTGGACTTCTTCGCTTCGCCCGTGGCCGGATCGGGTTTGTTCAAAATCGGCGGGGCGAGATGAAACACCACCTTGTAGTCGCCCTCGAACATGCCTTCGATTTTCTGCATGAATGCGGGGTTTGAGTGCAGCCGGGCGACCTCGTACTCGTCCTTGTAGGCCATGAGCTTGGCGTAATAGCGCGCCACGGCTTCGCTGAGCTTGGTGCCACCGGCTTTCTCGGACTCGATGCGCCGCACTTTCGCCACCAGCTCCTGGTAGCGCGCCGCATAGGCGGCGTCTTGGTAGGCGCTGAGGAACTCGACGCGGCGCTGCACCAGCTCGTCGAGGTTGCGTGACAGATGCTGGCTGAGAGGAATGACCGCGGCCGGAATCGCGATCTTTTCCACGCGCGCCAGATCGACTGCGGCACGCCGGCCCCAGACGAAGCTCTGCAGGTTGAATTCGACCGCCATGCCGTTCAGTTCGATTGCCTTCTCCAGTGCGCTGCTTGAAACCGGCACCCAGCCCTTTTGCAAGGCATAGCCGAGCATGAACATGTTGGTGGCGATGGAATCGCCCATCAGGTTGGTGGAAATGCTGCCGGCGGAAATGAAGTCCACGTTGTTCTTGGAGCAGGCTTCAGCGATGTCGTGCAGCAGGTTGCTGCCGGGAAGCTGCCAGTTTGGGTTGCGCACGAAATCCGCGGTCGGCGCGGTGGTGGCGTTGATCACCGCGCGCGTCTTGGGCTCGCTCATCTTGGCGAGCGCATCCGGGCTGGCCGCCACCACCAGATCGCAGCCGATCACCAGGCTCGCGTCCCCGGTGCCGATGCGCGCCGCGTGCAGGTCTTCGGGATTGTTCGCAATACGCACATGCGACATCACCGGGCCGCCTTTTTGCGCGAGGCCCGACATGTCGAGCACCGTCACGCCCTTGCCTTCGATGTGCGCCGCCATGGCGAGGATCTGGCCGATGGTGACCACGCCGGTGCCGCCTATGCCGGTCACGAGCACGCCGTAAGCCTGGTCGATGGTCGCCGATGCGGGCTCGGGCAGCGCCGGAAAATCGTCGGCTGTCTTCGCCGTGCCGGCCTTGCCTTTCTTCAGTTGCCCGCCCTCCACCGTGACGAAGCTGGGGCAGAATCCCTTGACGCAGGAATAATCCTTGTTGCAGGTGGACTGGTTGATCGTGCGTTTGCGGCCGTATTCGGTCTCGAGCGGCTCCACCGACAGGCAGTTGGATTTGTCACTGCAATCGCCGCAACCTTCGCACACCATTTCATTGATGACGACGCGCTTGGCCGGATCGGGGAACGCGCCGCGCTTGCGCCGGCGGCGTTTTTCCGCGGCGCAGGTCTGGTCGTAGATAATTGCGGATACGCCCGGCAGTTCGCGCAGTTCGCGCTGCACCGCGTCGAGCTCGTCGCGGTGGCGCACGGTCACCCCGGGTGCCCAGTTGACGCCCGCGGGATATTTCTGCGGCTCGTCGGTGACGATAACGATGGGGTTCACACCCTCCGCGGCGATCTGGCGCGAGATCGAGGCCGGATCGAGCGGGCCGTCGTGTTTTTGGCCGCCGGTCATCGCCACGGCGTCGTTGTACAGGATCTTGTAGGTCATGCTGACCTTGGCCGCGCAGGCGGCGCGGATCGCCATCAGTCCCGAGTGGTAATAGGTGCCGTCGCCGAGGTTGGCGAATATATGCTTGGTGTTGGAGAACGGCGCCTGGCCGATCCAGGGCGCGCCTTCGCCGCCCATGTGGGTGAAGGTCGAAGTGCTGCGGTCCATCCATACCGCCATGAAGTGGCAGCCGATGCCGGCCGTGGCGCGACTGCCCTCGGGCACGCGGGTGGAGGTGTTGTGCGGGCAGCCGGAGCAGAAATAGGGCTGGCGCAGGGTCACGACTTGCGGCCGCGCCAGCGCTTTCTCCTTGAACTCGAGGAAGGCGAGGCGCTCGCGGTAGCGTCCGCCCAGTTGCGTGTCCATGCCGAGCTTTGTCAGCCGACTGGCGATGGCCTTGGCGATGATCGCCGGCGATAGTTCATAGCTTGCCGGCAGCAGCCAGGTGCCGGCAGGCTGGCCCGCGGCATGGCTCCATTCGCCGTTGTCGTCGAATTTGCCCACCACGCGCGGCGGTTTTTGATCTGCGCGCCAGGCGTAGAGTTCTTCCTTGATCTGGTACTCGATCAACTGGCGCTTTTCCTCGACCACCAGGATTTCTTCCAGGCCTTCGGAAAATTTGCGCGCGCCCTGCGGTTCCAACGGCCAGCTCATGGCCACCTTGTAGACGCGGATGCCGATGTCGCGCGCGGCATGTTCGTCTATGCCGAGGTCGGTCAGCGCCTGCATGGTGTCGCCGTAGGACTTGCCGGTGGTGACGATCCCGAGGCGCGCGCGCGGGGAGTCCCAGACGATGCGGTCGAGGCCGTTGGCGCGCACGTAGGCAAGCGCGGCATAGACCTTGTAGTCCAGCAGACGCGCCTCTTGCTCGAGGATGCCGTCGGGCCAGCGTATGCCGAGGCCGCCCGGCGGCAGGGTAAAATCCGTCGGAATCTTGACCTGCACGCGATGCGGATCTATATAGACCGAGGCGCCCGACTCGACCACGTCGGTGACGCACTTGAACCCGACCCACAGGCTGGCGTAGCGCGACATGGCGAAGCCGTGCAGGCCGTAGTCCAGATATTCCTGCACGTTGGCCGGGTTCAGCACCGGGATGCAGCATGCCTTGAGTATGTGCTCGCTCTGATGCGCCAGCGTGGAGGACTTGGCCGCATGATCGTCGCCCGCGAGCACCAGTACGCCGCCATACTTGGAGGTGCCGGCGGCATTGCCATGCTTGAATACGTCGCCGCAGCGGTCCACTCCCGGACCTTTGCCGTACCAGATGGAGAATACGCCGTCATATTTGGCGTCGTTGAACAGGTTGAGCTGCTGCGTGCCCCAAATCGCGGTCGCGGCCAAATCTTCGTTTACGCCGGGTTGGAATTTGATGTGATGGGCTTCGAGGTATTTCTTCGCGCCGTGCATTCCGTGGTCTATGCCGCCCAGGGGCGAGCCGCGATAGCCGGAGATGAACCCCGCGGTGTTGAGGCCGGCGGCGACGTCGCGCTCGCGCTGCAGCATGGGCAGGCGTACCAGGGCCTGGGTGCCGGTCAGGAAAACACGGCCGGAATCGAGCGTGTACTTGTCGTCCAGCGTGACTTCGTGGAACTTGGCTGGGGCGTTCATTGGAGGCTCCTTGCCGATGAATTTGCCGCCGCAGCTTGCGGGCGACGCGTTTTTTGACAGCTAGTATATGCCGGGGTTTCGGAAATATCTTGTCTTCATGTGCATCGAGTCAGGACGATTGGAACGCCGAACTGGCGCAAACCGATCAGCTTTGGCCGATGCATAAATCCTAGCATGAACACGCTCAAGGTCATCGTCCAGTGGCTTGCCGCCGCCTACGGCATCACGTAGGCCGATCATCCTGGGCGGGAGCAAGCGCGAGGCGCTGGCAGTCGAATGCCTGCCGACCGCGCGCCATTGCGGCATCGAGGACCGGGTGTTCGCGTCGCTACGGGAGACTACTCGAGGGGCCGGAACGCAAAGGGGCGCGGGTTTGCGCGGCCCTGGCTGACGCCCGGCCGGACCGGATTCGAAGTAAGCCCGCTGCCGCGCCGCTCGGCGGGGCGGATGTTCATTTTTTCGTCGTATCGGGCGCGCTTCAACGGGTCGGCAAGCACCGAGTAGGCGTGGTTGATCATGGACATGCGCGCCGCGGCGTCGGCATCGCCGGGATGCCTGTCGGGGTGGTGTTCCTGGACGAGGCAGCGATACGCCGCCCTGATCACAGCGGCGCGCGCTGTCGGGCTGACTTCGAGAATCTCGTATAGAAAAGCGTCCAGCATAGGGATAGGGTCTGCCAGCATCTTGTTGTTTGAATGATAATCGAATTGCCGGAAATTGCCAATCGATTCGTCCGATTCGTCCGATTCGAAAGCGCGCTGCGGGGTGAGCGATTGTCGACGATTATGCGTGGCCGGGCACGGCTTGCGCAGGTCAGCTAGGCGGCGAGCCAGCGGCGCAAGGCCGCATTCACTGCGTCGGGCCGCTCCAGGGTGGAAAGGTGGCCGCAGTCCTCAATGACTTCGAGCCGCGCGCCCTTGATGCCGGCGGCGATTTCCTCGTGCCGCGCCAGCGGCGTCAGGGCATCCTGCCGCCCGCACAGGACCAGCGTAGGACAGGTGATGGTCGCGAGCAGCCCGAGGCTGTCGGCGCGGCTCATGATGGCCTGCTGTTGGCGCACGAACGCTTCCTTGCCCACGTTTTCCGCCATCGATCTGACGACGCCGGTGAGTGCGGGCTGGTCGAGCCGCGCAGGATGCATGAGCAGCGGCAGCAGGAGCTCGGTGACGCGGGCGAATTCGCCGGATTCGGCCAGCGCGATGAACTCCATGCGCCGTTGCGTCTGCTGCGGCAGTTCGGCGCTCGCTGCGGTATCCAGCAGCGCGAGCCTGGCGACGCGCCGCGGCGCTTGGCGCATGATCTCGAACGCGATATAGCCGCCCATCGACAGGCCGGCGAGCGCGAAGCTTGCAAACGGTGCGTCGGCGAGCACGTCGCGCGCCACCCCGGCCATGGTGTTGGAGCGTGTATGATCGGCGATCCAGATATCCGCGATATCGCTCAGGCTCTCGGCCTGGGGCCGCCATAGCTGCGCATCGCACAGCAGGCCGGGGAGGAGTACAAGGGGAGATATTTTCATCGGCATCACCTACAAATACGCTTTCAGGAGAACGGCTTACGGACAAGTGCCGCGGCCGGCCTCGCGCCTGGATCCGCTGCTCAGGCCGGCTCGGGCGGCTGCGGTCGACAGCGCATCGGGATTGCCTGCAGGCGCAACAAACACGCAGGAGAATGCTAGCATCAACCGGCCACGGGCGCGTAGCTGCGCGTCAGGTCAGGAGGGTGCGGTGCAGGGGCGGCATCCGAGGTTTGTTTGACTGGCGGTTGGAAAACGAGCATAATCTCGCGTTTCGTTCGGAGGGGTGCCCGAGTGGTTAAAGGGGGCAGACTGTAAATCTGTTGGCCTTGCGCCTACGTTGGTTCGAATCCAACCTCCTCCACCAAGTATTCTTTGCGGCGCGGGTTGGCAGTATGCACTGGGTGGCCATGGGGTTTTAAGGGTTCGGTCGTGAAACGCGGGTGTAGCTCAATGGTAGAGCAGAAGCCTTCCAAGCTTACGACGAGGGTTCG
>JBQMQE010000135.1:0-2474 GCA_052172655.1 Burkholderiales bacterium
CCCCAAAATCGATCGCATCGCCTGTCCCTGGCTGATCCGGCGCTTCATCGACCCGCGCGCGGAATTCCTGTACGTGCCCTCCGCCGAGGTTCGCGCAGTTGCGCAGGCCAAGCAGGCTATCCCTTATGACGTGCCGGATGCGCAGTTCTCCCACCGCGGCGAGTTATGCAGCTTCGATGCTTTCCTTGCGGACTTCGCCATCGACGATCTTGCGCTCGCCGATTTGGCGCTGATCGTGCGCGGCGCCGACACCGGCAAGCTCGAGCTCTCGCCGCAATCGCCGGGACTGCTCGCCGTCTCGCTCGGGCTATCGGTCAACTACCCTGACGACCATGCCATGCTCGAGCAGGGCATAGTGATCTACGACGCGTTCTATGCCTGGATTCGCTCGACGCGGGCGGAAATCCACAAGGCCGATCTGTTCAAGAGAAAATCATGACCGAAGACAGGCGGCAAGCTCCCGCGCCGGTAAGCCTCGGAGTAGCGTTCTGGTACTGGCTCAAGCTCGGTTTCGTCAGCTTCGGTGGCCCCACCGGCCAAATCGCCATGATGCACCACGATCTGGTGGAGAGGCGGCGCTGGATCTCGGAAAAGCGCTTCCTGCATGCACTCAATTATTGCATGCTGCTGCCCGGCCCCGAGGCTACGCAGCTCGCCACCTATATCGGCTGGATGATGCATCGCACCTGGGGCGGCATCATCGCAGGCGTGCTGTTCGTGCTGCCCTCCATGTTCATCCTGATGACGCTCACCTGGATCTATCTCGTGTTCGGCAAGGTGCCGCTGGTGGCGGGCGTCCTCTACGGCATCAAGCCCGCGGTCACCGCCATCGTGGTGTTCGCCGCCTACCGCATCGGCTCGCGCGCGCTCAAGAACGGCGCGCTGTGGGCGATCAGCGCCGCGGCCTTTATCGCCATTTTCGCGTTCAAGGTCCCCTTCCCCTACATCGTGCTCGCGGCCGGCATCATCGGTACGATTGGCGGGCGCCTTGCCCCCGCGAAATTCGCCACCGGGGGCGGGCACGGCGCCGCCGGCGAGAGCTATGGCGCGGCGATCATCGACGACGATACCCCCACGCCGGCGCACGCGCGCTTCGCCTGGCAGCGCTTCGTCGGCTTTTGCGTAGCGGGCTTCGCACTCTGGGCCGGTGCGATGGCCTGGCTCTACACTGAACACGGCTGGGACGGAACGCTGACGCGGATCGGATGGTTTTTCACCAAGGCGGCGCTACTGACTTTCGGCGGCGCCTACGCCGTGCTGCCTTACGTCTACCAGGGCGGCGTGCAGACCTACGGCTGGCTCACGCCGACGCAGATGATAGACGGGCTCGCGCTGGGCGAGACTACGCCCGGGCCGCTGATCATGATCGTGACCTATGTTGGTTTCGTCGGCGGCTGGACCAAGCAGACCTTCGGGCCGGATGCGCTGTCCCCGCTCTGGGCCGGCATGGCGGGCGGCGCCGTGGCCACCTTCTTCACTTTCCTGCCCTCGTATCTATTCATCCTCATCGGCGGACCGCTGGTCGAGGCCACGCACGGCGACCTCAAGTACACCGCACCGCTCACCGGCGTCACCGCGGCAGTAGTCGGCGTGATCCTCAACCTCGCCCTGTTCTTCGCCTGGCATGTGCTGTGGCCGGCCGGCTTCGGCGGCGGCTTCGAGTGGTTTTCCGCCCTCGCCGGCCTGGCAGCGTTCATCGCCTTGTTCAGGTACAAAGCCGGTATCATCGCGGTGATCCTGGCCTGTGGCGCAGCAGGATTCGCTTATACTTCATTGCTTTGACAGAACCGACTGGAGGAAAAATGGCAGCCTATCTGGTGGTCGACATCGACGTGACCGATCCGGCGCAGTTCGAGGAATACAAGAAACTGGCACCCGCGGCGATCGCCAAGTACGGCGGGCGCTATATGATACGCGGTGGCGCTTACGAGGTGCTCGAAGGCGAATGGAAACCGCAGCGGCTGACGATAGTGGAATTCGAGTCAATGGAGAAGGCGAACGCCTTCTACGCGTCGCCGGAGTATCAGGTGGCGATCAAGGCACGCGCCGGAGCGGCGAATTTCAAGGCGCTGTTGGTGCAGGGGATCTAGTGCGTCAGTGATCCGGCAATTCAATCGTCTTGAACTCGGCCGGCAGCACCACTTCGAGGAGTTCTATGTCGTCCGAATGCCCCAGCTCGCGGTGCTTGATACCGGGGGGCTGGTAGGCGCATGAGCCGGCCTCGAGCAGCACTTCCCCGACGCCTTCGTAGTCGAATTTGATCCAGCCCTTCAGGATGTAGACCAACTGGAATTCCGTCTCATGCCAATGGGTCTTGCCGATGAACTCGCCGCCGGGCCGCGCGCGGATCACATGGGCCACGGCCTTGCCGCCGCTCGCATCCTTGACACCGAGGTCGCGGTATTCGAAGAAAGCGCGCAAGCCGTCGGCCTTGAACTCGCTGCCTTTCAGGTGGCTGACGCTGAATTTCCGCC
>JBQMQE010000135.1:2484-11649 GCA_052172655.1 Burkholderiales bacterium
GGGCGCCGCGGCGCCCCTTTGTCGACTCCGTCGCCGACTATTTCTTGGCCGCTGCCGCCGGCTCGCCGCCCTTGGCGTGGCTCTTCTTGTAGTGCTCGGCCACCCGGTCCTGAGCCTTAGCCAACTGCTCCGCTGCCTTTTTTGCCGCTTCAGCTGCCTTGGCTTTCTTTTCCTCGGCCTGGGCTTTGGCCGCGTCATCCATCGGCGCAACAGGTATCTTGGCCTGAGCCAGCCCTGCACTCAAAGCAACGACCAGCGCCCCCGCGACAAACAATCTTCCGGTTCTCATATCAGTCTCCCAATTAGTGTTGGACCTGTGGCGGCGCGCTCGCGGCTGCCGCCGCGCCGGGCGCACCCGATGGCAACTCTCGCCTCCCGGCCTTGACGTCTTCGTACCAGTATTGCGCGTGTTCGCGCGCCCAAGTCTCGTCGACGTAGCCGTTGCGCATCGCCTCGTAGGCGCCGGTGGTGCCCACGGTACCCAGATAGATATGGGTAGCCGCCCACATGATGAACCAGAGCCCGGAGATGATATGCACGATGTTGGCCAGCATCATCAGCGAGCGCGACTGGTCGAAGTTTGGAAAATCCAGCACCAGGCCGCTGGCGCAGGACACCGCGCCCAGTCCGATCACCCCGCCCCAGAACCAGATCTTCTCGCCCGCGTTGAAGCGGCCCGAGGGCACGACTTCGCCGGAGAACACGCCGCCGCCCTTGACCAGCCAGGTAATATCGTAGGCGCGCGGAAAATTGTCGCGAATGAACTTGATGACGAACACCACGATGCTGAACAGGAAGATCGGCCCGACAAAATTGTGCAGGTTTTTCCCCAGCTCGGCCAGCCAACTGAACAGCGTGTGCCCGATCAGCGGCAGCAGCAGGTATTTTCCGAACAGCATGGTCAGGCCGCTGAGGGCGAGAATTAAAAAACTGATCGCCATGCTCCAGTGCGCGATGCGCTCGAAGCTGGAGAAGCGTTCGATCATTTTGCCCGTGGGCGGGCTGTGCAGGCCCATCGGACCACGCAGCTTGTAGAAAATCGCCAGGGCTATCAGCATCAACACCACCGCCCAGCCGCCATAAAAAGCGATCGGGCCGTTGCGCAGCCGGCGCCAGGTCTCGCCTTCACTCTGGATCAGAACGCCGGTCTCGCGCCCCTGGATCGCGGTGTAGCCCTCCTTGCCCGAGCGCACGTCGCGCCACACCGGCGCGTTGTTGCCCGGCTGCACCTGTTGACGCTGCGCCTGGCTTTGGTCCACCCGGCTTTCCTGGCCCTGTGCATAAGCCACACCGCCGAACAGCGGCAGCAGCAGCAGCGCGAGGAAGAAATATCGCATGCCTAAAAAATTGGCTCGCATGATTCCTCCCTAATCGCCGATGCGCACGTATTCGTTCTGGCCCTGGCTGCGCGACCTGAGCGCGGTCTCCCAGCTGCCCTTGTCGCCCTTGTTCCACTTGGACGTGGTGTGGAGGCTCGCGCCGGGCTCATTCTCCCAAGGCCGGGTATCGGGCTTGCCCTGATATTTGCCCTGCTGGTACGCGATCACCTGCTCGGATTCGCCGCAGCCGGCCAGCCCGGCGCTAAGGGCGAGAGCAGCAGCCGCGACTACGAACTTGCGTGAGCTGATCATGATTTCGCTCCTTTCGGTGCCTGCTGCTGCGGCTTGTCGGGCTTGCCGTAGGCCGTGCTCCAGCCCCACACTTCCGCGCCCTTGCCGCGCTTGAGCGCGCGGTCGCGGAATATGTCGGCGATGATATTGCCGTCACCGCCCAGCAGCGCCTTGGTCGAACACATCTCGGCGCAGGCGGGAAGCTTGCCCTGAGCGAGGCGGTTGGAACCGTACTTGGCAAACTCTTCCTTGGAGTTGTCCTTCTCCGGGCCGCCGGCGCAGAAGGTGCACTTGTCCATTTTGCCGCGCATGCCGAAGGCGCCCGCCTGCGGGAACTGCGGCGCGCCAAACGGACAGGCGTAGAAGCAGTAGCCGCAGCCTATGCAAATATCCTTGTCGTGCAGCACCACGCCTTCGTCGGTGCGGTAGAAGCAGTCCACCGGGCACACCGCCATGCACGGCGCATCCGAGCAGTGCATGCAGGCGACCGAGATCGACTTTTCCCCCGGCACGCCGTCGTTAAGGGTCACCACGCGGCGTCGGTTCACGCCCCAGGGCACCTCGTTCTCCTGCTTGCAGGCAGTCACGCAGCCGTTGCACTCGATGCAGCGCTCGGCGTCACTCAGGAATTTCATTCTGGCCATGATAGTCTCCCCTTATCCTTGAAATTTCTCAATTTGGCACAGGGTGGTCTTGGTTTCCTGCATCATCGTCACCGAGTCATAGCCGTAAGTGGTCGCGGTGTTTACCGCCTCGCCGCGCACGATAGGCGCGGCACCTTCGGGGTAGTAGTCGAGCATGTCCTTGCCCATCCACCAGCCGGAAAAATGAAACGGCAGGAACACCGTGTCCGCACCGACGCGCTCCGTCACCATCGCCTTGACCTTGAGCTTCGCCCCGGTCGGGGTTTTCACCCACACGTACTCGCCAGCGCGTATGCCCCGGTCGTTGGCCGACTTGGGATTGATCTCCACGAACATGTCCTGTTGCAGCTCAGCCAGCCACGGGTTGGAACGCGTTTCCTCGCCGCCTCCTTCGAACTCGGTCAGGCGGCCGCTGGTCATGATCAGCGGAAAATCCTTGGAGATGTTCTTGTTCTTTTCCTGCACCGACTTGTACAGCGTCGGCAGGCGCCAGAACGCCTTCTTGTCGTCATGCGTGGGGTATTTCTCCACCATGTCCGGACGCGGCGAATACAGCGGCTCGCGGTGCAGCGGGATGCCGTCGGGGAAGTTCCACACCACGGCGCGCGCCTTGGCATTGCCGAACGGATAGCAGCCGTGCACCTTCAGCACCACGCGCTGGATCCCGCCGGAGAGGTCGGTCTTCCAGTTCTTGCCCTCGGCGGCCGCCTTCTCCGCCTCGGTCAGGTCGTCCCACCAGCCCAGTTTCTTCAGCAGCACGTGGTCGAATTCAGGATAGCCGGTGGTCAGCTCCGCGCCCTTGGAGTGCGACCCGTCCTCGGCCAGCAGGTTGACGCCATCTTTCTCCACGCCGAAGTTGGCGCGGAAGTTGCCGCCGCCGTCCATCACGTGGCGCTCGGTCATGTACAGGTTGGGCGAGCCCGGATGCTTCAACTCCGGCGTGCCCCAGCACGGCCAGGGCAGACCGAAATAATCGCCGTCGCAGGGGCCGCCCTTGGCGCGCAGGGTTTTCACATCGAACGTGTTCATGTGCTTCATGTGCAGCTTCAGCCGCTCCGGGCTCTGTCCCGTATAGCCTATGGTCCAGGTGCCGCGGTTGAATTCCCGCGTGATGTCCTCGATCACCGGCTCGTCTTTCACCACCTGAATGTTCTGCTTGCCGTCCTTCTTGCCCACCAGCTGATCGGCGACGCCCAATTTCTTCGCCAGCAGATACATGATGGTTTGGTCGGGCTTGGATTCGAACAGCGGCTCGATTACCTTCTCGCGCCACTGGATCGAGCGGTTGGAGGCCGTGACGCTGCCCGAGGTCTCGAACTGCGTCGCCGCCGGCAGCAGGTACACGCCGTCTTTCTTGACCATTGCCGCCATCGCCGCTGTGGCCGAGGGATAGGGATCGATCACCACCAGCAAGTCGAGCTTTTTCATCGCCTCGACCATTTCCATGCCGCGCGACTGGCTGTTGGGCGCGTGGCCCCAGAAGACCACCGCGCGCAAGTTCGAATCCTGGTCGATCAGCTCGTTCTTCTCAGTCACGCCGTCGATCCAGCGCGATACCGTGATACCGGGCTTGTTCATCATGCCGGGGGCGTACTGCTTCGTCAGCCACTCGAGGTCGATGTTCCAGACCTTGGCCCAGTGCCCGAACGATCCGGGGGTGATGCCGTAGTAACCGGGCAGCGAATCGGGGTTGGGGCCGATGTCGGTGGCGCCCTGCACGTTGTCGTGGCCGCGGAAGATGTTGGCGCCGCCGCCGCTCTTGCCCACGTTGCCCAGCGCCAGTTGCAGGATGCACGACGCGCGCACCATGGCGTTGCCGATGGTGTGCTGGGTCTGCCCCATGCACCAGACGATGCTCGAAGGCCGGTTCTTGGCCATGGTCTCGGCGATCTTGTAGCAGTCCTCCTCGGACACGCCGCACACCTCCTGCACCCGCTCGGGCGTCCACTTCATCACCTCGTCTTTCACCTTCTCCATGCCGTAGACGCGGTCGTGAATGTACTGCTTGTCCTCCCAACCGTTCTTGAAAACGTGGTAGAGCACGCCGAATATGACCGGAATGTCGGTGCCGGAACGGATACGCACAAAATGGTCAGCCTTGGCCGCGGTGCGGGTGAAGCGCGGGTCGGCGACGATGATCTTGGCGCCGCTTTCCTTCGCATGCAGCACGTGCAGCATCGATACCGGATGCGCCTCGGCCGCGTTCGAGCCCATGAACCAGATCGCCTTGGCGTTCTGCATGTCGTTGTAGGAGTTCGTCATCGCACCGTAACCCCAGGTGTTCGCGACGCCTGCGACCGTGGTCGAGTGGCAGATGCGCGCCTGGTGATCGGTATTGTTGGTGCCCAACAGGCGCACGAACTTGCACATCAGATAAGTCTGTTCGTTGTTGTGCTTGCTCGATCCGACCCAGTAGGCGGCGTCCGGACCGCTCTCTTTCCTGATCGCGAGCAGCTTGTCGCCGACCTCGTTGATCGCCTGGTCCCAGCTGATGCGTTTGTACTTGCCGTTCTCCAGCTTCATCGGATATTTCAGGCGGTGCGAATGCTCGGTCACACCGTGCTCGCGCACCGAAGCGCCCTTGGTGCAGTGCGCGCCCAGGTTGAGCGGCGAATCGAATACCGGCTCGTGCCGCACCCACACGCCGTTTTGCACCACGGCGTCGATGGCGCAGCCGACGGAGCAGTGCGTGCAGACGGTGCGCTTCACCTCGACCTTGCTACCTTGCTCCTTTGTCTCGCCCGCAGCCTCGGCGCGACCTATCATGTTGAACGGCAACTGCCCTGCCAGGGTCGCCAACGAGGCGCTCGCGCCTACCGCCACGCCGGAGCGCTTGAGAAACGAACGGCGGTCGATGGTCTTGGCCAGCATGCCGGCCAAGCTGCGCGACAGGCGGGTTTGCGCCGAAGGCGCGTTTGCGGATTTCCGGGTAAGTAACATGGCGCCTCCTCAGACTTTGGTGGTTCTGTAGTAATTACGGATATGCTCAGAGGCGTGATAACCCTTGGTCTTCTTCTTGTCATCGCCGCTTACTGCCGGCTGCGGCTGCGGCTGCGGCACGGTTTTCGCCACAATCGCGGCCGCGCTTGCCGCGCCTCCTGCTCCCACCGCAAATAGGAAATTCCTGCGACTCAGTTTGGTCTGGCCTTGACTCATGTTTGCCTCCTCACAAATGACCGGCACCGACGGTCATATCATTTCGAAAGAACCCGCTTCCACGTCGAGAAATGCCTTGGTGAAAGTCGCCACTTGCTTATAAAAATTAGTATTTGGCGAAGCCATCACGGCCGCATAGAAATTAGCATACCAAGAATTAATATATTCAATAAAGAACTTTTTTTGCTCTCGCACTGCAACATCATCCGACCCCGTGGCGATCAGATGGCGCATGACCTCGCACAGCCCGGAAAAATGATCCTCGTACTCACCCGCGGAGGCAGTCTTCGCCAGTCCCATTGCGTTCAAAGCATCGCGCAGCCGCACCAACACCCGTTCCTGCATGGAGTGAGCTAGGTAATGCGAGGCATAGGGGGTGATATCGGCCTTGCCCGTGCCGACGAACACACTGTCGTATTCCTCGCGCGCCGCCTCCGCATCCATCGCCGCCGCAGCCGCGCGCAGCGCTCTCCACGACGTGGCCAGCGGCGCGCTATCGTCCTCGCCCGCGATTTCATCGGCGCCGGCAATGGCGGCGAGCAAAGCGGAATCCGGTCCGGCGTAGAACAGACGCGCGATCAGCGCATAGAAATCAGCGCGCGCCTGATCCTCCTCGAACACGGGCGGCGCGGATGCTAGAGGGGTGGACTGGCCGTTCATGATCGGATATCGAAGATGGTCTGCTCGTTCTTGTTTTCCATCATGTCGACGACGCGGCAATCGGCACACATCTGCAGTCGCTTCAGGCCGCCGCCGGCAAACATGGAGTGCGTGCCGAGCTTGCCCAGCATGTTGTCTATCATCTGCTTGTTGCCGAAAGGCTTGCCGCAGCTCACGCAGTCGAACGGGACCGCCTCGTGCAGCACCTGTTCCGTCTTGGCCTGAGAGCTGAGCAGCAGCCGCGGCGCGAGGGAAATCGCCTGCTCCGGGCAGGTGTTGGCGCACAGGCCGCATTGCACGCAATTGCGCTCGATGAACTTGAGCATGGGCTGCTCGCGGCCATCGACCAGGGCCGAGGCCGGACAGGCGCCGACACAAGCCATGCACAACGTGCAGGTGGCGCGGTTGACCTTGACTTGGCCCCAGGGCGCGCCCGCTTGCAGCGCGATCTCCTGTTGCGGCACGGGTGCGAGGCGCGCCAGGTGCTCGAGCGCGAACTCCAGGGTGCTGCGCTTGTCCGCGCTCAGGTTGAAACTTGCGGCATCGGCGACCGTCCGCGCCGGCGCGAGCGCCCAGACCTCGCGCTCCAACACGACCGCGTCTTCGGTGGCGAACAGCTTGAGGTGCATGCCGGCATAGCCCAGCGCGCTGACTATGGTTTGCGCATGGCGCATCTGCCGTTCCACGGCCGGGCCGTATTCGTCGGCCTCTTGCGCGTTCGCCAGCAGCACGACCTGACTGGCGCCGTAGGCGAGCGCGCCGAGCAGCGTATCCATGCCGAGCGCGGCGACGCTATGCACCTCCAGCGGTATCACCCGCGCCGGCAGGCCGCCGCTTTTCCCCGGCCGCGCGCGCCGCCCGAGCTTGGCAATCAGATCGCGGCTCGCGCCCGCATTGTGGAACAGGATGCACGCGTCTTTTCCGCCTGCGGCGCGATAGGTGCCGAGCACGGTCTTGATCTGCCGGCCCAAGTCGGGAACGCGCGGATAGATATGGGTCATCGCGCCCGAAGGACACACGGTGGCGCAGCCGCCGCAACCCATGCACATGTGCGGCTCGACCTTGACCTGATCGCCATCGGCCGAAATCGCGCCGGTGGAGCAGGTGTCGATGCAATTGTTGCAGCCGGCTTTGGCAGAGCGGCTGTGCGCGCAGATCTTGGCGTTATAGGCGAAGAACTTCGGCTTCTCGAACTCGCCCACCAGTTGCGCCAACTGCCCTACGGCGAGGGCCTGTGCGAGTGGATCGCGCCCCGGGGCGAGATAGCCTTGCGGCGGCTGCGCAAGCTTGATACTGGGCTCGGCGCCGAGGTCGAGCACCAGATCGAAGCGTTCGCTGCGCGCGCCCTCGATGCGCTCGAAATCGATGGCGCCGACGCCGCCGCAGGCCTTTACGCAGGCGCGATGCGACTTGCACCTGGCCAGATCGATCTGATAGGTAAAATCGATGGCCTGTTCCGGGCAGGCGCGTATGCAGGCGTTGCAACGCGTACACAGTTCCAGGTCGATCGGATTGACCTGCTCCCAAGCGACCTCGAACGCGCCTAGATAGCCGCTGATCGACTTCAGTTTGCCCGACCAGACGGGGTAGCTGCGCACCGCCGCAAGCTCGGCGCCCGAGCTGTCGCTGAGGAGCACGCTCACTTCGAGCCGCTCCTTGAGCCGTTCGGCCCATTGCACCGCGACGTCCGCCGGACCGACGATCAGCAACTGCCCGTCCGAGTGGTAGCTGACGCTGGCCACCGGTTCGGGCTCGGGCAAGCCGGCCAGGGCGAGCAGCGCCGCGATCTTAGGCGTCGCCTGTTTCGATTCCTTGGACCAGCCCGCGGTCTCGCGGATATTGACAAACTTGAGCTCGTGCTTTGCGCCGGCCTGATCGGCGAGTTCAGCGAACAGCGGCGCCTCCTGCGTGCAGGCCACGAGGCAATCGCCTCCCTGGAGGGCTTCGTGAAAGGCGCCGGCTTCGCGCCGGCACAGTTCGGTATGGATGGTTATCGGCGAACCGAGCTTCAATGCGATCGCCAAAGCCTTGGCGTCCAGCGCCATGGTCTGGTTACAGTCGCACAGCTTAATAGTCTTGTCAGTCGACATGTTCTTATAATAATTTGTTAGCGCAACCCGTCGAACGCGGGCTCCTCCAGCGCGGGCGTATAGTACAAGCTAACAAAAACCCTAGTCTAGTTATTTCTGCTGCCGTCCACCGGCGCCGCCACGGCGGCGGTGGCGGCCGCGACGTCTGCATTCTGATCGGACCCGGCTGCCGACGACGGTTCCGGCAGTACGCTCGTGTCAACCGGGGCCGCAGGCGCAGCGACCGCGGTGTCCCCGGCCGCCGCCGGGCCGATCGCGCCATCGGCTGTCTTCTCCTCGTCCTCGAACAGGAACAGGTTCTTCGCCTGATTCAGTTGTCGCAGCATCGCAGCCGGAATGGGATCGGCCAAGGAGTAGTCGTCAATATATGTGTCCAGGCCATCCATGACATTGAAGTGCGGGTCGCTAAACAGTCCTCTCAAAGCCGTTTGGCGCAGCCTTTCATCCACCTGCGGGTCGAAGAATTTCCGGTACTCGGCGCTGCGGCCCTGCGGCGATGCCGGCGCCGCCGGTTCCGCCGCGGATGCGGGTGGCGCGGTCGGCACGGCGAGCCCCGCCGCGGGCAGTTCCGTCGGCGCCAAGGCGGGCGGGTTCTCGTTTGCCTCCAGCTTGCGTCTCGACCAGCGCGAGAGGAAGGTTTCCTTATCGTCCATGGTAACGTTCCGTTATCCTCTTTTGGCACCCTTGAACGAGGGCGGACGGCTACGCCGCTTGGGCTCGGGCTTGTAGTGCTGGTTGACGAATTCGCCCAGCCAGTCGCACATGTCGCGCGGCATGGGTGCGGTGTCCACCCGTTCGTCCGCGTCCATGAAGCGCGCCGCCTCCCCATAGCTGACGGTGACGAATTTCGGCACGGCCAGGTCCTCCTCCATGCGCCAAATGATGAATACGCAGGGTTGCAGCGCCGACAGGTTGAGATAGTAGTTCTCGGCTTCGTCGCGATGCAGCTCCAGTTCGAAGCCGCCGTGCAACCTTTGCACGCTGGTCTCGTCCTCCCGCAACACC
>JBQMQE010000135.1:11659-12155 GCA_052172655.1 Burkholderiales bacterium
ATCCTGAACGATGCCCATGGCCTCCCAGCTGTGCGCCTGCCAGCGATTGACGAGCGCGCGCCGCTCCATGATTACCGCAATGCGAAAAACCGGATGCTTCATAGGGTACAACTATACTAGCGTAGCGGTCCCTCTGCTATCATGTTAAACCGGATTCAACTCGAAAAAGCCACATGACAGAAAGGGTTATCGCTCTGGTCGATGCGGGGCGCCACAAGCCGCTGCCGCCGGCTGCCGCGCCGGCCGCGGGCCCGACACGGGACCGGCTCGGCCGCGTGCTGCGCGACCTGCGCATCTCGGTCACCGACCGCTGCAACTTCCGCTGCGTCTATTGCATGCCGAAAGAAGTGTTCGGCAAGGACTACCCGTACCTGGCGCACGACCAGTTGCTGACCTTCGAGGAAATCGCGCGCCTGGCGCAGATTTTCGTCGATCACGGCATCGAGAAAATCCGGCTCACCGGCGGCGAGCCGCTGCTGCGCAAGAACGTCGAGCG
>JBQMQE010000136.1:0-12097 GCA_052172655.1 Burkholderiales bacterium
CCGGGGGAACAGGCATTGCGCCCGTGCCCAGTTTTGCACCTAAGTGGCTCCCCGATCAGGGCTCGAACCCGGGACTCGGACTAACAGCGAACGAATGACTGCCCAGGGTCGTGAAACGCCCGTGTGGGAAAATAGACCTGTCGCTTTTCGCGCTTTTTATTTTCAAACATCCGGCCGGAGGCCGCCCGGCATTCGTCAGGGCTGTCAAACGTTACCGGCACTTCTGGCTGCGCAATCAGCGCTTCCTGAGATAAGTCCGCGCAATCGCCGGAGTCGACTTCATATACTATTTGTACCCGGCAATTGCGACGGCAATTGGATTTTTTAGAGAGGTTACCCGGTGGTACTGTTTGACGTAGAAACATCGATTACCCGCGTTGACGAATGCGTTTGGGAAACTCAGCTTTCCGCCAACTGGAATATTGGAACCAACAGCAACGGCGGGTACGCGATGGCCCCCGTGCTTCGGGCCCTACGGGAGCTGACCGGTCAACCGGATCCGATTTCGGTGACGACGCACTATCTTCGTCCCGTTCAAGGTGGCGGCGTCGGCCGCATCGAAGCCACATTGATTCGATCGGGCCGGACGATGGCCACGGCGCGCGGCACGCTGTCTCAGGACGGCAGGGAGCGGCTGATCGTAATCGCCGCATTTGGTGACGTCGAAGCAGAGGTTGGCATCGGTCCCGAGATGGGGCCAAAGCCACCTGAGTTACCGGCAGTCGAGGATTGCATTCCACGCGGCAAACTGAATCAAGGCGTCGAGTTGCCATTGCTGTCTCGCGTCGATTGCGTCCTCCATCCCGATTGCGTTGAAGCCGGGGAACGCGCGGTGGTCGAGGGTTGGATCCGATTCTCCGATGGCGCTGACCCAACGACGTTGTCGTTGCCATGCTTTGTGGATATGTTTCCGCCGTCGCTCACGGCGCTCGTTGGAAACACCGGATGGGTACCGACGATCGAGCTGACCATCCACATTCGGCGAGCGCCGAAACCTGGCTGGCTACGAGCGCGGTTCGAGTGCGACGATCTTCACAACGGTCGCATGATAGAAACTGGAGCGTTGTGGGATTCCAGTGGCGCGATCGTCGCGCGCAGTCGCCAAATCGGACTGTTGCTGAAAGACCCGATTGCACAGGAAGTATCCGGCGGTGGTGCAAAATGACCTGACCTAGCCCGAGAAAACGCTACCAATCGATGTGAGGGGATTTGACTAATTGGACTGTTGTGAAAGGGGCAAGAAGATGGCTAACAAGCGAAATGCCGCCGAGCAGATCGTATCAAGGCTGCGGTGAATCGAAGTATCGACGGCGCTGGGAATGGCCTTGGCTGCGAGCGGGAGCCAGCTTCGTGAATAATCAACCGTTCTTCGGGCCTCCACCAGAAAACAGAATCGGCGCCCGCTTTTCGGGCCACTCCATGTCCGCTCAGGATCGATGCTGCCCGACGGGTGTCACGTGAGCGGATGCCCGCGGCACCTCAATTGCAGTAAGTCAACGGCTGAGTGATCGTAGCCGGAGGCGTACCGAACCTTGGAACCATCGGTCCTGGAGGGGTCCTCGGCCAGGAGCATTCGTCGCACTGCGGCAAACGTCCCAAATTTTCGACAGCCACTCGATAAGCCGGTCGGCGCGTCGCAAGAACTGCTGCGAGTTCGTGATGCCCAGTGATAGCGGCGGCTTGGCAAGCAAGACCATAGCGCTAGGCATTCGTTCCCCGCTGCCTGGGCATCCTGCGCGGAATCACCCGAACTCATTTCCTCCGGGGCGTGAACTTCCCTATAAGTCGCAGCCAGAGCCGGTTGAGCCAGCGGCCGAGTCGCCCGACCCGGTCGTGCGCCACGTTGGGGCCGGCAGGAACTTGCGCCAAAGCGTTTGTCGGCGAAACGCCACCGAAGCGTTTCTCCAGACAGTCCGCGAACTGCGCGGTGCGCTCGCTCGCCCTCCTCTCGAACAAGCTGTCGACGACCGGCTTGAGCTGCCCCTCGCCCTTCACCTTGAACAGGCTCGTCATCTCGGTCCCGGAATCGGTTTGCTGCAATGTGACATCGATCTCCATGGTCAAATGTTCCGCCCTGGCGGTGGCATGAAGCCGGCGCGGCGGCTCCTCCGCATCGATCTGCGCGGTCAGGGTTACGATCAATGGCACGATGCCGACTTTTTCCTTCACCGTAAGCTCGGCGCTCCTATCGTCGAGCAGCCGGATCCGCTCGACTCCGGGAATACAGGTGCACAGGGATTGGAAGTCGCGAATAAACGTCCACACTTCATCCGGTGGGGCGCTGACAGAGAACTTCGCCTCGCGTTGAGGCATCAGCCCCACCACTTATTCAGCTTGTAATCGTCCACGATCGCGGCGGCGGCGTTGTGCCCCGCGCCGGCATGCACGCCTCCGCCGGGATGGCAGTAGCCGCCGCACATGTAGAGCCCGTCGACAGGCGTTCTGTAGCTGGACCAGCCGGCAAAGGGCCTGAAATATCCCATCTGATCGGGAGTCATGTCGCCCACGACATCGACGCCATTGACGAAGTTGTCGTTGTGCCGCTCAGTGTCGGTGGGATCCTGAATCGTCATGGCGAGGATTTTGTCCTTCGAAATGTTCGGCGCGTAGGACCGCCAGAGGTCCAGGAGATGCGCGGCGTATTCATCCCTGATGCTTTTCCATCCGGCCGCCCCTCCAGTTTCCAGCCGGTACGGCGCGTACTGCCAGACGACCGCCGTGTGCTTGCCTGCGGGAGCCTGGGAGGGATCGAACAGCGTTGGCAGGGTGATTTGCAGCATCTCTTTCCGGGGAGGCCTGCCCATCGCGATTTCCTGGTACGCGCGCACCTGCTCCGCCACGCTTCCCCCGAACATTTCCTGGCTGAATGCCAGGTTCACTGGCGGGTTGTCAGCGCCGGCCCGATAACGCGGCGGCTCGGACAGCGCCAGGTGCAGGACGAAAAGCGAGCGTCCGTTTGAGTGATAGTTCTTGACGCGAGTGGCGAAGGAGGTCGGCAACAACTCTTCTCCGACCAATCCCAGAAAGCTCTTCTTGGGTTCGAGGTTAGTTACCACGGCCTTCCCGGCTTCGGCCCGCGTCCCATCCTTCAGTTCTATTCCTACGGCCCTGTTGCCGCGCAAGAGGATACGCTTCACCTCGGCGTCTGTCTGAACCACGCCGCCGTGCGCTTCTACGACGCGTCTCAGCCCCAGCGCCAGTTGTTGGGAGCCGCCCACGCAGATGGGCGCCTCGGCTTTCAGAATGCGGAACAGGCAGATCCATCCCTGTCCGAATTGATCAGGGGCAAAGCCCAGCACGGTCATTCTGGACAAAAAGTGAACCTTTACCTCCTCGCTCTCGAACAGCTCGTCGAGAAGTTTCACCGGCGTGCTCGCCTGCCACTGGAGCAGCGTTCTCCCCTCCTCGGATTTCTCCAGTTCGGCGCTCTGCGTCGAAGGCGGCAGCGGCGGCGAATACATCAATGGGAGGTAGGTCAAATCGATGAACTCGCCGTAGTCTTCAACCAGCTTCCTGAAGGTCCTAGCGTCCCTGGCTGAGAACTTGCCCAGTTCATCGGCCATTCTCTCCGGCTCCCGATACATTACGATGCTCTTATGGTCGGGGAAGATGGTGCCGCGCAGATGCTCCGGGTAGACGTAGCTTACGCCGTGACGCTCAAGCTCCAGGTCGCGGTAGACCGGGCTGGTGGGGATGTGGGTGTGAACGACGGAGCAGATATTGTGTTTGAATCCTGGCAGTGTTAATTCCCCGGTGCTGCACCCGCCGCCCACCTGCATGCTGCGCTCAAGGACCAGGACTTTGGCGCCTGCCTTGGCAAGATACGCGGCGCAGGCGAGGCCATTGTGGCCGGCGCCGATGATGATGAAATCGAAGGTCATGGCGAACTCCTCCAGTCAATCGCTTAATCGGACCGAAGAGTCGCCCGCTGCCTGGCGGAGACTATGAGTCAGATCGTCGGTACGCACCATCTCTGCCTCCCCTTCGAATGACTGTCCAGAATGGACCGATGCACTTTAGGCCGCTTCGCGAATAGGGTCAAGGAACGGCACATGCCGCGCCTCGTGCATGGGAAGCACGATCAGGTGCAAGAACGAGCCCATGAATTGGCGCCCGCGAATCGACCCGTAGCCGCGCAAACACGGCTGCAATGCAGTCATGCTGTGCTATGCAGAAGATGCCAATTCTTTCGCCACGGCAAATGTGGCACAGACTCGCAGGCATGGAAGGCAACCCGGCGTAGCGCATTTCCGAAGAGCTAAACTTACCCGAAGCTTGCTTTCCCGAACAGACGTAACTAGCTGTCTTCCTCGAACGCATCGCTCCCGCGATTTTTGAACTGCAAGTAAAGCAGCGCAGCGCCCCAGGCGTAAGCAGCCAGCATCACGACGAGGCCCAGCGTGTGCGCGACGCCCGCGATCAAATGCGCCCGCTTGAGCAGCCCCAGGTCGCCGAGGATATTCTGCCAGTCGTGGCCGTCGGACTCGGCGCCGGTTTTCCCGCCGAGCAGCATCATTTTTGGATCGTACGCATCCCAGATGTAGGGCGCGACGTCGATGATGGAAGCTGCGGCCCACCACAGTATGAGCGAGGCGGCGAAGTTGTCGCGCCGGCTGCCGCCGAAGCCGAACATGAACGAGGCCACCAGGACCAGCGGCAACAGCACCTGGAACATACTGCCGCCGAGCACGCTCATGAAGCGGCCGAAGGGGATGAACAGCACATGCCCCGCCTCGTGCATGGGAAGCACGATCAGGTGCATGAAGGAATTCATGATTTCGGCCGTGCCCAGGTCCATCGCATACAGGCGCCAGCCCCAGATGAAACAGAAGGCGTAGGCGATGCAGCGGCCGTAAAAATTCAGGCTGCCGACGCGCGCCGGCACATACAGCAGCCTGGCGAGCAAAGCTGAGCGATCAGGCGCCAGTTCGGCGCCCGGCTCGGGCGCTGGCGCGCGCGCAGCTTTGCCCTGCCGCGCCTGCAAATACTTGGCGAAAATGAGCCCGCAAGAGGGGCAGCGTCCACTCGGTCCGGCATCGCCGCGGTCTAGCGCGGCATTGCATTTGGGGCATTTCTGCAACACCTGATCCTGTCCTCCTCCGCCATGTGCTGCTCAAGCGAGCAGCTTTCCGCTAAAATACCATTTCACGCATTCATTCAGTTGGTTTGAACAAGGAGCTGGCAACAATGTCGATGGCCGACCGCAACGGATACATCTGGTATGACGGCAAGCTGGTGCCCTGGCGCTCGGCTACCACCCACGTGCTCACCCACTCGCTGCACTACGGGCTGGCGGTATTCGAGGGCCTGCGCGCCTACAACACCGTGGACGGCACCGCCGTGTTCCGCCTGCAGGAGCACATCGACCGCCTGTACAACTCGGCGCACATCTACATGATGAAAATCCCCTACAGCAAGGCGACGCTCATCGAAGCGCACAAGGAAGTGGTGCGCGCGAACAAGCTCGCTGAATGCTACCTGCGTCCGATCGCGTTCTACGGCTCGGAGAAAATGGGCGTCTCGCCCAAGGGAGCGACGGTGCACGTTGCCATCGCTGCCTGGCCCTGGGGCGCCTACCTCGGCGCCGAGGCGCTGGAGAAGGGCATCCGCGTCAAGACCTCGTCGTTCGCGCGCCACCACGTGAACGTGTCGATGTGCCGCGCCAAGTATTCGGGCACCTACGCCAACTCCATCCTCGCCAGCCAGGAAGCGCTCGACCACGGCTACGACGAGGGCCTGCTGCTCGACGTCGACGGCTTCGTCGCCGAAGGCGCGGGCGAGAACCTGTTCATCGTCAAGAACGGCCGCATCTACGAGCCGGAGCTGACCTCGGCGCTGATGGGCATCACGCGCGACAGCGTGATCACGCTCGCCGCGGAACGGGGCTACACGGTGACGCCGCGGCGCGTCACCCGCGACGACCTGTACATCGCCGACGAGGCCTTCTTCACCGGCACCGCCGCCGAAATCACGCCGATCCGCGAAGTCGACGGGCGCAAGATCGGCGCCGGCCGCCGCGGCCCGGTCACGCGCAAGCTGCAAAAGGCGTTTTTCGAAGTGGTCAACGGCAGGGACCCGCGTCACGCCGGCTGGCTCGCGCCCGTTGCCAAAGGCACGTCTGGATCGGCCAAAGGCAAGTCTGCAGCGGCCATAGGCAAGTCTGGTGCGGCCGCAGGCAAGTCTAAAGCGGCGGCAGGCAAGTCCAAGGCCGCCACGGGCATATCCAAACTTGCCGCTGCCAAGCCGGCAAGAAAAGGGAAACGCTGATGTCCGCCACTGCGCAGCAACAACGTACCGTCGAGGTCACGGAGCAGGACCTGCCGCTGGAATGCCCCATGGCCTCGACCCCGGTGTGGAACCTGCATCCGCGCGTGTTTCTCGACGTGGCGAAATCGGGCGAACTGCTCTGCCCCTACTGCGGCACGCACTACGTGTACAAGGGTGCGCCGCCCAAAGGGCACTGAAGCGCGCCGGGAGTAATCCGTGGCGAGCGCGGGAAACCAAGCGGCCTTCTTCGCGCCCTCTTAGCTCCTTGCGAGTCGCCCTATGCCGCGCATCCTCATCGTCGCACCGTCCTGGATCGGCGACGCGCTGCTGGCACAGCCGCTGTTGCGGCGCCTGCATGACAAGCTCGGCCGCGTCAGCATTAACGCGCTGGCGCCGCCCTGGTGCGGCCCGCTGCTCGAGCGCATGCCCGAAATCGACGAAGTGATCGCCTCACCGTTCGCGCACGGCGAGCTGAAGCTGCGCGCGCGCTGGAAGCTGGGACGCGAACTGGCAAAGCGAAACTACGACCAGGCCATCGTCCTTCCGAACAGCTTCAAGTCGGCGCTGATACCCTTTTTCGCCGATATCCCGCTGCGCACGGGCTACGCCGGCGAGTTCCGCTACGGCCTGTTGAACCTGGTGCACAAGCTCGACCCGGCGAAGCTGCCGCTGATGGCCGAGCGCTATGCCCAACTCGCGGAAAAACCGGGCGCGCAATTGCCGCGTCCGCTGCCGCCGGTGCGGCTGCAGTCCGATCCGGTCAACACCGCGCGCACCACTGCGCGCCTCGGCCTCGCGCGCTCGCGCCCGGTCGCCGTGTTCTGCCCCGGCGCGGAATACGGCCCGGCCAAGCGCTGGCCGGCGCGGCATTTCGCGGAACTCGCGCGCGAACTGGCCAGGCGCGGTTATGCCGTCTGGCTGATCGGTTCGGGCAAGGACGCGGGGCTGGGCGAGGAAATCCGCGCGCAGTCGGGCGATGTGTGCGCGAACCTGTGCGGCCGCACCGACCTCGCAGCAGCGATCGACCTCATAGCCTGCGCCAAACTGGTGGTGAGCAACGACTCCGGCCTGATGCACGTCGCCGCGGCGCTGGGCAAGCCGCTGATCGCGCTGTACGGATCATCCAGCCCCGCGCACACCCCGCCGCTGTCGCTGTCGTCGCAACCTGGATTGGCGCGCATCGCGAAGATCGACATCGAGTGCAGCCCCTGCTACGCGCGCGACTGCCCGCTGGGGCATTTCAGGTGCATGAACAATCTTCTGCCGGCGCGCGTGCTCGCCGAGATCGACGCGCTGCACGCGCCGGCCCGCGCGGGCAACTGATCGGCCCTCGGGCGCGGGCCAGGCGCAACCCGGCAGCAATGTGGATCCGCAATCTTTGGCCGACGATGGCGGGTCTTGATCCCGCCAAACGGGAAAGCCCTGTCCGGGGCTAAGGGGGCGCCGACTCAGGCGGGCAGCGCCGGCGCCTGCGCCGCGGGAAAATAAATGCGGAAGGTGGCGCCCTTGCCGGGGACACTCTTGACCTCGATGCTCGCCCCGTACGAATGCGCGATGCCGTGCACCACCGCCAGGCCTAGCCCCGTGCCCACCGGCTTGGTGGTGAAGAAGGGCTCGAACATGCGCGAGCGCGTCGCCTGATCCATGCCCGGCCCGGTGTCGCGCACCGTCAGGCAGGCGTAGCGGCCCGGGCGCAGAGCGACGCGCGCACCCCTGGTTCGCCGTTCCGGCCCGGCATACGACGCCCCGTTCACCATGTGCTGCACCAGGCTAAGCTCGATCGCGGCCGGCCGCTCCTGCCCCTGCATCGCCTCCCAGGCATTAGCACACAGGTTGCGCAGCATCTGCTGCACCTGCGTCGCGTCGGCCAGCACCGGCGGCGCATCCGGCGCGCATTCCACGCTCAGTCTCACCCCCGCATGCAGCGTCGTGCGCAGCACGCGCGCCGATTCCTCCACCACCGGCGCGAGCGATATTACTTCGCGCGAGACCGCCTGGCGCCGGCCAAAGGCGAGGATCTGCTGCACCAACTCCTTTGCCCGGCGGCTCGCCTTGCGGATTTCCTCCAGGCTCTCCCGCGCCGCGTGCCCAGGCCCCACCTCCTGGCGCGCCAGCTCCACGTTGCCCATGATCGATGCGACGATGTCGTTGAAGTCGTGCGCCAAGCCCCCGGCCAAGGTTCCCAGCGCCTCCATCTTCTGCGCTTCGAGTTGAACTTGCCGGGCCTCGACCTGCTTGCGCTCGGTGATGTCCTGCGTGGTGCCCACGCTGCGCAGCGGCCCGCCCTCGGCGCCGAGTTTGCGCACCTCCGCCAGGCGCGGACGCAACAGCCAGCCAGCCCCCATGATGATCAGCGGGTAGACGATGATGAACATCGAATTCAAGCCGCCGAGGAGCAGCGATATGCCGGTTGCATACAGCCACAGGCCGATGCCAAGCACATAAACCGAGGTTTTGATCTTGCCGCGCGAGAGGAAAACCATTGCGGCCATCGCAACCAGAGCCAGGACCACGGGGCCGCCGGCAGGCGCAGTGCGCATCTGCTCCGGCGCGACAATGAAAAGGACGATCATGAACGCGGCGCAACTGCCCAGGATGAGCACGATGGTCCATCTCAGAAACGCGACTGAAGGCTCCCAGAATATCGGGAGCGCGACCGGGTCGCCGGGCCGCGGATGCCGGTCTTTCATACCCGCCCCGCGTCGCCGCTTCCGCTGTGCGCGGCAGCAAAGGCGTCAACCCACTCGCCTGGCGCAGCCGGAAGGCCGCGCAGCCAGGATTTCAACCGGTGTTCCTCCATCTGGGATGTCATGCCGTTAGTGTCCGTTGCGCCTGCTGCGGGGCGAAACCGTCCTGCGGCAGAACTGGCCGGGTTGCACGTCTCGCCTTGTTTGCGCGCGTCGATGCTCGAGCCGCAAGTGTGCATCGGAGTTCCAGGCCGGGTTCAACGGAACAGCGGGGGAATTACCCCGCATATCGATTGCGCATTCTGTGCCCCTGCGTAGGGGACAGGACATGATCCGGGTCAAACGCCGGGCGGCTTGAGTCGCCCTGCAGTTGCGGCAAGCCACAAGACCGAATGGGGGGCCGGCAATCGAAAACCCGGGACGCAGGCTGAAAGTGAAGCCGGCCGGTAAGCCGGGTTCTGTTACGGGGATTGCTCCCTATGACGGTCATTCCTCTAGGCCCTGGGTTACCCCAGGGCTCCAGCCACCTACCCGCGGACTTGAGCGAGCCACTCATGGCACGCCGGGACTGCGCGTGCCGCATCCGCCTATTTGGTGTTGCTCCGGGTGGAGGTTGCCGCGTTTCACCCCTTGGGCGCCAGACGCGCGGACAAGTCCGCGCGCCGGTCCCAAGGACTCGTCTCTGTGGCCCTGTTCCTCGTCTTCGCCGAAGGCAAGCCTTCAACTAGTACGTACGGCCGTTAGCCGTCACCCTGCTCTGCGGAGCCCGGACTTTCCTCTCCGTGCCCTGCGGCACGCAGCGACCGTCTGGCCAGCTTCACCCGGGGATTCTAACACTGGGGCTTCGCGCGGCTGCGTCGACTTGCCGTCGCTGCGGCAGGGCGGGATAGCGGCTACTTCTTGCGGCCTTTGCGCCGCGCAGTCTCGGTCTCGTCCCGGCGGGCCTGCGCGTCCGCCTGCTCCTCGGCCTGCCTGCGCCCGGGGCGAAAGTGCTGGGTATCGTCGTAATAACGCTCGTATTCGTTGTCCGCAGTCCAGCCCGGAATGCCCAGCACCGGCAGCGGCGCATAGGCCTCGGTCGCGGCAAGCGCCGCCGGCTCGCTGAAATGTTTTGCCAGACGCGCGTCGAGGGTAACGAGCTGCTGCGGCAGCGGGCGCTCCAGCTCGCGCGCGGGCACCTCGAAAATCACGCTCTTGGCAGTGATGCCCTTGTAGGGCTGCAGCGCTTTCTCGTAAATCGAGTGCCCGAACACGTAAAAACGCATGGACTGGATCAGCTCGGCCCGGCGTTGCCAGAACAGTTCCTTCCACTGGAACTCGCGCAACAGCGCGCCGAGTTCGGGCTCGCTGCTCGCCACGATCACGCCGCCTTCGTCGAACAGAGTGAGAACATCACGCGGCGTGCCGCGCAAACCCTCGCCCTGGCGCGCCAGCATCTCGCGGTAGTGGTGGCGGTTGATGGCCGCTTTGGTTCTGGGAAAAGTAATCCACACCAGGGCATTGAACAGGTCATGCCAGTTGCGGCCGCGGGTCAGCACCTTGCCGCGTGCATACACCCGGGTTTCGTAGGGCTCTTCGGACTTGGCCTCCTGCGGCACGAACTCGATCGGCACGCCGTTTCCGCTCACCACCTCGCGCTCGTCGCACATCCGGTTCAGTTGGGCGAGCGTCGGAAAGTGGTCTTCCGGCAACTGTTCGATCAGCGGGGCGAGCGTGGCGAAAGCCGGCGAGGCGAGGAGCTCCCATCGGTTCCAGACTGGAGCAGCAGAGGTGGCCATGGCGATAGCTCCGGCTACTGCAGGCGCCAAAGGAGACGTTCGCCGGCGCGCAGCGGCACCAGTTCGTCGTCGCCGAAGGCGAATGAGGACTGCACCTGCCAGCTCTCGCGCTGCAGGGTGATTTTTTCGCTGTTGCGCGGCAGGCGGTAAAAATCCGCCCCATGAAAACTGGCGAAGGCCTCGAATTTGTCCAGCGCACCCGCCGTTTCGAACGCCTCGGCATACAGCTCGATCGCCGCATGCGCGCTGTAAATGCCCGCATGGCCGCAGGGCGCCTCCTTGTTGCGGCGCGCGTGCGGCGCGCTGTCGGTGCCGAGGAAAAACCTGGGGCTGCCGCCGGTCGCGGCCTGCACCAATGCCCGGCGGTGCGTCTCGCGCTTGAGCAGCGGCAGGCAGTAGTGATGCGGGCGCATGCCGCCCGCAAACATTGCATTGCGGTTCAGGAGCAAATGGTGCGCCGTGATGGTGGCGGCGACGTTGGCCGGGGCCGCGGCCACGTACTGCACCGCTTCGCGCGTGGTGACGTGCTCGATCACCAGGCGCAACCCGGCAAAACGCCGCGTGATCTGCGGCAGCACCGTGTCGATGAACACCTGTTCGCGGTCGAACGCGTCCACCTGCGTGTCGGTGACCTCGCCGTGCAACAGCAGCGGCAGGTCCGCTTTTTCCATGGCCTCGAACGCGCGCAGGCAATGTTCGAGGCGCGTGACGCCCGAATCGGAATTGGTGGTGGCGCCGGCCGGATAATATTTGACCGCGTGTACCAGCCCGCTCGTCTTCGCCAGCACGATCTCCTCCGGCTTGGTGTTGTCGGTGAGATACAGCGTCATCAACGGCCGGAAACGCGAACCAGCGGGCAGCGCGGCCAGAATGCGCTCACGGTAGGCCGCGGCCAGCGCCACCGTGGTCACCGGCGGCCGCAGATTGGGCATGACGATGGCGCGCGCGAACTGGCGCGCCGAGTGCGGCAGCACGGCGGCGAGCGCCGCGCCGTCGCGCAAATGCAGATGCCAGTCGTCGGGACGGGCGAGGGTGAGGGCCTGGAGGGTCGGAGTTTGCATGGCAGGCGCGATTATACCTGCCGCCGGCGCCGTGATCCCTGCTGAAAAACAAGGACTCACGCCGCGATCCGCTATAATCGACTCCTTTTTTGCACGAGCCATAGTCGATGAATCCCGCCGCGCGCGCGCAAGACTCGAATTGGATACTGATTTTCGCATGCTGGCTGATCGCCAGCGTGTCGGCGCTCGGCAGCCTATTTTTCAGCGAAGTTATGGGATTTCAGCCCTGCGTCCTGTGCTGGTACCAGCGCATTTGCATGTATCCGCTGGTACTCATCCTGCCGGCGGCGCTGTTTCCGTTCGA
>JBQMQE010000137.1:0-12052 GCA_052172655.1 Burkholderiales bacterium
CATCCGCGCGCATTCGGCGATCTTGAATAAAACCCCCAACGCTGTGTTTGGTGTTAACTGTAACCTTGCTTTTTGTACGAATGCGCTTTTCATCCGCACAAAAAAAGCAAGGTTGGCGCGCGTAGCGCGCAAGGTTTGCGGTGCTAAGGTTTGCCTTGAAACCCAAATGGAACTGACTCACAAATGGAACTGACTCACAAATGGAATTGACTCAACGACCGATTACCATTCTGATCGCCGCACTCGGCGGCGAAGGCGGCGGCGTGCTTGCCGACTGGATCATCGCCGCCGCGACGGCCGAGGACTACCCGGTGCAAAGCACTTCCATTCCCGGGGTGGCGCAGCGCACCGGCGCGACCACCTACTACATCGAGCTGTACCCCGCGCGCGCGGCCGAGCTCCGCGGCCGGCGCCCGGTGATGACGCTCGCGCCCGCGCCGGCCGACATCGACGTGATGCTCGCCTCCGAACTGCTCGAAGCCGGGCGAGCCTTGCTCAATGGCTATGTCACGCCGGAGCGCACCACGCTCATCGCTTCGACTCACCGCATCTACACCGTCGAAGAAAAAATAGCGCTGGGCGACGGCCGCTACGACAGCGGGCGCATCATCGCGGCGGCCGAAGCGCTGGCCAAGCGCACCATCCTCGCCGATTTCCATAAACTCGCCGCGAACACCGGGGCGATGATCAACGCGGCGCTGTTTGGCGCGCTTGCCGGCTCCGGCACCCTGCCGCTGCCGCGGTCCGCCTGCGAAGAGGCCATACGCAGCACCGGCAAGGGGGCCGAGGCGAGCCTCAGGGGCTTTGCGCTGGGCTACGCGCTAGCCGCGGGCAATGCGGCGCCCGCCGCCCCAGGCGGGCCAAGCGCCGAAGCCAACGCGCAAGCGCGTTCCGCACCGGCGCATACGTCGGACATGCAGGCGCATTCCCTCAACGCGCAAGCGCGTTCCTTAGCTGAACGCCTGCGCCAGACCTTTCCTGCGGAAATCCACGAGACGATTGAACAAGGCCTGGCGCGCGTCACCGACTTCCAGGACCGCGATTATGCCGCGCTGTACTTGAACCGACTGGAGCCGATCGCCAAACTGGACCAGGCGCAAGCCGGCGCCGAGCCGTGGAAGCTCACCCAAGAAACCGCGCGCTTTCTCGCGCTATGGATGAGCTACGAGGACGTGATCCGAGTCGCCGACCTGAAATCGCGCCGCAGCCGCTTCGAGCGTGTGCGCGCCGAGGTCCAGGCCAAACCGGGTGAGCCGGTGCATATCATCGAGTACCTGAAGCCGGGCGTGGAGGAAGCGGCGGCGCTATTACCCTCCGGCCTGTCCAAACGCCTAGTGGCCTGGGCCGAAAAGCGCGGCCTGATGCACAAGCTGAATGTAGGCCTGCACGTGAAGACTACCAGCGTGACCGGCTTTCTGCTGCTGCGCCTGCTCGCGGCGCTGCGGCCGCTGCGGCGCATGAGCGCGCGCTACGCCGAGGAGCAGGTGCTGATCGAGCGCTGGCTCTGCGCCATCGCCGCCGCAGCGGAACCGGAGCTCGCCCTCGAGATCGCGCTCTGCGGCCGGCTGATCAAAGGCTACGGCGATACCAACCGGCGCGCCAAGGCGAGTTTCCTGCGCATATTCGACACCCTGGTGGAGGGCGGCACCGCGCCAGATGGCGCAACCATGGCCGATGCCAAGGCGCGCGCGCAAGCGGTGCGCGCCGCGCGCGAGGGCGCGCTCGCCGACCCCGAGGGCCGCGGCCTCGAGGCGACGCTCGCCCGGCACGGCATCGCGCAGTTGCCGCCGCAACCGAAAATCATCCAATTCATGCGCCGGCCGGGCGCAAAGCGCAAGGCTGCGTAGGGGAAGAGGGGCCAAGGCAGGGATAGGACCCTTCCTTTTCCATCCTGGCCCCCTTTAACCCCCCGCCAATCAGCTTTCAGAAAAGAGGTTTTCATGGAACGACAGTTCAACGCGGAAATCGAGTCGCTCAAGCTCGGCGAGGGCGAAACCTTCCACGGCGAAGGCATACTCGCCGTGACCAAGGCATTGCTGCAGTCGGGCGTGTCCTATGTCGGCGGCTACCAGGGCGCGCCGGTGTCGCACCTGCTCGACGTCATGGTGCAGGCGCGCGACTACATGAACGAACTGGGCGTGCACGTGGAGGCCTGCACCAACGAAGCTTCGGCCGCGGCCATGCTCGGCGCTTCGATCAACTATCCGGCCCGCGGCGCCGTGACGTGGAAGTCCATCGTCGGCACCAATGTCGCCTCCGATGCCCTCACCTACCTGTCTTCCGCGGGGGTGCTCGGCGGCGCGCTGATCGTGGTGGGCGAGGATTATGGCGAGGGCGCGAGCGTGGCGCAGGAGCGCACTCACGCGGTCGCGCTGAAGTCCTCGCTGTGGATGCTGGACCCGCGCCCGAACCTCGCCACCATCGCCCGCCTGGTGCAACGCGGCTTCGAGTTGTCCGAGGCCTCCAGCACGCCGGTGATCATGGATCTGCGCATCCGCGCCTGTCACGTGCACGGCAGCTTCGTCGCCAGCGCCAATCGCGCGCCCGCGGTGTCGACGCGCAATCTGCTGGCCGATCCGGCGGTGTTCGATTACGAGCACATCGCGCATCCGCCCGCCACGTTCCGGCAGGAAAAGCTGAAGATGGGCGTGCGCCTGCCCGCGGCGCGCAAGTACATCCGCGAGCACAAACTGAACGAGCTGTTCGCGGGGAGCGAAACCGGCGTCGGCATCATCTGCCAGGGTGGCCTGTTCAACAACCTGCTGCGCGCGCTGAAACTGCTCGGGCTGGCCGACGATTTCGGCGACTGCCGCATCCCCATCCTCGCGCTCAACGTGGTCTATCCGCTGGTGCCCGAGGAAATCACCGAATTCTGCTCGGGCAAGACCGCGGTGCTGGTGGTGGAAGAGGGCCAGCCCGAATTCATCGAGCAGGACATCGCCACCACGCTGCGCCGCCGAGATATCCAGACCAGGCTGCACGGCAAGGACGTGCTGACCATGGCGGGCGAATACACGGCGGAGGTGATCGTGCACGGGCTCGCGCGCTTTCTCGGCACGCATGCCGCGCACCTGGACCTCTCGGCCGGGACGCGCTGGCGCGAGATGGCGGACGGCGCGCGCGCGCGCGCCGCAGAGCTGCTCGGCGCGCCGCTGCCGCCGCGGCCGCCGAATTTCTGCGTCGGCTGCCCTGAGCGCCCGGTATTCGCCGCGATCAAGCTGGTCGAGCGCGACATCGGCAAGCGCCACATCTCGGCCGACATCGGCTGCCACTCGTTCGCGACCTTCGCGCCGTTTTCGCTCGGCAATTCCATCCTCGGCTACGGCATGAGCCTCGCCAGCGGCGCCGGCGTCGCGCCTATGCTGGCCGGCCGCTCGATGGCGATCATGGGCGACGGCGGATTCTGGCACAACGGCTTTCTCTCCGGCGTCGCCTCCAACCAGTTGAACGGCGGCGACGCGGTGCTGCTGATCATGAAAAACGGCTACACCTCGGCCACCGGAACGCAGCAACTGGTGTCCTCGCCGCACGAGGGCAGCGGGGAACTGGCGCAGGAGAAGAGCGCAGTGTTCACCGACCGCAGGATAGAGAACACGCTGCGCGGCGCCGGCGTGAAATGGCTGCGCAATGTCTACACCTATCGCGTCGCCGACATGGCGAAAACGCTGCGCGAGGCCTTCACCACGGATGAGCCGGGACTCAAGGTGATCGTCGCCGAAGGCGAGTGCCAGCTCGAGCGCCAGCGCCGCATCCGCCCTATCCTCGCGCGGCTGCTCGGGTCGGGTGAGCGCGTGCTGCGCACCCGCTTCGGCGTGGACGACGACACCTGCACGGGCGACCATTCCTGCATCCGCCTCTCCGGCTGTCCCTCGCTCACGCTGCAGGCATCATCGGACCCGCTCAAGGTGGATCCGGTGGCGCACGTCAACCACAGTTGCGTCGGCTGCGGCCTGTGCGGCGAAGTCGCGCATGCCGCGATCCTGTGCCCGTCATTCTACCGCACCGAGGTGGTGCAGAATCCGAACGTCTGGGACCGAATCATCGCGCGCCTGCGCGCTGGAGTCATCGGCTGGCTGCAGCCGGCCTGAACCGAAACAAACGGCAGGCGAGCAAACATGGGCGCGAGCAAGTTTCTCCACTGGCAGGTCGGCGATGTCCGAATTACGCGCGTAGCCGAACTGGGCGGCGACCCCTTCCCCAGCACGTTCATGTTCCCCGCGGCCACGCCTGAGCTGGTGCAGCGCCACGCCTGGCTCAGACCGCATTTCGCGCACGAGGACGGGCGCCTGATCGGATCGATCCACAGCTTCATCATCGAGTCGGGCACACGCCGCATCATCGTCGATACCTGCGTCGGCAACGACAAGGCGCGCGCGCGCAAGGTCTGGAACCTTCTGCAGGGACCGTTTCTGGCCGATCTCTCCCTAGCCGGATATCCCGCGGAAACCATCGACACCGTGCTGTGCACCCATCTGCATGTCGATCACGTCGGCTGGAATACGCGTCTCGTGAACGGCAAATGGGTGCCGACTTTTCCCAATGCGCGTTATCTGTTCGGACGCAAGGAATGGGAGCACTGGTCGTCCGAGGAGGCAACGCACCGCGACGGTGACGTCATGGGCGATTCGGTGCGCCCCATCATGGCCGCCGGCCTGGCCGAGCTCGTCGACATGAATCACGCGCTGACTGCGGAAGTCCGGCTGGAACCGACGCCGGGACACACGCCGGGGCATGTCAGCGTGCGCATCTCCTCGCGCGGCGAGGAAGCCGTTATCACCGGCGACCTGATGCACCATCCGCTGCAATGCGCCGAACCCGACCTTGTCAACAACTTCGACGTGGATGCGGCCGCGGCACGGCGCACGCGGCGGGATTTTCTCGCACGTTATGCGAACAGGCCGGTGCTGGTCCTGGGCACCCACTTTGCGCCGCCCACCGGCGGCTGGGTGGTCGATGCGCAGCGTGACTGGCGCTTCGAAGTTGCGCCGCCTCCCGGCGTGGCCAAGGCGTAGCAAAGGCCGCCGCGCTGCCGCAAGCGCGTCGCGCAAACTGGACGCAGACGCAGAAGGGACGCACATTCCCGGCGATAAGTAGAGTGCTTACAAAAGGAGAACCCATGAGTGCGGAACCATCAGCCACGCCGTCCGGCGCATTCGAGCATCTGCTGCACGAACGCTACAGTTGCCGCGCATACCTGCCGCGGCAGGTGGACACGGCCAGCATCACGCGCATGCTGGAGATCGCGCAGCGCACGCCCTCGTGGTGCAACTCGCAGCCGTGGAAGGTGGTGATCACCCGCGGCGCGGGGACCGAGCGCTTGCGCGGCGCGATTCTCGAATATGCCGCCGGGCGCAAGCCGGAGCCCGATTTCGCATTCCCGCGGGAATACCGCGGCGTCTATCTCGAGCGCCGGCGCGAATGCGGCTTCCAGCTCTACGACAGCGTGGGCATCGCGCGCGGCGATCGCGAGGCCTCGGCGCGGCAGACGATGGAGAACTTCCGCCTGTTCGGCGCGCCGCACGCGATGATCGTCACCACCGATGAGGCGCTGGGCGTGTACGGCGTGCTCGATTGCGGCGCCTGGGTGAACAATTTCATGCTGGCCGCGCGCAGCCTCGGTATTGCCAGCATCGCGCAGGCCGCCCTGGGGGCGCATCCGAAATTTCTGCGCGCGTATTTCGGCCTGCCCGCCGACCGGCTCGTCGTATGCGGGATGTCGTTCGGTTACGAGGATGCCGCCCACCCGGTAAACCGCTTTCGCACCAGCCGCGCCGCGGTGGACGGCGTTGTCACCTGGGTGGACGAGTAGCCCGCGTCCGCGCGGCACCGCCGCTGCTGCGCTGTCGCCAATCAGCGCGCCGCCGACTCGGGCCTTGCGCGTGCCAGCCAGGCGACAACGCCGGCACCGGCCGCACGGCCGCTGGCGAAACACGCCGTCAGCAGATAGCCGCCGGTCGGCGCTTCCCAGTCGAGCATCTCCCCGGCGCAGAACAGGCCCGGCAGGGCCCGGATCATCAGACGTTCGTCGAGCGCTTCGAACGCGACCCCGCCCGCGCTGCTGATCGCTTCGTCCAGCGGGCGCGGTGCGGTCAGCCGCAGCGGCAGCGCCTTGATCGCGGCAGCAAGACGAAACGGGTCGGCGAAATCCTGCGCCGGCAGAAGTTCACGCAGCAGCCCGGCCTTTACCCCTACGATGCCCGCCCGGCGGCGCAGATGATTCGCGACCGAACTCGAACCGCGTCGCTGCGACAGTTCCCGCGCCAACCGCGCCAGATCCCGGTCCGGCGCCAGGTCGAGACGCAGCAGCGCGTTGCCTGCAGCCTCGATCGCGTCGCGCAGGCAGACAGGGCGTAGATCAGGCCGCCTTCGACGCCGGCCGCGGTGATCATGAATTCACCCTGCCGGCGCGACTCGACGCCATCCGGACCGGTACGGGCCAGGACCACGGGCTTGACGGGGTGGCCGGCATAACGCGCGCGAAAATGCTCGCTCCAGACGACGTCGAAACCGCAGTTCGCGGGCCGCAGCGGTTCGACGCGAATGCCGCGCGCGGCGAGCAGCGGCACCCAGGCGCCGGTGGAACCCAGCCGCGCCCAACTGCCGCCCCCCAGCGCCAGCACCACGGCGTCGGCGCGCACTGCGCGCACGCCCTGCGGCGTCGAGAAGCGCAGCGCCCCGTCTTCGCCCCAACCGCACCAGCGATGACGCATATGAAAGCGCACGCCGGCGGCGCGCAGCCGGTGCAGCCATGCGCGCAGCAGCGGCGCGGCCTTCATGCCCGAGGGGAACACGCGGCCGGAGCTGCCGACGAAAGTCTCGACGCCGAGCCCGCGAGCAGGGACTCGAGGCAGGCGCGGCGCGCGCCATAACGGGAGAGAAAGGCTGCGCGCGGCTCCGAATGCGTGAGGTTCAGGCCGCCTTTGCCGGCCATCAGGAATTTGCGCCCCACCGAGGGCATCGCGTCGTAGACATCGACGCGCGCGCCGGCGCTGCTCGCGGCCTCCGCCGCCATGAGGCCGGCAGGGCCGCCGCCGATAATCGCGCTCGATCTGCCCCGATCCGGCTGCACGCGCAGACGCCGCCCGTCAGCCGCGCTCAGTGCAGATCGAGCGCGTGGCGCTTGAGCGCGCGCAACGGCACCAGTTGCAGCACGTCCTCATGCGTGGCCTCGAGCACGACCTTGGGCGCCCTGCCCGCCTCCCACGCCTCGATCCAGCGCAGCACGTGCAGGCACCAGCGGTCGCCTGGCTTGAGGCCGTGGAAGCGCATCTCCGGACGCGGCGTGGAGAGATCGTTGCCATGCGCGCGGGAGAACTCGAGAAACTCCTCCGTCACCTTCACGCAAACCAAGTGCGCCACGCCCTGGGCACCGCGCGTGGCGCAGCAGCCGTCGCGGAAAAAACCCGTCAGCGGGTCGTAGCCGCAGGCCTGTAATGGCCCGCCGAGAACGTTTTTTTCCGGAGGAAGCACGGTACTCATGGTCGCGATTCTAACGCGGCCCGCCAGCGCGCGATATGCCGGAACGCCTGCGGCCCAGAAAATTTGGACGGATGCAAAGCGACGCCGATCAGTTGGTATGCGCGTGGTGCAGGCACCGGCACCGTTCGCACATGGCGACTGGAAACCGGTGCGCGCATCGCCGTCGTTTGCGAGCAGCGAGGTCCCCGGTTTCCTGTAGCGAAAAACAAGCGAGATAAGGGCGAAAATAGGCGAAAATGGGCGCAATGCTGCTATGTTGGACGTGGTATCGTCCGGCATAATGATTGCAAACGCTTATCCAAATGAAAATCAAGAACGATAGCGCTTTTGCAATCTTCAACCCATCAGGCTGTCAGACCGGGCACGAAGCCGTCCTGGCATGCGACTGATCCCGGTGTTTGACGACGGTCGATGGGTGTAAGGCTTGTCGTCGCCAGACTTTACCGGGCCATCGCCGTTTGCGCTGCAGACGGTGTCTTGTTGTTCTCGTGGACCGGGGAGGTTTGGAGATGAATTCGCTAGATCATGCCGCAATTATGAACGAAGTCAGTGCTGCCGGCGTCCTGAACCAAGCGTTACAGGGCGCGCGGATGATGGAAGAGCGTCTTCCGTTCACCATAAGAGTCGTGCGCGGCGACGACGCACTACAAAAAGCAGTCACCATCCGACAAGCGGCTTATGGACGCCATGTGCCGGAGTTCGCGGCAAAGTTGGCTTTGCCGGAACCCAACGACCACGACCAGGGCTCGGTGGTTCTGCTAGCGGAGTCCAGATTGGATGGTTCGCCCTTGGGAACGATGCGGATCCAGACTAATCGTTTCAGGGATCTTGCCATCGAGCAGTCTGTCGAGCTTCCAATGTGGCTTAAGAACAGAAGCATGGCCGAGGCTACCAGGCTGGGTATCGATCTGGGCCGGACCGGACGGGTCGTCAAGATCGCGCTATTCAAGGCGCTATATCAGTACTGCGTAGAAGCGAAGATTGAATGGATGGTCATCTCCGCCAGGCGGCCGTTGGACCGGCAATATGAAGCGCTTCTATTCGAGGACCTCTTTCCGGGACAACTCTTCCCCATGCGTCACGTCAATGATATCCCGCATCGGATCCTGGCCTTCGACATCCCGGGAGCAAGAGCCCGATGGGAAGAGGCGGAGCATCCTTTGCTGGGCTTCATGTGCCATACCTATCATCCGGATATCGATCTAGGCGATGCGGCCTTCGCCCTCTGGAGCCCCCGGGCGCATGCACCCGTAGCGTCCGCCAGGGTGGCGATCAGTGCATAGACGAAGCGGCGACATGCGTGGCTTGCATGCCGCCGCCGTTCTTCAGGTGGGGAGTCAGGGCAGGATTGCCTGTCCAGCATTTCCAATATGATGGTTAAAGTAGGTATCATCAAGAATTGCTTGCGCGTGCCGATAGTCAAATATGCCAACGTCTTCCATATTCAGACCGGGATGGACGAAACGCGCTAACGCAGCGTTGGAGTCGTTGTTATATCGATTGTCCATTTACGGCGTGCCCGCCGTAATTGCGGCGATGTCGCTTATCGCGCTGCTCACCTTCGATAAGCAGTACACGGCAGGCGCCGGAAGCCCGCTCGAATTCCGCGTTTTCGAGCAGACCGGCGAGGCACTGAAGCCGGCGCAAGCGCTAGCGCAGTTGAGCGATCGGCCAAACGTTGCGTACCAGGATACAAGGCTGTCCGGGTCTCCGTTCTGGTTCAGTTTCACCGTCCGGCCGTCCGACCGGAATGAGCCGGTGGACGTGGAACTTCCGTCCAGACACGCGCTCGAAGTCACCTGCTGGGACGCGGCACGACTGAACACTCTGGGCGGCACAAACAGCATCGAACCGGCCGGCAACATGCATCGGGGAAAAGCCGGGTTTGTGCTTGAACTGGGCCGGCTGCAAGTGGCGCAGATGATCTTGTGCAAGGCCGTGTTTGCGGGCCCGGGGCGCATATCCGTGTTGCAATGGCCGGCGGCCGAGTTTGACATCTCGATCCAGAAATTCCATCGCGATTCGGGGCTATTGGATGGCGGCCTGATCCTACTCTCGCTATTTGTGCTTCTGACAGCGATTATCAACCGCGAATGGATTTACGTCCTGTTCGCCGTCTGGCTGATGACCAATCTCCGCCTCGCAGCGCTTTCGGCCGGATGGGACACGCAATGGCTGGAGCGGACGATTCCGCCGGAATGGCTCCTGCTCACCAGAAGTCTGACCATCGCCGCGTATTACACCCTTACAGCCACGCTATTCAGCACGATTTTCAGGGACGACCTGAAACGCGTGGGCCATTTGCAGTTGTTGCGATTCGCCCAGTGGTCGTGCCTGCCACTGCTGATACTGGCCGTGGCCCTGCCTTACGCAAAATTCCTTCCCTACATGTGGGTGAGCACCGCGCTGGGTATCGCAGTGCTGGTCTTTTATATTGCCCGCATCCTGTTTGTTACCCGATCCAAAGTGGCCATGTGGTACAGCGCGTCGCTCGGAATTGTGTTGTTTGCGAGCTTCTATGAAGTCGTGGCCGCAGCCGTGGGCTTCAAAATCCTGATCGGCGCGGTCAACTTCGTCACCGCCGCCCTCGCCTCCAGCCTGATGGCGGCGCTCGCGATTGCCGAGCAGATGCGCCAGGAACGACTGGGGCGGGTAAGGGCGGAAACCGAATTGCGCAGTACCTACGAGGCGATCCCGATCGGGCTGTTCACGCTGGATGCGCAGGGCGTGTTCGTGCGCGGCAATCCGGCGCTACAAGACATGCTGGGAGTGGATTTGTCGCGCGCCGAAAGCGAGACCTGGGCCGAGCATTTCGAGCCGGGCGCATGGGCCAGGCTCGAGGACATCGTCAGGCGCGGGACCGGCGAAGACCTGGAAGTACGCGACTCCGCCACTGCCGAGGAAAAGTCCAGGCGGTTTCTGGTCAAGGCGACATTGGCCGGTGACATGATAGAAGGATCGCTACAAGACATTACCCAACGCTCCAAGGCGACGGCCAGACTGCGCTTCCTGGCGGAGAACGACTCGCTCACCGGAGCGCTGAACCGGCACGGCATCGAGGAGGCGTTCGCGGCAGCGATGCGCGACCTCGCGAAGGTCCAGCCGCTGGCGCTTGCTTACCTCGACCTGGACCGGTTCAAGCTGATCAACGACCTGTTCGGTCACGTAGCGGGGGACGAGGTTCTGAAGCAGGTGTGCGACCGAGTGCGCGAGATGCTGGCCGACGGACACGTCATCGGGCGGGTCGGAGGCGACGAATTTGCGATCATGTTCCACAACACCCCGATCCGCACCGCGACCGCGATCTGCCGCGGCATCGTCGAATGGATCGGAGCCAGCCCCTATCAGATAGGCGACAAGGCTTTCCAGGTCCGGGGCTCGATCGGATTGATCGAAGTTGCCGCCGGCACCAACGTGAAGGATGCGATGTCGGCGGCGGACCGCGCCTGCCGCGAAGCCAAGAAGGGACTGCACGCCAATCTGGTGGTGTACGAGAAGAATGAGCCCGTATTCAAGGAACGCCAGGAGGAGTTGCGGCTGATCGAGCGCCTCGGCACCGGGGTGGTGCCCGAAGGCCTGTTCCTGGTGATGCAGCCCATCATGTCCCTGCGCGCGCCCTATGAATCGCTGAACTTCGAAATCCTGCTGCGCATGCGCGAGCGGGACAACAGCATCACCTCAGCGGGAAAGATCATTTCCGCGGGAGAGAACAACGGGCGCAGCGCGGTGATCGATCGTTGGGTCATGTCCAATACGCTGGAGTGGCTCGACGAGCATTACGACGCTCTCGACCGGACACGGTTCGCGTGCATGAACCTGAGCGGGGCGTCGCTGAATGACGAGCGTTTCATTCACGATGCATTCTCGATGTTGGCGCAGCACGGGCGCGCAGTGGGCAAGCTGTGCATCGAGATAACCGAAAGCGTGGCGCTGCACGACCTGGACAACACCCGGCGTTTCATCGACAAAGCCAGGGATTTCGGAGCGAAGGTCGCGCTCGACGATTTTGGCGCCGGGTACACGTCTTTTTCATATCTGAAGGAACTGCGCGCCGATACATTGAAAATCGACGGCAACTTCATCCTCGGGGTGAACATGCATCCGGCGAATCTCGCCATCGTCGAGGCGATCGTGGAGCTTGCGCGCAACCTCGGCATGAAAAGCGTGGCGGAATGGACCGAGGACCTGGCCACGGTCGAGGCGCTGGCAGAGGTAGGGGTCGATTATGTGCAGGGCTTCATCATCGCCAGGCCGCAACTCCCGGAAAAGATCCTGGGCGCACGATCTTCGGCGAGCTTCATCGAGGATGAAAAGACGGCCCTGTATGTGCGCAACCACCTCGCAAAGGGCCAGGCGGTCGAGCTGCGCGAGCAACTCAGGGGAATGAGACCGAAAGGCCTGAATAGCTGAGCGGTGCGTTCCAGCCGGGCCGCGGAAATCGAGAGTCGCATCAAAGTCTACCCAGTCGTTCCGGAGCCGACCATGACAGACGCCGCGAGCGCGTACTACGACCGGCAGTACAATGCCCGCGCGATGATCCCGGATCATGCGCAGATTTTCGAGCGCGGCGCAA
>JBQMQE010000138.1:0-2835 GCA_052172655.1 Burkholderiales bacterium
ATGAAATCCAAGGGCTACCCGGCGCCGCTCGCAGCGGCGGTGATGTCCTCGGCGGCCACGCTCGCGATCATCATTCCGCCCTCGATCCCGATGATCCTGTATGCGGTCATGGCCGAGACCTCGGTGGTGAAAATGTTTGTCGCCGGCATCATTCCCGGCATCCTCGGCGGCGCAGGCCTGATGGGCGCGGCCTACGGCTTCGCGCGCAAATACAATCTGCCGATCGAGGAAAAATTCAAGTTGGCGCGCCTGCGCAGCGCGTTTCGCGAGGCCTCCTGGTCGTTTGCGTTGCCGATCATCATCCTCGGCGGCATCTTCGGCGGCTTCGTGACGGCTACCGAGGGCGCGGCGCTGGCGGTGGTGGCGGCGCTATTCCTCGGGATGGTGGTCTACCGCGAGCTCGACCTGAAGCACCTCAAGAGCACCATGATCGATGGCGGCGTGCAGACAGCGGTGGTGATGCTGCTGGTGGCGGCTTCCGCGCTGCTGGGCTCCTATCTGACCGAAATCCAGGCGCCGCAGAATCTTGCGAAAGCGGTTTCCGATATCACCACCAACCAATATTTCGTCCTGGCGCTGCTGAACGTGGTGTTTTTGCTGCTCGGCATGTTCTTGCACTCGGCCGCGGCGATCATCCTGGTCGTGCCGGTGGTGATGCCGCTGGTGCACGCGGCGGGCATCGACCCGGTGCATTTCGGGCTGGTGGTCACGCTTAACCTCGCCATCGGTCAGCAGACCCCGCCGGTCGCGAGCGTGCTGATGGTGGCCTGCTCCATCGCCAAGGCGAGCGTATGGGATGTCAGCAAGGTCAACATCTATTTCATCGGCGTGCTGTTCGCGTTGCTGATGCTGGTCACCTATGTACCGGTCACCGGCCTCGGGCTGGTGCAACTCTTCTACCACTGAGAGACGATGAACGACACCATCCTGGTACGGCGTGACGCCGCGATCGCGACCGTAGTGCTGAACAATCCGGAAAAGCTCAATGCGCTGAGCTTCGCCATGTGGATGCGGCTGGGGGAGGTCATGCGCGAGCTCGAAGCCGACGAAAGCCTGCGCTGCATCGTGCTGCGCGGCGCCGGCGACAAGGCGTTCGCGGCCGGCGCCGACATTGCGGAATTCGAGAATGTGCGCACCAACGCCCGCGTGGCCAAGGACTACGGCGACAAGATCGAGGGCACGATGCGCGCGGTGGCCGAATGCCGTCACCCGACGCTGGCGATGATCCACGGCGTGTGCGTCGGCGGCGGTCTCGAAATCGCTTCGCAATGCGATCTGCGCATCTGCGGCGCATCCAGCCGCTTCGGCATTCCCATCAACAAGCTCGGCCTGGTGGTCGGCTACGGCGAAATGCAGGCGCTGATCGAACTGGTCGGACGCGCTACTACGCTGGAGATTCTGCTCGAGGGGCGCGTGTTCGGCGCCGCGGAAGCGAAGGAAAAAGGCCTGGTCAATCGCGTCGTCGCCGATGGCGAGGTCGAGGCAGAGGCGCTCGCCGCGGCCGCGCGCATCGCCGCCGGCGCGCCGCTGGTGGCGCGCTGGCACAAGAAGTTCGCGCGCCGCCTGGCCGATTCGCGTCCGCTCAGCATGGAAGAGCGCGACGAGGGCTATGCCTGCTTCGACACCGAGGACTACCGCATCGGATTCAACGCGTTTTTAGCAAAGCAGAAACCGCAGTTCAAAGGCAAATAAACGCGGGGCGCGGCATGAAGAAATGCTGCATCGCAATGCCGATAGGTTTGTGTCCGCGCCCATGGCAGCCTAGAATGTCGGCGACCACGGAGCTCGCAGCGATAACCATACCCGGCCAACCGGGGAAACACCAAACCCATCGTTTTTCGACAAATCTGGAGGAAACATCAATGTTTAAACTTAAGCACATAGGCATCATGGCAGCGCTGGTCGCCGCAACGGTGAGCGGTTCCGCGATGGCTGCCGACGTCACACTGCGCGCCTCGCACCAATTCCCCGGCGGGAAGGGCGACGTACGCGACGAGATGGTACAAATCGTCGCGCGTGAAACCAAGGCGGCCAACGTCGGTTTGGAGATCCAGGTCTATCCCGGCGCGTCGCTGTTCAAGCCGAAGGAACAATGGAACGCGCTGGTCAACGGCCAGCTCGATATTTCCGCTTTTCCGCTCGATTACGCCAGCGGCAAGGTGCGCGCATTCGGCGCTACCTTGATGCCCGGTCTGGTGCGCAGCCACGCGCGCGCTGCACGCCTGAACCACTCGAAGTTCATGCAGGACATCAAGTCGAAAATCGATAAAGCGGGCGTAATGGTGCTTGCCGACGCCTGGCTTGCCGGCGCCGTTGCCTCCAAGAACGGCTGCATCCGCAAACCCGATGACATCAAGGGCCAGAAGACCCGTTCGGCCGGGGCGACATTCGCCGCGATGTGGCAGGCAGCAGGCGCCTCCATCATCTCGATCCCGAGCAATGAAGTCTATAACGCGTTGCAGACCGGCGTCGCCGAAGCCACCGATACCAGCACCGGCAGCTTCGTCTCGTTCCGCATTTACGAACAGGTGAAATGCGTGACCGCACCGGGCGAGAACACCCTGTGGTTCATGTACGAGCCGCTGCTGATGTCGAAGAAGGCCTTCAACAAGCTCGACAAGAAACAGCAGGCGGCCTTGATTGCAGCCGGAAAAAAGGCGCAGGACTACTTCGCCAAGGAAGCCGAGGGCCTGGATGACAAGATGGTCAAGACGTTCAAGGAGCACAACGTCGAGGTGGTCACGTTGACGCCGGCCGAGTATGACGCCTGGATCGCGGTCGCCAAGAAGAGCTCCTACGCCACCTTTGCCAAGGAAGTCCCCGATGGCCAGAAGC
>JBQMQE010000138.1:2845-12036 GCA_052172655.1 Burkholderiales bacterium
TATCGCCCAGTCCCAGATCGACTCGACGGAAGCCGCCCCGAGTTCCGGCGGCGGGCGGCGGACGCCGTCCGCCGAGTCATCTTCTTTGTTCTGACCGGCCTGCCGGCCGTACGCGATGGAGCGTTCATGGACAGATTTGTCCAAGGCGTCAGATTCATCTCGCAACTGTTAGGCTACTTTGCCGCCGCGCTGATCGCGATCAGCGTTATCGTCGTTTGCCATATGGTGTTCGTGCGCTACGTGCTCAACCAGAACACCATCTGGCAAACCGATTTCGCCACTTACGGCCTGGTCGCGGCGACCTTTATCGGCAGCCCCTACGTCCTGATGCAGCGGGGCCACGTTAACGTCGACATCCTGCCGCTGTTTTCGGGGCCGCGGCTGCGCTGGTGGCTGGCGCTGTTCGCTGCCGGGGTGACGCTTTTCTTCTGCGTGACGATGACCGTGCTCACGGTCGGTCTCTGGCACGAGTCCTGGGTTAACAGCTGGGTATCCGAATCCATGTGGCGGGTACGCCTGTGGATTCCCTATTCGGCGCTGCCCGTCGGCCTGGGCGTGCTGACTCTGCAGTGTCTCGCGGACCTGGTCGGCCTCATCAGCGGCCGCGAACCGCCCTTCGGCATCACCAAGGCGCATCGCACATGAGCCCGACGGGCCGTCCCAAGGGCCGCACTTTCGATATGGCCTTGGCGCGCAGCGACAAGGTAATCCAATGAGTCCCGGCACCCAGGGCGCCCTGGTTCTGCTGCTGACATTGCTGACGCTGCTCTCGGGCGCGCCGGTTGCGTTCAGCCTGGGAACGATTGCGATCGTGTTCATCGCGGCGTTCCAGGGCTTTGATGCCCTGCAGGTGGTGGCCGAGACCTTTTACGCCGGACTGGAGGACTTCACTTTAGTGTCGATCCCGATGTTTGTCATGATGGGGGCTGCGATAGGCTCCTCGCCGGCGGGCAAGGATCTGTACGAAGCGCTGGACCGGTGGTTGTACCGGCTGCCCGGCGGGCTGGTGATTTCCAACCTTGGCGCCTGCGCACTGTTTGCCGCCCTTACCGGCTCCTCGCCGGCGACCTGTGCTGCGATCGGCAAGATGGGCATCCCGGAAATGCGCAAACGCGGCTACCCCGACGACGTTGCCACCGGCTCGATCTGCGCCGGCGGCACGCTCGGCATCCTGATTCCGCCGTCAATCACCCTCATACTTTACGGCATCGCCACCGAGACCTCGATCGGGCGCCTGTTCCTTGCGGGCGTGTTGCCGGGCCTGATGCTCACGGGCCTGTTCGTGCTATGGACGTTGTTCCTCATGTGGAAGCGGGGATTCCGCGCGCACGCCGTGGACTTCCGTTACACCTGGAAGCAGAAGTTCCAGTCCCTGCCCAAGGTGGCACCTTTCCTGGCGATTGTCGTCGGTGTGATGTACGTGCTTTACGGCGGCGTCGCGACACCGTCGGAGGCGGCCGGCGTGGGCGCGGCCCTGTGCGTGGTGATGGCGGTGGTGATCTACCGCATGTGGAGCCCGAAGCAATGGTGGGCAATCCTGCGCGACACCACCAGGGAATCGGTGATGATCCTGATGATCATCGCCGCCTCCGTGGTGTTCGGCTACATGCTCACCTCGCTCTACCTGACGCAAACGCTGGCGATTGCGATCGCGGAGCTCGACGTAAATCGCTGGGTGCTGATGGCGCTGATCAACCTGTTTCTGCTGGTTGCGGGCTGCTTTATTCCCCCGGCGGCGATTATCCTGATGACCAGTCCGATCCTGCTGCCTATCATCAAGGCGGCCGGCTTCGATCCGGTGTGGTTCGGCGTGATCCTGACCATCAACATGGAAATCGGGCTGATCAGCCCGCCGGTCGGTCTCAATATATACGTCATCAACGCGATCGCGCCCGACGTGCCGCTGATGAAAATCATGCATGGCGCCTACCCCTATGTGCTGTGCATGATGGTCGCGATCGTGATCCTGAGCGTGTTCCCCGAGATCGCGACCTGGCTGCCCGATCACATGATGGGCGGCCTCGAGTGAAGCTCCTGCCGCACCGCGGCCGTCTGGCTGCGATCGAATAAAGCCGTCTCCATTTTCCAAGGAAAGCCTGATCCCATGTCCGGTCCCCTGTCCCACATCCGTGTACTTGATCTTTCCCGCGTACTCGCCGGCCCCTGGGCCGGTCAGAACATGGCCGACCTCGGCGCCGAAGTGATCAAGGTCGAGCGCCCCAAGTTCGGCGACGATTCGCGCACCTACGGCCCGCCCTGGGTGAAGGACAGCGAGGGCCGCGACACCAAGGACTCGGCCTATTTCACCTCTGCCAATCGCGGCAAGAAATCGATCACGCTCAACATCTCCCAGCCCGAAGGCCAGCAACTCGTGCGCGAACTGGCGCGCGTCTCCGACGTGCTCATCGAGAACTACAAGTTCGGCGACCTGGCGCGCTACGGCCTTGCCTACGACGACCTGAAGCAAATCAACCCGCGCCTGATCTACTGCTCGGTCACCGGTTTCGGCCAGACCGGGCCCTACCGCGAGCATCCCGGCTACGACTTCATGATCCAGGGCATGGGCGGATTGATGAGCGTCACCGGCGCACCCGACGGCGCGCCCGGCGGTGGCCCGCAGCGGGCCGGCGTTCCGGTGGCCGACATCATCACCGGCATGTACGCCAGTATCGCCATCTGTGCCGCAATCGCCCACCGCGCCGAGACCGGCATCGGCCAGCACCTCGATCTGGCGCTGCTCGACTCGCAGATTGCGCTGCTTGCCTACCAGAACACCAACTACTTCGCCACCGGCAAGCCGCCCAAGCGCATCGGCAACCTGCATCCCAATATCGTGCCGTATCAGCCGTTCAAGACTGCCGACGGCGACGTGATCCTTGCCTGCGGCAACGACAACCTGTTCCGCAAATTCTGCGTAGCGGCCGGCTGCACGGAACTCGCCGACGATGCGCGCTTCTCCGGTAACGGCAAGCGGGTGGAGAACCGGACGGAGCTCACGCGCCTGCTGCAGGCGGTGTTCGCCAAGCGCAGCACGCACGAGTGGGTGGAGCTGCTGGAAGCGGCCGGCATTCCCAACGGTCCGATAAACGACGTGGCGCAGGTGTTCGAAGAGCCGCAGGTGAAGGCGCGCGGCATCAAGGTCGAGCTCGAGCATCCGGTCGCGGGCAAGCTGCCGACGGTGGCAAGCCCGATGCGCTTCTCCGCCACGCCGGTTGAGTACAAGCTCGCACCGCCGGTGCTCGGTGCGCACACCGAGGAAATCCTGCGCGGCCTGCTGCACAAGACCGATGCGCAGATTGCCAAGCTGAAAGCCGAGGGCACCGTTTGAACATTGGCGCGGCCCACGCCACACTGTGTCCCATTGATCGAGCGCCCTGCGCGCTGCGCCGCTGCGGTAAGCTGAAGCTGTCTTTCTGCAGGGAGGCAGGATGAATGCACAACGCTGGAAACTGCCCGCGATCATCGCGGCCGTCATCCTGATTGGCGGCACACTCGCCGGTATCCTTTGGATCGGCGCGAACAAACTCGAAGGCACGCCGGGATTTTTCGGGCCGGCGCCGCTCATTGCCGACATCAATCTGTCCCTGGAAATCCTGCTGGTCGCCGGGCTCACCGTCGGCCTTGTCCTCGCCCGCCGCGGCAACATCGACGCGCACAAGTACAACCAGACCACCTGGGTACTACTCAACATCGTGCTGGTCGCGTTCATCATGGCGGGCTCGATGCAGGACGTAAAGCCGGCCAAGCTCGCCGATTTATCAGATGCGCGCATCGCCATCACCTGGTTGCACGCGCTGGCGGGCAGTTTCACTGTCGCCGGCGGTCTGTGGATCGTGCTGCAGATGAACGCAATCCTGCCGCAGAGCTGGCGCATCAGGTGGTGGAAAAACCTGATGCGCGCCACCCTCGCCGGCTACTGGGTGGTGGCCTTAGGCGGCTTCGTCACTTACTACTTCTGGTACGTCGGCTAGCAGGCACTACGGGACCTGCAACAGAATTTTTCCGGTTGATGCGCGCGATTCGATAGCGTAATGGGCCTCGGCGGCCTGTGCCAGCGTAAGCCTGCGCGGATCGATCGCCGCTTTAAGCTTGCCGGAACGATATGCCTCGAACATGGACGCGCTCGCCTTGCCGATCTCCTCACCATCGGTCATGTAGTGAGCCAGATGTGAGCGGGTAACGAAGATCGAGCCGTTCTCGGCGAGATCTTCCATAGGACGGACGCAGTCGGGCACCCCCGACGCGGCGCCGTACAATGCGCAAACGCCCCGCCGCTTGAGACATTTCATGCTGTTGCGATAGGTGTCGAGGCCGACCGAATCGTAGACGACGTCGACGCCCTCCCCGCCGGTTGCTTCCCGGACTGCGGCGACGAAGTCGACCTCGCGATACAGAATTGCGGCGTCCACCTCCAGGTCGCGGACGATCTTCTCCTTTTCGCGGCCTCCCACCGTGGTGATGACGCGCGCGCCGCGCAGACGGGCGAGTTGGATCAGGAGCTGGCCGACCGATCCGGCGCCGGCATGGATCAGGCAAACGTGCCCAGGCCGAAGCGGAAACAACTGATGGCTCAGGTAATAGGCGGTCAGGCCGTTGACCATCAGCGCGCAGGCTACCGGCGCCGGCATAGCGGCAGGCACGCGCACTACCTTCCAGGCGGGTACCGCGACGTACTGCGCGTAGCTTTCGCGCCCTAGGACATAGGTAACGTGGTCGCCTGCCGAAAATCCGGATACCCCCGCACCGATCTCGGCAATGCGGCCGACGCCGTCGACGCCGGGCGTGAACGGAAGCCGGGTCGCGTAGGTATGCGGTGGTTTGTAATAGCCTCGGCGCATGTAGGTGTCAGCGAAGCTGACGCCGGCGTAGTCGAGCTTGATCAAAACTTCGCCCGCCTTTGGCCGGGGCATTTTGATCTGCCGCAGCACCAGAACTTCGGGCCCCCCGAACTCGCTGATCTGAATTCCTTGCATGGTCTGCACCGCCTTATCCTCCCTGGTATGCTGTGCCGCTAGCCGGATCCGCTAGCGCGCCCCCCCAGACGCAGGAGCCGCTGCTTCCTGCGAAAGTGGACGTGGCGGGCGAGTGGATACAGGAGTGAGACCATCACCAGCAGCATGACCGTGCCCGCCATCGGGCGGGTGAAGAAAATCGTCCAGTCGTTTTGGAAGCTGAGCATGCTGGTCATAAACGAGCTTTCGGCTTGCGGGCCGAGGATGCAACCCAGCACCATGGGCGCAATCGGGAACCTATACTTCTCGAATAGATAACCCACGATGCCGAACACAACGATCATCCACAGATCGGTAATGTTGTTGCGCGCCGCGAACGCGCCAATGACGCAGAACATGACGACGAATGCCGAGGTCATCGCCTCGGGCAGGTAAAGTACCTTGATCAGCAACTTGATCGCGAAGTAACCCATCAGACACATGCCAATCACGCCGAGAAACAGCGCGGCGAAGATCGTACTTACCAGGGCGCCATTCGCGATGAACACCTGCGGCCCCGGCTGTATGCCGTGCAACAGGAAAGCGCCGAGAATAACCGCGGTAGCGCCGCTGCCAGGTATGCCGAGCGTAAGCAGCGGCACCATCGCCCCGGCCACCGTTGCGGTCGATGCCGTCTGCGGTGCGACTATGCCTTCGGCGATGCCGGAGCCGAGCTGATCGCGGCGTTTGCTGAATTGCGCTTCGGCGCCATAAGAGACGAAGGAGGCGATGGTGGCGCCGGCGCTAGGGATCAAACCGATCACGATACCCAGCACCGAACTGCGCGCCAGCGTCGCGCGTATATCCCACATTTGGCGCAGCGACGGAAACTGCGTCGCGATTTTTCTGCCGGTCTCCGGCAGATCGCTATCGAATCCCTGCTCGAGCCGCGCCAGCACTTCGCCCAGACCGTAGGCGCCAACCATGACGGTCAGATACTCGATGCCGTCAGCGAGCATCGGCACGCCGAACGTAAAGCGCTCGACGCCGTATATCTCATCTACACCGACGGTTGCGATAGCAAGACCAAGGAACAGGCTGATGAAGGAGTTGACTACCGAGGCGCCGCCGAGCGCGACTACCGAGGTCAGCCCGAACAGGATGATCGCGAAATACTCGGGTGAATCGAACTTGAGCGCAAACGTTGCGAACGAATGCGCCGCCGCCACTGCAACGACGAGGGAGAGGAGCCCGCCAAACAGTGCCGCGACCAGGGTCCAGCCTAGCGCCATCGCAGGCTGGCCCTTGTGCGCCATGGCGTAGCCGTCCCACAATAGGGGCACGTCGAGCGGTTCGCCAGGAATGCGGAACAGGATCGAGGTGAACGCGCCGCCATAGGTGCCGGACATGTACATCGCGCTGAGCAAGACGATCGAGGGGGCGATCGGCATGCCGTAGGTGAACGGCAGCACCAAAACCAGCCCCATCACTGCCGTTAGTCCGGGGAGCACAGCCACCAGCATTCCGACCGCCAACCCCACCACCAAGGCGATGAAATTTATCGGCGTGAAGCAGCTGGCGAAGCCGCTGCCGAGCTGCTGGACGATTTCAATCACGTCAGCGGATTCCCATGATCTGCATCAACTGCACCGATACTTGCTCGAAAGGACCCACGCCTAGCGGCAGCGACACGTAGACCAGCTTCATGAACACGAAGGTGAACACGAGACCCCCGATGAAGCTGACGATCACTGTTACGCCGAGGCGCCGATAGCGGCCCACCCAAGTGAAACCGGCAAGAAACAGCACCGTGCAAATGAAGAAACCGAGCTTGTCGACCAGCGCAGCGTAAGCGACGGTCATGGCCATGCCGGAGATCAGCAGGCGCGGGAACGTGCGTGGTTGCGCCAGCGACGGCGGTGCGTCATCGGCGGGTGCCTGCACTTCCGGGATGTCCTCGGCGATGCTCTGCAGCAAGCCATGGGCTTCCCTTCCGCCGGAGAACAGCAGCTTCTTGAGGATTTCGTAGGCGCAGGTCAGCATCGCCAGGCCCAGAATCACCTTCGGCCAGACGTCCGGGCCGATGCGCCCGCGCGGGGCGTCGAAATCGAATTGCGTCGACCGGTAAAAAAGATAACCCGAGATCAGCAGGACGACGACATAGGGAACCAGCGCCTTCAGGCGATTCATTATGTCGCGACGTCCATGGCTGCGGGCGACCTGGCGGAAACGCGCCGCCGGACGCTAGACTTCGAACTCACTGCTTCATCTTCATTCCAGCGGTCGCGGATTCCTTGCGCACGCCCACGAGCAGATTCTGCAGGTACTGCCGCGCCTCTGAGGCCGGGACGTAGCTGTCGGGCGCGGCGATTTGATCTTCAAGATAATTCCGGTATTCCGGGGTTTTGGACATCTTGGTGAGCGCGTCGGAGAGTGTCTTCACGCGTTGCGGATCGGTGCCGGCTTTCATGAACACCCAGCGAACCTGCGGCGTGACCGCGTCGTAGCCCATTTCCCGCGCAGTCGGCACATCCGGAAATGCGGGGAAGCGCTTCGCGGTAAACGAAAGCAGCGGGCGTATCTGTTTGTTCGTCAGGTAAGACTTGACGTCGCCGGCCTGCTCGTACATCAATTCCGCATGGCCGCCGAGAATCGAGACGTAGCGCTCGCTTGGCTTGGGAAATGGCACCACCAGCAGCTTCGTGCCCTTCGCCCTAAGGATATTGATATGAATCTCGTCGATGATGCCGTAGCCGGCGATCACGATCTTTATCGTGTCGGGCTTGGCGCGCGCCTCCTTCTCGACATCGGCCCAGGTCTTGAAGCGGCTGTTTTCGGCGACGAAAATCGCGCCCGGCTGGTTGATCGCCATTGCGACCGGGATAAAGTCGTCCAGCGTCCATTTCGCGTTGGGGGCGGCAATCAGCGCGTAGTAGTCGCCGCTCACGGCCATCGAGTATCCGTCCGCGGGGGCAAGCAGCATTTTTTGCACCCCGGTGACGCCGGAGGCGCCGGGGACGTTGACGACCGGAAAACTGGCCTTCAGCTCGGTTTCGAGAAATCTGGCGACCATGCGGCCAGTCGTGTCGGAGCCGCCACCCGGACCCCAGGGTACGATTACCTCCACCGGCCGCACCGGATATTTTTCCTGTGCGACGGCGGCGTTCGACACGCAGGCAAGCGCGAAACAGGCTGCGGCCAGGGTGCGGCCGCCACGCAATATCGTCTTCACGTTCATTTTCGTCTCCTTTTGGTTGAATATCATTTTCCGTTTCGTTGACTCCCGACGGAATATCGTCTCCTGACTCATTTTCGTCTCCTCCTTGTTGCGATTGACGCGATGCTCTCAGGCATGCTGTTGCTTGCGCTCTGCCTGCGGCCCGACATGAACCGGCTTGTCGCCCGCCAACTGGGTTCGATGCATGATGCGGCTTTGCGACCCGTCGAACGCGTTGCGGCGATGCATGACGCAACGATTGTCCCACAGGATCAGATCGCCCAACTGCCATTCCTGATACCAGGTCAATTCCGGCCTGGTCGAGTGCGCCCAGAGTTCATCGAGCAGCGCCTCGCTCTCCTCCGGCGCAAGCCCCATGATGTAGCCGTTCAGACGGCGGCCGAGAAACAGGGCATTGCGGCCGGTGACCGGGTGCGTGCGCACGATCGGGTGCACCGCTCCCGGCGCATCGCGCGGCGTGGTCACCTCGGGCTGACCCCGGCGCAGGCCACCGGTACTGTTGCGGCTCGCATCATGCTTGCATTGCAGGCTTTCGACGCGCTTTTTCAGCGCCGCGGGCAGGGTTTCGTACGCGAGATACATGTTGCAGAAACCGGTTTCCCCGCCCGTGGGGGGGATCTCGAGCGCGTAGAGCGCGCTCGCCATCGGCGGCACTTCGTTGTACGACATGTCGGTGTGCCATAACGCCTCCGCATTGCCGAGGTCGCCGATCGGCTTGCCGTTCTGCACGACGTTCGAGATTACCGCCACGAACTCGCTCTTCACGGTCACCTCGGTCCCGGCGGTGTATTGCGGCGCCCGGTCGAGCACGCCAAGGCACGCGGAGAACTGCTCCAGTTGCGGATCGCTGAGGCGCTGCTCACGAAAACGCAATACAAGGTGCTGCGACCACGCGTCCAGAACGAGCTTGAACGTCGCGTTGTCGAGCTGTTTGGAAAGATCCACGCCGCGAATGTCGGCGGCGAGCGCTTTGCCTGATGGAATCACTGAAACGGTACTCATGGTATTCTCCTGTTTGTATT
>JBQMQE010000139.1:0-12031 GCA_052172655.1 Burkholderiales bacterium
AACTGAAGGCAATGCTGGATGCGGGCGGACGAATCAACATCCCCGCCGTCTCCGATTTTCTCAGTGAATGGCTGCGCAATCACATACTGGCGGCGGACATGAAACTGGCCGCCGCGCTGAGGAGCGAGCCCAGCTCCAAGCCGGTAGCGCAATTGCATTAGCCCGCCGCGCTCTCCCGCTCCGCTGCGTCCGCGCTTGGTGCTTATCTTCGTCCGGAACGCCGGCCGTCCCCGCGCTCCTGCCGGGAAGGACGGTAAATGTCCTGGCCTGCGTCCTGGATGTCGCGACGCAATTGGCGCCGCTCCTCCGGGCTCATGTGGCCGCGGTTGTTTTCATCGGGCCCGCTCGTTTCGCGCTGCGGTGTGGCCCGCTCCGCCCCGCGTTGCGGCCCCGGCCGGGGACGCTGATTCTGGAGCAAGGGCCGAAATCCCGTTCCGCGCTCCTCCGGGGCCGCAACTGCCGCGTTCGAGCCACCTACGATCAAGCCGCAACAGACAATTGCCCAGAGTTTCACTCCTCGTCCCTCAAAGTATAACCGTGGACGCATACTAGCGCCGTGGCGTGCCAAAAGTGTGAGCCCCGGCGCGGAATTTGTAATAATTTGTAAGCAACAGGGACGTTGACATGGTTACTTACCTATCGGCCCTTGCCGGCCGGCAATATTGAGTACGATACGCCCATGACAACCGCAAAAACAAAAATTCTCGTGGTCGACGATGACCTGCGCTTGCGCGATCTGCTCAATCGCTACCTGTCCGGGCAGGGCTTCGGCGTGCATGTGGCCCAGGACGCAGCAGCCATGGACAAACTACTCGGACGTGAAAGGTTCGACCTGATCGTGCTCGACTTGATGATGCCGGGAGAAGACGGGCTGTCGGTGTGCCGGCGCCTGCGCGGCGCCAAGGACACGATCCCGATCATCATGCTCACCGCCAAGGGCGACGATGTAGACCGCATCGTCGGCCTGGAAATGGGCGCTGACGATTACCTGCCCAAACCGTTCAACCCGCGCGAACTGGTGGCGCGCATCCACGCGGTGCTGCGCCGGCGCACCGACCCGCTGCCGCCCGGAGCCCCTGCGCTGGAAGAAGGCCAGGTAAGCTTCGGCCAGGTCACGGTCGACCTTGCCACCCGCGCGCTGATGCGCGCAGGCAGCACCATTTCCCTCACTACCGGTGAATTCGGCCTGCTGAAGGTGCTGCTCGCGCATCCGCGCGTGCCGCTGTCGCGCGACAAGCTGATGGAACTGGCGCGCGGGCGCGAATATGACGTGTTCGATCGTGCCATCGACGTGCAGATCTCGCGCCTGCGCAAGCTGGTCGAGCCCGACCCGGCGCATCCGGTGCACATCCAGACCGTATGGGGTTTCGGCTACGTGTTCGTGCCGGACGGCAAGGCATGAGGCCGACGGGCCGGCCCAAGGGCCGCAGCTTCGACATGGCCTTGGCGCGTAGCGGCAAGGCAGTCCGATGAACTTCGCGCCGCGCACGCTGCTGTGGCGCTCGTTCCTGCTGATCAGCCTGCTGATGGTGATCTCGGTCGCGGCCTGGTTCCAGATCCTGCGCAACTACGAGCGCGCGCCGCGCGCGCGGCAATTGGCGCAGATGGTGGTGAGCGTGGTCAACCTCACCCGCACCGCCCTGGTCACGGCGAAGGCCGAAAAACGGCGCGAACTCCTGGCCGAGTTATCCGAGCGCGAAGGCATACGCGTCTATCCGGCCGAGCCCGGCGACAAGCTGATGCCTTCTCCCGACGCGCGTTTCGTGCACATGCTGCATGCGGAAGTCCGGCACCGACTGGGCGAGCAAACCCGCTTCGCCTCCGGCATCGGCGAGCAGCGCGGTTTTTTCATCAGCTTTCATATCGACGATGACGAATACTGGGTGATGCTGCCGCGCGAGCGCGTGGAACGGCCGTTTCCCTGGCAATGGCTGGGCTGGACCGCGCTCGCGCTGCTCCTGTCCCTCGTCGGCGCCTGGCTGATCGTGTCGCACGTCAACCGCCCGTTGAAGGCGCTGGCCGCCGCGGCGGCAGACATCGGCCAGGGCAAGACGCCCGCGCCCCTGCCCGAATCCGGGCCGGTTGAAATCCGGACCCTGGCGCGCTCGTTCAACCATATGTCGCAGGACCTGGCGCGGCTGGATGCCGACCGCGCGCTGATCCTCGCCGGCGTGTCGCACGACCTGCGCACGCCCCTGTCGCGGCTGCGGCTGTCGACCGAAATGAGCGCGAGCGACGAAGCGCTGAAGCAGGGCATGATCGTCGACATAGCGGAAATGGATTCCATCATCGGCCAGTTCCTGGACTTCGCACGCACCCAGAGCGAAGAGCCGCTGGAGCCCTACGACCTCGCCGCGCTGGCGCGCGAGGCGGTCGAACACCTGCAGCGCCTGGGTCATGCGGTGCAAGCGGATATCGAGCCCCTGCCCGAGCGGCCGTTGCGCCGCCTGGGCATCAAGCGCCTGATCTCGAACCTGCTAGCCAATGCCCTCGGCCATGGAGGCAAGGAAGTTTGCGTGGCCACACGCAGCGAAAACGGCAGGCTGATCCTGGAGGTGCTCGACCGCGGCCCGGGCATCCCGGCGCAGGAGACCGAGCGGCTGAAGCAGCCGTTCACGCGCCTGGAGCAGGCGCGCAGCGGCAAGGGCGGATCGGGGCTCGGGCTTGCGATCGTCGACCGCATCGCGCGCCAGCACGGCGGTAGTTTCGAATTGTTGCAGCGCGAGGGCGGCGGATTGATCGCGCGGGTCAGCTTGCCTCTGCAGGAAAGCGCTGCGGAAGCTGCCACGTGATGCGACCGGCGAGATGTCCTAAGGCACCACGCCCACAGCAGCCAGGTTCACAATTCACGCTCGCCATTTGCTATTCTCCGTCTTCCGCGCGCTTACCTCGACAATGTGCCGCTGCACGCATTTTACGGTAGTGCCATGGGAACCTGGACTCTTTCTTCTTTTTTCGCGGCCCCTTTTGCGGCAGGCGGGAAAGGAGAACGACCTGCACCGGTGCCTGCGAGCCTCCCACCATTAGCTGCTAAAATAAGTTTCCGTCCGTCATCGAGGGTGACAAGATGCACGCCTATACAGCCGTAATCGAACGCTGTCCGGATACGCAGCTCTATGTAGGCTACGTGCCGGGTTTCCCTGGCGCACATAGTCAAGCCCAGACACTCGATGAACTGAATACGAATCTGCAGGAGGTGATCGCCATGCTGCTCGACGATGGCGAACCCAAGCTCGAAACCGAGTTCGTGGGCACGCAAACCGTGGTTGTTTGATGTCCGGCGTCCCGGTACTGAAACCCCGAGAGGTCGTTTCGATTCTCGCGGCGCTGGGGTTCGTCGAAGTACGGCAACGGGGCTCACACAAGCAATTCCGCCATGGCGACGGACGCTCGACCACGGTGCCATTCCATCTCGGGCGCGACATCTCGCCGATTCTGCTGCGCCAAATCGCCAAGGATATTGGCTTGACTGTCGATGACCTGCTCAAGCATCGTTAAGCCCTGGCCGGACGCCCCCTGCTCGCTCCCAACAAGTCCTAATTCAACAAATTACGCCTGACCCTGCCTGCGCCGGAAACCGCTCCATCACCTCATACCTGACGCCGCCATCGACCGGCACCGAGCGCACCAAGGCGAAATCGCGCATTTCCCAGACCAGCGGCAACCAGCGCGGCGCACCACCGAGGCCCGATGACTTGCGCACCAGCGTCACATGCGACACGAAGGGCTTGGGGTCGTAGCGTATCCCGGCCGCATCCAGCCCGGCGCGCAAGTCCGAGACCAGCGCGGTGAGCGCCAGCGGCTCGTCCTCGGTGCCGCACCAGACGATGCGCTTGTGCTTCCAGTAGCCGACGCGGTCGAGCATCAGCCGGATGGGCGCGAAGCGCACGGCGCGTGCGCGCTCGGTGAGTAGAGGGAGCACAGCCGGGTCGGTGGCGCCGAGGAAGGCGAGCGTCATGTGAATGTTCTCGCGCCGCATCACCCTACCCTTGCCGGCGGCCTTGTAGGCCCAAGCGGCGAGCTTCGCCTGAAGATCATCGGGCGGCCAAAGCGCGAAAAACAGCCGCAGCGGTTCCGCGGCCCGCGCCAAGGTTTAATCCTTCAGGCGGCGGAATACCAGGCTGGCGTTGGTGCCGCCGAAGCCGAAACTGTTCGACATCACGGTGTTGAGGCCGGCGTTGTCGACGCGCTCGCGCACGATGGGCATGCCCTCGCCCGCCGGGTCCAGGGTCTCGATGTTGGCCGAGGCGCAGACGAAATCGTGCTCCAGCATCAGCAGCGAGTAGATCACTTCGGTCACGCCGGCCGCGCCTTGCGCATGTCCGGTGAGCGACTTGGTCGAGCTGATCAGCGGCACTTTATCGGCGAACACCTCGCGCACCGCTTCGAGCTCCTTCGGGTCGCCGACCGGGGTGCTGGTGCCGTGGGTGTTCAGATAGTCCACCGACGTGTCCACGCCCGAGAGCGCGAGGCGCATGCAGCGCACCGCGCCTTCGCCCGAGGGCTGCACCATATCGTAGCCGTCGGAGCTTGCGCCATAGCCCACGAGCTCGGCGTAAATCCTGGCGCCGCGCGCGCGCGCATGCTCGAGTTCCTCCAGCACCACCACGCCGCCGCCGCCGGAGACGACGAAACCGTCGCGGTCGGCGTCGTAGGCGCGCGAGGCCTTGGTCGGCGTGTCGTTGTACTTCGACGACAGCGCGCCCATCGCATCGAACAGCATGGAGAGGTAGGGATGCACCTCTTCGCCGCCGCCGGCGAAAATGACATCCTGCTTGCCCCACTGAATCAGCTCGCAGGCGTTGCCGATGCAATGCGCGCTGGTGGAGCAGGCCGAACTGATCGAGTAGTTCATGCCGCGAATCTTGAACGGCGTGGCGAGGCAGGCCGAGGTGGTGCTCGACATGCAGCGCGGCACCATGTACGGGCCGACGCGCTTCACGCCCTTGGCGCGCATCAGGTCGGCGGCCTCGACCTGGTTCTGCGGCGAGCCGCCGCCGGAGCCTACGATCAGCCCGGTGCGCTCGTTCGACACCATGCTCTCCGGGAGTCCCGCGTCGGCGATGGCCTGGGTCATCGCTATGTAGGTGAACGCCGCGGCATCGCCCATGAAGCGCAGCAGCTTGCGGTCGATCAGCTCCTCGCGCTTGACCCGGATCGGACCGTGCACCTGCGAGCGAAAGCCCAGCGTTTTGTATTCCTCTGAAAACTCGATGCCGCTGCTCCCCGAGCGCAGCGAGGCCAGCACCTCGCCCGTATTGGTGCCGATGCTGGAGACAATGCCCATTCCGGTGACTACGACGCGACGCATGGCGCTACCCTCAGAATCCGTCGGTGGAGGTGAATAATCCCACCTGCAGGTCCCTGCCTGCATAGATATCGCGACCGCCGACCTCCATTACGGCGTCGGCGATACCCATCACCAGCTTGCGCAGGATCACGCGCTTCATGCTGATGCGGTAGGTGATTTTCTTTGCGGTAGGCAACACTTGGCCGCTGAACTTGACTTCGCCGCAACCCAGCGCGCGTCCGCGTCCCTTGCCGCCCATCCAGCCCAGGTAGAAACCGATGAGCTGCCACATCGCATCCAGCCCCAGGCATCCCGGCATCACCGGGTCGCCCTGGAAATGGCAGGCGAAAAACCAGAGTTCCGGGCGCACGTCGAGTTCGGCGACGATCTCGCCCTTGCCGAATTCGCCGCCCTTTTCGCTGATGTAGATAATGCGGTCGAACATCAACATGGGCGGCAGCGGCAACTGCGCGTTGCCGGCGCCGAACATCTCGCCGCGCGCGCAGGCGAGCAATTGTTCGTAGCTGAAACTGGATCGTTTGGTCAAAGCGCGTGTTCCCTCAGAAAACACCGGGCCAACGCCGCCGGCAATATTAGTCAATGTCGAGTGCAAGTATAAAGGCTTTTTGCAGCTACCAAACGCGCAATGCGTTGCCCGGACCTTGCGCTTGCATTGGCGGGAACGCAAGCCCCGGCTGCGGCGGGGGCGCCGCGCGCGAACGCGTGCCGCCACGGGCGCGCCGTACACGGCAGTCCCGCCTCAGACCGCCAAATTCAGCATTACCACTGCCTGGGCCGCAATGCCTTCGGCGCGGCCGGCGAATCCCAGCCCCTCAGTGGTTGTGGCCTTGATGTTGACCTGGTCGCGCGACAGGCCCAGGTCGGCGGCGATGTTGTTCACCATCGCCGGAATGTGCGGCGCCATTTTCGGCGCCTGCGCGATGATGGTGGCGTCCAGATTGACGATGCGGTAGCCCGCCTTCTGCACCATCGCATTCACCTCGCGCAGCAGGACGCGGCTGTCGGCGCCGCGATAGCGCGCGTCCGTGTCCGGAAAATGCCCGCCGATATCGCCCATGGCCGCGGCGCCGAGCAGCGCATCGCACAGCGCATGCAGCAATACGTCGGCATCCGAGTGTCCTTCCAGGCCCTTGTCGTTTGGAATTTCCACGCCGCCGATGATCAGCTTGCGCCCCGGCGCCAGGGCGTGAACGTCGAATCCCTGCCCGATTCTCATGTTTGCGTCCCCCGGCTTGCGAGCATGGTCTGCGCCAACTGCAGATCCTCCGGATAGGTCACTTTGAAATTCGCGTGGGAACCCCGCACCAGCTTCGGTTGCAGCCCCAGAGCCTCGATCGCGCCGGCCTCGTCGCTCAGTTTGGCCGTCCGGCTAAGGGCTTGCAGCAGCAGGCCATGGCGAAACATCTGCGGCGTCTGCGCCTGCCACAGATGCTCGCGCGGCTCGGTCCTCTGGATCCGCCCGGCAGCGTCGGCGCGCTTGAGCGTGTCGGCGACCGGCACTCCAAGTATGCCGCCGACCTCGTCCGTGGCGAGCGCGTCCAGCATGCGCTGCAATTCGTGCTGACCCAGGCAGGGCCGCGCGGCGTCGTGCACCAGCATCCAGTCGTCGGGCTCGACCGTGGACGAAGCCGCCACCAGCCCGTTCAACACGCTGTCGTGCCGGGTCGCGCCGCCGCAGTAAAGCGGCGCGATGCGCTCGCCGAACTCACCCCAGTCATGCTGCCTGAATTCGCTATCCGCGGGAGCCAGCACGACGAAAACGGCATCGATCCTGTCATTGGCGAGCAAGGCCCTCACGCTATGGTGGAGCATAGTGCGACCGAGCAGCTTGAGGTATTGCTTGGGCCTGCCCTCGCCCATGCGCTCGCCCGCGCCCGCCGCCGGGATCAGGCCGTAATATCGCTCGGACGTCATTGTTTTTTCATGATAAATGACTGCTGAAGCCGTTATAATACAGCTTAGTGAAATGATGATGTCGGCTGAATCCCTTTTTTCAGGGACGCCCCCCTCGGGGTTGCGCCCGCGGACTACTTTTTTCCCTTGATCACGTCCCCACCGCAGGCGCCGCAACCGCGCCGCCACACCCAATTGCATGGCTCCGGCGACGCCCTGGCGCTCGCGCGCCTGGCCGAAGATGCCAAGCCTTTGATCGTACTTTGCGCCTCGGCGCTGGACGCGCAGCGGCTGCTCGAGGAAATTCCCTATTTCGCAACCGGGCTGAGCGTGAACCTGTTGCCGGACTGGGAAACGCTGCCCTACGACAGCTTCTCGCCGCACCATGACCTGATCTCCGAGCGCCTGGCAACGCTGTACGCGATCACCCGCGGCAGTTGCGACCTCACGCTGATTCCGGCGAGCACCGCGCTCTACCGCCTGGCGCCGCCGTCCTACCTTGCCGCATACACTTTCTTTCTCAAGCAGGAAGAGAAATTCAGCCTGCCGCAACTGCGCGCGCAACTCACGCTGGCCGGCTACAGCCACGTCACCCAGGTGGTCGCGCCGGGCGAGTACTGCGTGCGCGGCGGCCTGATCGATCTGTTTCCCATGGGCAGCGCCCTGCCCTACCGCATCGACCTGTTCGATGAGGAAATCGAGTCCATCCGCACGTTTGATGTCGATACCCAGCGCACCATTTACAAGGTAAAGGAAGTGCGCCTGCTGCCGGCGCGCGAGTTTCCGCTGGACGACGCAGGCAGGACGCGCTTTCGCGCGCGCTTTCGCGAAACCTTCGAGGGCGATCCGTCCAGGAGCAATATCTACAAGGACGTGAGCAACGGCATCGCGCCGGCCGGCATCGAATACTATCTGCCGCTGTTTTTCGAGCACACCGCCACGATTTTCGATTACCTGCCCGAGCGGGCCACGCTTTGCCTGCACCGCGATGTCGCCGCAACCATAGACGCGTTCTGGAAGGACACGCAGTCGCGCTACAAACTGCTAGGCGGGGACCGCGCGCAGCCGCTGCTGTCCCCGGTCGACATGTTCCTGCCGGCCGAGGAATTCTTCATCGCGGCGAGAAATTTTGCGCGCATCGACATCAGCCACGCGCAGGAAGGAAGCGCCGCGGCCGATGGCGCGATGCTCGCCGCCGCGTTGCCGCCGCTCGCCGTCGAGCGCCGCGCCGCCGATCCGCTCACGCGGCTGAAAGCATTCCTTGCCGGCACCCCCGCGCGCGTGCTGCTGCTCGCGGAATCGCCGGGCCGGCGCGAAACCATGAGCCAGTACCTGGCCGAATACGGCCTGCACCCCGAGCCCTGCGCGAGTTTCGCCGAGTTTTTGGCGTCGCGCGCGCGCTGCATGCTCGGCACGGGGCCGCTGTTCAACGGCTTTGCCCTCGCCAATGAGAATATTTGCATCGTCACCGAGGCCGAGCTCTATGCCGGCACGGTGCGCGCAGGCCGGCGCACCGAGGCGCGCGCGACTTCGGTCGAGGGCATGGTGCGCGACCTGTCGGAGCTGCGCATCGGCGACCCGGTGGTGCACGCCCAGCACGGCATCGGCCGCTATCTCGGCCTCGAAAATCTCGACCTCGGCGAAGGCGAGACCGAATTTCTGCACCTGGAATATGCCAGGCAGGACAAGCTTTACGTGCCGGTGGCGCAGTTGCACCTGATCAGCCGCTACAGCGGCGTGGCGCCGGAACAGGCGCCGCTGCACAAGCTCGGCAGCGGCGATTGGGATCGCGCCAAGAAAAAAGCGGCGCAGCAGATCCGCGACACCGCCGCCGAACTGCTCAATCTCTACGCCCGGCGCGCCGCAAGACTGGGGCATCAGTTCGAAATCAAGCAGCGCGATCTGGAGGCGTTCGCCGAGGGCTTCGGCTTCGAGGAAACCGTAGACCAGGCGGCGGCGATCCGCGCCGTGATCGAAGACATGTGCTCGGGCAAGCCCATGGACCGCCTGATCTGCGGCGACGTCGGCTTCGGCAAGACCGAAGTCGCCCTGCGCGCGGCGTTCGTCGCGGTCTGCGGCGGCAAGCAGGTCGCCATTCTCACGCCGACCACGCTGCTGGCCGAGCAGCACTTCCAGACCTTCTCCGACCGCTTCGCGCAGATTGCCGACGAGTGGCCGATCAAAATCGCCCAGTTGTCGCGTTTTCGCACGGCGAAAGAGCAGACGCAGAACGTGAAGGCACTGGCCGATGGCACGGTCGACATCGCCATCGGCACGCACAAGCTGCTGCAGCGCGACATCAAGTTTGCGCGCCTGGGGCTGGTGATCATCGACGAGGAGCACCGCTTCGGTGTGCGCCAGAAGGAGGTGTTGAAGGCGCTGCGCGCCGAAGTGGACGTGCTCACGCTGACCGCCACGCCGATACCGCGCACGCTGGCGATGTCGCTCGAAGGCCTGCGCGATTTTTCGGTCATCGCCACCGCGCCGCAGAAGCGTCTCGCGATCAAGACTTTCGTCAGCCGCGAAAGCCAGGGCGTGATCCGCGAAGCGGTGCTGCGCGAATTGAAGCGCGGCGGGCAGATCTACTTCCTGCACAACGAGGTGCAGACGATAGAGAACATGCACGCCAAACTCGCCAAGCTGCTGCCCGAGGCGCGCATCGTCGTCGCGCACGGCCAGATGCGCGAACGCGAGCTCGAGCGCGCGATGCGCGAATTCCACCAGCAGCGCTACAACCTGCTGCTTTGCACCACCATCATCGAAACCGGCATCGACATTCCCACCGCCAACACCATGCTGATCAACCGCGCCGACAAATTCGGCCTGGCGCAATTGCACCAGCTGCGCGGCCGCGTCGGCCGCTCGCATCATCAGGCGTATGCCTATTTGCTAACCCACGGCGAAGAGACGCTGTCGGCGCAGGCGAAAAAACGCCTGGAGGCGATACAGATGATGGACGAACTCGGCTCGGGGTTCTTTCTCGCCATGCACGACCTCGAAATTCGCGGCGCGGGCGAGGTCCTGGGCGAATCGCAATCGGGCGAAATGCAGGAAATCGGCTTCAATCTCTACGCCGACATGCTCAATCACGCGGTGCGCTCGCTCAAGGCGGGCAAGGAGCCCGACCTGTCGGCGCCGCTGTCGATCACCACCGAAATCAATCTGCATATGCCGGCGCTGCTTCCGAGCGACTATTGCAGCGACGTGCACGAGCGGCTGACGCTGTACAAGCGCCTGGCGAACTGCGAAACAGCGGACGAGCTCGATGCGATGCAGGAGGAATTGATCGACCGCTTCGGCCTCGCGCCCGAGCCGGCGCAGGCGCTGGTCGAGTCGCACCGGCTGCGCATCGCCGCGCGCGCGCTGGGCGTCGCGCGCATCGATGCCAACGGCGATTCGATAGCGCTGCAGTTCATCGACCAGCCGCCGCTGGACGGTGCGCGCTTCATGCAGTTGCTGCAGCGGCAGCGCCACTGGAAACTGTCGGGCCCGAGCAAGTTGAGGGCGCACACGCCGAGCGAAGGCCTGGCGCCGCGGGTGCAGACGGTGAAGGAATTGCTGAAAACCCTGAGCGGCGCGATGCCGCCTGCAAGCACGGACGCCGCCGTCGCGGCAGCGGGAACTGCATGAATCTGATCATCCAGGGCGCCGCACTTGCCGAGGACGACCTGCGCCAACTCGCGCATTTGACGGGTACGCAACGGATCGAGCGCCTGGGCGCCGGGGCATGCCGCCTCGTCGGCGCGCGGCAAGCACCCGGCATCGCCGAGTACTGCGCGCGCGCCCGCCTCGACTTCGGTTTCGTGCCGAAGGACAGAAGGCTGGCGGACATGCGGCTGCTTGCGATCGACATGGACTCGACGCTCATCACCATCGAGTGCGTAGACGAGGTCGCCGACCTCGCCGGGCTGAAGGCCGAGGTTGCGGCGATCACGGCGGCGGCGATGTCGGGCGAGATGGATTACGCCGAAAGCCTGCGGCAACGCGTCGGCCTGTTGCGGGGCCTGGACGAGGGCGCGCTCGCGCGCGTGTACGACGAGCGGCTGCGGCTCTCCCCCGGCGCCGAGACCATGCTGGGCTCGATGCGCCGCGCCAGCGTGAAAACACTATTGGTCTCGGGCGGCTTCAGCTTCTTTGCCGAGCGCCTGAAATCCCGTCTCGGCCTGGACTACAGCACCTCCAATACGATCGAAGTCCAAGGCGGCCGACTCACCGGCCGGGTGATCGGGGACATCGTGGACGCCGAAGGGAAAGCGGCGAAGCTGCGCGCGCTGCGCGATGAATTGGGGATAGCGCGGGACGCCATCATTGCCATAGGCGACGGCGCAAATGACCTCGCGATGATGGCCGAGGCCGGTGTGTCCATCGCTTACCGCGCGAAACCCGTAGTGCGCGGCAAAGCCGACTATGCGCTGAACCACTGCGGCCTGGACGGCGTGCTGAACTTATTTGCTTGAACTAAGAGCGCCTCACAGAATTACCGTTAACTGTAGTAGTCGTGACTCGATCCGACAGACAATGGCCGCTTTCGGATAGCGCGACCGTGCGGAGTCGACGCTGAAGAGCCGTTCGACCTTCGGCGTCAGGTAGGGCTGCTATCTGCGGTGAAGCTGCCGCTCGCCAGTTGGTCGGGGACTTCGGCTTGTCGGCCAATGCGGTCGGTAGGGCCTTGAGCCAACTTGGTCCGCTATGCGTTGCTTAACAGCCAGCGATCAGAAACGCGCGCCGAACGGCAGCTTTCAAACACGGCGAACGCGTACTCACGACCCACAGCGGCCGCACGACCTGGCGGAGATCGAGCGGCCGCTCCCGGCAACAGAGGTCATT
>JBQMQE010000140.1:0-11758 GCA_052172655.1 Burkholderiales bacterium
TGCCTGAAGTGCGGTATGGATAGTGCATCTTCACAGCGCCGCGCCGCTGTTTGGCATCAAGTGAGCCTGCCCGCCTGCGTCGCGCCGAAGGTGCGACGCAGGATGATATAGCCCGCCGCCAAGAAGCAGATTGACTACATACGCATAGGCAATGCGATCGCCCATCGCCTGCGGGCGAAGCAGCGTATCAATGCGTCCTTCGAAGTACCACGTTGCCGCGGTCCAGACGGCGTAGAACGCAATGGCGCCGCCGAGCAGGCCGGTCTGATGCTTCACGATTTTTCTCCCGCTGACCGGTTCAAGTCTATGCGCACGGAGCCAGGCGGATTTGACACCGATCAAGGCGGCGGCGCGCGTATTGCAGGGCGCGGTGGTCGAGTTCAATCGCCTCGACGCTGCGGCTGAGAAAATTCAGTTCGTCAGGCTGCAACGCCGCTGGCAGCCTGGCCCTATCGTCATCGATCCGAGATCGGATGTCATGCGGCCGACAGCCACCCTGCGATTTTGTCGCGGCTGGGCACGCCGCCCGCATGCACCACCTTGCCGTCTATCACCACACCCGGTGTGGACATCACGCCGTAGCCCATGATGTCGCGCGGCTCCTCGACTTTCTGCAAGGTGACGGCAACACCCTGCGCCTGTGCCACTTGCTCGATCAGCGCGATGGTGTTGCGGCAATTCGCGCAACCGCTGCCGAGCACCTTGATTTCTTTCATGACGAACTCCTCGTGTTGATTAAATAACGGCATTGAAAATGTAGCCGACGAGCAGGATGCCGCTCGCCACCACGGCGACGAAGGTAGCGATCAGCCGCAGCTTCAACACCTTGCGCAGGATCACCATCTCAGGCAGCGACAGCGCGATCACGCTCATCATGAACGCGAGCACCGTGCCCAGCGCCGCACCCTTGGCGAGCAGCGCCTGCACGATCGGGATCACGCCGGCCGCATTGGTGTACATGGGCACGCCGATCACCACCGCCAGCGGCACCGCCCACCAGGCGTCCTTGCCCATGAACGAGGCCATGAAGTCCTCGGGCACATAGCCGTGTATGCCCGCGCCGATGGCGATGCCGCCGAGGATATAGGGCCAGACTTTGCCCACGATCTCGTGCACCGAGGCAAAGCCGCCGTCGAGGCGCTCGCCGAGGCTAAGCCCGTCCTCGCCTGCGGTCGCGGCAGTACGCGGCATGTCGCGCACCCAGTCTTCCAGATACGCTTCCATCTTCAGCCTGCCGATCACCCAGCCGGCGACGATGGCTACCGACAAGCCCAGGCCGAGGTAAAGCAAGGCGACGTTCCAGCCGAACATGGCGAACAGCAGCGTCAGCGCGACTTCGTTGACCATCGGCGCCGAAATCAGGAACGAGAAGGTCACGCCCAGCGGCACGCCCGCCTGTACGAAACCGATGAACAGGGGCACCGCCGAGCAGGAGCAGAATGGCGTCACGATGCCCAGACTGGCCGCCATGACGTTGGCCGCGCCCTCGGTGCGCCCGGCCAAGAGAGCGCGTGTGCGCTCCGGCGTGAAATAAGAGTTGACCATCCCCATCACGAACACGATGCCGGTGAGCAACAGCAACACCTTGGGCGTGTCGTAGAAGAAGAACTGCAGCGCGCCGCCGAGACGGCTCGCGCGCTCCACCGGCAACGCGGCCACCAGGGCCTCGGCGGCGGGCATCAACGTCTGATACAGCCCGAACCAGGCCGCGGCGGCCAGCAGCAGGAACAGCAGCGGCTGCTGGTTGGGCCAGCGTCTCAACGGGGCGAGAACTGCGCTCATGCGGGTGTTTCCTTTGTCAGGTTCACAGTGGGCACGGACTGCGCCCTTACCAGTGGAGACGAACGACCCGGCAAAAGGATGCAGGCCCGGCGAGAACCATATCGCGGCAGGTTATGTACATTCCGCTCGCGCTGCGGCTGACGCGCCTTGCCTACCGGCTGCTTCGACGCAATTGGTACAATCCGAACAGCCCATTCAATCAAGCGGATGACTACACAGATGCCGCGTAAGAAGCCGACCCCCGTTGCGATCATTCGTGCGAGGATCGCGTTCGGCCAGAAGTTCGCGATTGGCCCCGGCAAGATCGACCTGTTGCGAGCCGTAGCCGCCAGCGGCTCCATCTCAGGGGCGGCCCGCGTCATCTCGCCGAGCGTTACGCGCTCGCCGAAGGCCAGCCGCTATCGTTGCGGCTGCGCGGCGAACAGATTCATTTGATGCCGGCGGACAGGCGCGATCGCGCATCCGCCAGCGTATGAAACCGAACCGCACCACCGCTTTTGCCGGCAGCGGACTGATCGCCGTCTTCGGCGGCCTGATCGGCCTGGGCGGCGCCGAGTTTCGTATTCCGCTACTCGTCGGCGTGTTCCGCCTTACGCCTCGCCATGTAGTACCCATCAACCTGCTCACCAGCCTGATCACCGTGCTCGCTGCTCTTGCGATGCGCGTGGCCATCGGGCGCATCGCCGCGTTGGATGGACATGAGCCGGAACTCCTCGCCCTGGCGTTCGGCGCACTCGCAGGCGCTGCTTGGGGAACACGGCTGTTTCATCGTATCTCCGATCGGCTTCTGGAGCGCATTGTCGGCGCGCTGCTGCTGGTCTTGGGCATATTGCTGATGGCCGAAGCGTGGCTGCCGGTGGCAGCACAAGTTGCGCTGCCGTCTTCGCTCGCGGCCAAGCTCGCCGCCGGTGTTTTGCTCGGGTGCGTGATCGGTGTGGTGAGCAGTCTGCTCGGCGTGGCCGGGGGAGAAATCATCATCCCCACGCTGTTGTTTGTATTCGGCGTGGACATTGCCACCGCCGGCACCGCGAGCCTTGCGATTGCGCTGCCGGCGATGATGCTGGGAGTTCGGCAGCATCACGCGAAAGGGGCCTACCGAAAACAAGCGCCTGGCCGCAAGCTCGTGCCCTCGCTGGCCCTCGGGGCGATCGTGGGGGCGATTATCGGCACCTCATTGATCGGTGCCGTGAGCCCCGCCATGCTCAAAGTCCTGTTGGGCGGGCTGCTCGTGCTGTCCGCATTGAAGATGTTCGGCTTGCTCGCGGTGATGACGCCAAGCCGTGGCAAGGAGTGACGGCGTCCGCAAAAGCGCATTACCTGCCAATGCAGCCAGCCATACAGCGCCTAGCGGACCAGAATTGCCGCGAAACGGCGGAGCGCCAGAATCCGCGCATGCCCCACCTGTCGTACGCGAAGCAGAGCTTTGTCGCCGGTGACGAGAAAATCGGCGCCGGCCGCCTGAACCGCTTCCTGGACGAACTTCGACAGATCGCCCTTGCGCCGCCGGCCCGGCCGAGGTGGGCGCGCGGCGCTTCGTCCGTTTCCTTCGATACTTTCAGCGACCAGCGAACCGGGTTCTCCATCGCAAGCTCCTTTCAGACACATAGACACATATGTGGATGGCATCCCAGAAACATGCCTGTGAGACAGTGGGGTCAGGTATTGCATGGAAGCAAGCAAGTCGATGCAAGACCTGAACCCGCCGGTGTCCGTTAAACCGGGGCCGGGGTCCAGGCTATTGCGTGCTTCGCATCCCTGAATTCCGTTCGGAATAACGAAGTGGGAGCGACGACAGGAGCGGCGTCATGCTATAGTGACCACTTCTATGGTCACGTCAATCTGGGAGCATCCTATGCAGACGATCAAGGCCTCTGAATTCAAAGCCAAATGCCTGGCGCTCATGGATGAAGTGGCGCGCACCGGCGAGACGATGGTCGTCACCAAGAACGGCAAGCCAGTGGCCGAATTGCGCGCCTATACGGGCAAGCGGCCGAAGTCGCCTTTCGGCTTGCACAAGGGTCTGATCCGGATCGATGGCGACATCGTTTCGCCGCTGGATCTGGAATGGGAAGCGCTCAGGTGATCTTGCTCGACACGCACGCGCTGGTGTGGATGGACGCCGATGACCCCTCGCTCGGCCGTGCGGCCCGGCGCGCGATTCAGCAGGCCTGGGAAGCGCAGCAGATGGCCGTGAGCGCGGTCAGCTTCTGGGAATGCGCGATGCTGCACTCGAGAGGACGCATCACGCTGCCGAGATCGCCGCTCGCCTGGCGCGGCGATCTGATCGCCGCCGGCTTGATCGAGTGGCCCATCGACGGTGATATCGCCATCCTGGCGGCCGATCTTGAAACGCTGCACAAGGACCCCGCCGACCGGTTCATTGTCGCGACCGCGATTTCGCGGCGTGCCGCGCTGCTAACGGCCGACGAGCGCCTGCTCGAGTGGAAACATGCGCTGAAACGCGTGGACGCCACCCGTTGAGACTCCCTCTGCTCGGACGACGGACGATGGAATCAGGGCTTGCATGAAAGCAGGTAAGTCGACGCAAGACCCGACCCCGTGATTGCACAGGCCTATGCTGGAGCCGGGCCGATGATCAAGCTATCGGCTGACGCGGCACGAAATCACTCACCTGCCCGGCCGCGTCCAGGCTTACCCGGCAGGCTCGGGTGAGCTGCTCGCGCAGCCGCTTGCGCGCGCGCTGCACGCGAGATTTGGCGCCTGGCAGGCTCAGCCCCTTGCGGCGCGCGTATTCCTCCTGCGGCAGGCGCTCGAGGTCGCACAGGGTGATCGCCTCGCGATCCTCCGGGCTCAGTTCGGAGAGCACGCGCGGCAGGCATGCCGCCAGGCTGTCGACCGCGGCCACCGCCTCGGTGTCGGCACTCAGGTCTTCGGGCAGTTCGACCGTAGCGCGCGCGAGGCGCAAACGGTCGGCGAGCGCGTTGCGCGCCACCTCGTACAACCATGCCCGCGCGTTGGTGATGGCGCAAAAGCGCTCGCCCTGGCGCATCGCCTTGAGAAACACATCCTGCAACAGGTCCTCGGCATCGACTGCATTGCGCAGCCGATGCCGCAGCCAGCCGCGCAACTCGGCTTCGTGTTCGTGCCAGGCCGTCATCAGGCAGTTCATGCCTTGATTCCCGCCTCGTACCAGCCTTTGCTCGCGTTCACCACCTTGACGACAAGCAGCATCACCGGCACTTCGATCAACACGCCCACCACGGTGGCAAGCGCCGCGCCGGATTCGAAGCCGAACAGGCTGATGGCCGCGGCCACGGCCAGCTCGAAGAAGTTCGAGGCGCCGATCAAAGCCGATGGGCAGGCCACGCTGTGCTTTTCTCCCAGGGCGCGGTTCGCAAGGTAGGCCAGCGAGGAATTGAAGAACACCTGGATCAGGATCGGCACGGCCAGGAGCGCGATAATGAGCGGCTGCTTGATAATGGCGTCGCCCTGGAACGCGAACAGCAGCACCAGCGTCAGCAGCAGGGCAGCGACCGACCAGGGCTGGATCTTCGCCATCGCGGCGTCAAAAGTCGCCTGCCCACGGGCGAGCAATCGCTTGCGGATGATCTGCGCGAGGATCACCGGGATGACAATGTAAAGCACGACCGAGGTAAACAGCGTATCCCAGGGAACGGTGATCGACGAGATGCCGAGCAGCAGCCCCACGATCGGCGCGAAAGCGAAAATCATGATGCTGTCGTTCAACGCGACTTGCGACAGCGTGAAGTACGGGTCGCCGTTGGTCAGCCGGCTCCAGACGAACACCATCGCGGTGCAGGGCGCGGCGGCGAGCAGGATCAGTCCGGCGATGTAGCTGTCGATCTGCTCCGCCGGCAACAGCGGCGCGAACACGCCGCGAATAAAGAACCACGCCAGAAAGGCCATCGAGAACGGTTTCACCAGCCAGTTGATCACGAGCGTCACGCCGATACCCTTGAGATGAGCCCTGACCTGGTGCAGCGCGCCGAAGTCGATTTTCAGCAGCATCGGGATGATCATCACCCAGATCAACACGCCCACCGGCAGGTTGACTTTGGCGATTTCCATCGCGCCTATGGCCTGGAACACGCCGGGCAGGCCTTGCCCCAGTGAAATGCCGACGACGATGCAGACCGCGACCCAGGCGGTGAGGTAGCGCTCAAACAGATTCAGCGGCTGCGCTGGCACGCGTGCTCACCGACAAATGTTCGATATACGCTCACGCTAGTAGCGTGCCGATGCGATCGAGCTCGGCCTTCAACCGCGCCCGGTCGCGATCGAGCAAGGCGAGCGAGCGTGGATGAGCCTGTCCGGCCGGTTGGCTGCCTGCGCTCATGGCGTGCCAGCCGGCCGGCGCGAGATGATTGAACGCGGCTTCGGCCAGGATCGAGCGGCAGGAATTCCCGGTGCACAGGAACAGCACGTTCATGCTTTGACCTTCGCTCGGACCTTGGATGATGCGCGCGGTGCGACGCAGTTTGCGCGCGACAGGACAGCGGCTACATCCGCGCACTGCGCAGGGTCGCCAGCGCAGCATTCCGCGGTGAGATAACCGATTAAATCCAGCATCAGCGGCATGTTGGCGCGGTAACGCTGGAATCGCCCCTCCTGCTCCACCGTCACCAGATGCGCCTGGGTGAGCGCCTTGAGATGGAACGAGAGGTTAGTCGGCGGGATGTCCAGCGCACTGGCGATCTCGCCAGCGACCAGCCCTTCCGGGCCTTTGCGCACGAGCAAACGATATACATCCAGCCGGATGCCGGACGCGAGCGACTCGAACACGGTGGTGGCGATTGCTTTTTCCATGCTGCAATTATACAACGATCGTTGAACTATTCAATCGTTAAATGCCCCCTAACCCGGCGCGTCGGCATTTCCTCGCTCCGATTAGGGCAATGCAGGCCCGGCAGCCCACTCGCCGCGCAGCAGCTTCTCCAGCCACAACGCGCCCATCACCGTCTTCACGTCGGTGATTTCGCCCGAGCGCACCAGGTCGAGCAGCGCCGCCGGCGCGAGCTTGAGCACCTCCAGGTGCTCACCATCGTCCAGCTTGCTGCCGCGGTGCTCGAGGCCGCGCGCGAGATACACCAGGATGCGTTCGGTGGAATAGGCCACGGTGGGATGGATGGTGGTGAGGTAGACCCACTCGCGCGCGACATAGCCGGTCTCCTCCAGCAACTCGCGCCGCGCCGTGGCGAGCGGCGCCTCGCCCGGATCGATCTTGCCCGCCGGAAACTCGATGCAATGCCGGCGCATGACATAGCGGTACTGGCGCTCCATCACCAGCTCGCCCGAACCCAGCACCGGGATGATCATCACCGCGCCGTTGTGCTCGATGTACTCGCGCGTCGCGGCCTTGCCGTCGTGCAGGCTGACCGTGTCGCGCTTGACGCGCAGCAGCTTGCCCTGGAATACGGTTTCGCTCGCGATCTCGGTCTCGGTCAGGTCCGCCTGCTTCATGACGTGGTCTTGCGGCAAAGGTTGATCTCGTCGCGCAGTTTCAGCGCGGCCGCCCTGGCGGCCTGCGCGTAGTCGCTGCCGCTGCCGGCGTAGAGCACCGCGCGCGAGCTGCTGATGATGAGCCCATTGCCGTCCGCAGTCGAGCCGTTCGCCAGCACCGCGGCCACATCCCCGCCCTGCGCGCCGACGCCGGGCACCAGGATAGGCATGTCGCCGACGATGGCGCGGATTTCGCCCAGCTCCCGCGGGTAGGTCGCCCCCACGACCAGCAGCACGTTGGCGTTGGCGTTCCAGTCGCGCGCGGCCTTTTCGGCGATGAGCTGATACAGCTTCCTGCCGCCGCTGACCAGGTCCTGCACGTCGCGCGCGCCGGGGTTGGAGGTGCGGCACAGCACGATCACGCCTTTGTCCGCGTAATCCAGGAACGGCTGCAGCGAATCGAATCCCAGATACGGATTCACGGTAACGGCGTCGGCCTGGTAGCGCTGGAACGCTTCGCGCGCGTACATCGCGGCCGTGCTGCCCACATCGCCGCGCTTGGCGTCCAGGATCACCGGTATCGCGGGATAGTGCCGCCGGATGTGGGCGATGGTCATTTCGAGCTGGTCTTCGGCGCGCGCAGCAGCGTAATAGGCGATCTGCGGCTTGAACGCGCACACCAGATCGGCGGTGGCGTCGACGATCGCCCGGCCGAACTCGAAAATGGGATGGGCGAAAGCGGCGAGCTGCCCCGGCAGCCGCGCGGGATCCGGATCCAGGCCCACGCACAGCAGCGTCCGCTGCGCCGACGATGCCCGCCTCAGACGGTGAATGAACTTCATGACTGGCGCCTCGCGGCAATTGCCCACGGGATAGGGCCGGCTGGAACAGGCGATCTTGCTGCGGGAAAAGCGGTGAGCGGCAGAATCAGGCCCGCGCCCGGGTTCACAGGGCTTTAATGGAAAAGTAGCACAGCGCCATCAGCGACTGCGGCATGATGCCGAGCGCGAGCACCGCCAGGCCGTTGACCGAAATCAGCACGCTCATGTCCAGGCTGGGTTCTATCGGCGCGGTATCGGTCGGCTCGTCGAAATACATCAGCTTCACGATGCGCAGGTAGTAGAACGCGCCGATGAGCGAGAACAGCACCGCCACCACCGCCAGCCACGTCATGTCCGCAGCCAGCAGCGGCTGCAGCACCGACAGCTTGGCGTAGAAGCCGACCGTGGGCGGCACGCCTGCAAGCGAGAACATCAGCAGCAGCATGATGAATGCGTACCACGGGCTGCGCGCGTTCAGGCCCTTGAAGTCGTCCAGGTTCTCGGCCTCGAATCCGGCGCGCGACAGGAGCAGCACCATGCCGAAAGTGCCCAGGGTGGTCAGCACGTAGACCACGACGTAGAACATGGCGGCGCTATAGGCGTCGGCCGCATTGAGCAAGTTGCCGTTGACCACGCCGGCGAGCAGGCCGAGCAGCATGAAACCCATGTGCGATATGGTCGAATAGGCGAGCATGCGCTTGATATTGGTCTGCGCGATTGCCGCGAGGTTGCCGACGGCCATGGACAGCACCGCCAGAATCACCAGCATCTGCTGCCAGTCCACGGCGAGGTCGAGCAGCCCCAGGACCAGCAGGCGCATCGCCATCGCGAACGCCGCCAGCTTGGGCGCCGAACCGATGATCAGGGTCATGGCGGTGGGCGCGCCGTCATAGACATCGGGTATCCACATATGGAACGGCACCACCCCGAGCTTGAACGCCATGCCCGACACCAGGAACACCAGGCCGAAGGTCAGCACGACCTTGTTGGGATTGGCGGTGGCGATCGCACGCGCCACCTGCGAAATATCGAGCGTGCCGGTGGCACCGTAGATCATGGACATGCCGTACAGCAGCAGCCCCGAGGCGAGCGCGCCCAGCACGAAGTATTTCATCGCCGCCTCGGTAGCGCGGGCCGAGTCGCGGTCCAGAGCCACCAGCGCGTAGAGCGACAGCGACAGCAGTTCCAGGCCGAGGTACAGCGTGAGGAAGTGGTTGGCCGAGATCATCACCATCATGCCCATCAGCGCGAACAGCACCAGCGCGAAGAACTCGCCTTTCCACAAGCCGCGGTCGGCGAGATAGGCGCGGGAATAGACCAGGGTGGTGAACAGCGCGATATAGGTCCCGAGCTTCAACGCATGCCCCATCAGGTCGGCGACGAACATGTTGCCGAAGGTATAGCTGACCAGGCCCTGGGTAAGAACGGCGACGTCGAGCGTGAGCACGGCGCAACCGAGCAGCGCCAGTTGCGTCAGGGCATAAGTCACGTAGCGCAGCCGCTGCGGCAGGAACAGGTCCACCACCAGGATGGTCGAGACCATGATCAGCAGGAAGACCTCGGGGTAGGCGGGCAGCAGATTGGGCATGGTGAAATTCATGGTTTCTATGGCCTCACAACTTGCTCACCGCGAGGTGCTGCAGCAGATCCTTGACCGAGGCGTGCATCACATCGGTGAAAGGCAGCGGATAAATACCCATGCCGAGCACGGCGAGCGCGAGCAGCGCCAGCACCAGAAATTCGCGCGCGCCGATGTCCTTCAACTTGGCCACGTGGTCGTTGGCCACGGCGCCGAAAATCACCCGCTTGTACATCCACAGGGTGTAGGCCGCGCCGAAGATTAGCGTGGTCGCGGCGAGAAAACCGATCCAGAAGCTGTGCTTCAGCGCGCCCATGATCACCATGAATTCGCCGACGAAGCCGCTGGTGGCCGGAAGCCCGGAGTTGGCCATGGCGAACAGCATCATCAGCGCGGCGAACTTGGGCATGGTATTGACCACGCCGCCGTAGTCGGCGATGTTGCGGCTGTGCATGCGGTCGTACATCACGCCCACGCACAGGAACATGGCGGCCGAGACGAAACCGTGCGAGACCATCTGCACCAGCGCGCCCTCGATGCCGTAGGCGTTGAAAATGAAAAAACCGAGCGTGACGAAACCCATGTGCGCGATCGAGGAATAGGCGATCAGCTTTTTCATGTCCGTCTGCACCAGCGCCACCAGGCCGATATAGACCACCGCGATCAGGGACAGCGTTATCATGAAACCGGACAGCGCATGGCTCGCATCGGGCAGCACCGGCAGGGAAAACCGGATGAAACCGTAGGCCCCCAGCTTGAGCAGGATCGCCGCCAGCACCGCGGAACCGCCGGTGGGCGCCTCGACGTGCGCGTCGGGCAACCACGTGTGCACCGGCCACATCGGCACCTTCACCGCGAACGCGAGGAAGAACGCGACGAACAGCAGGATCTGCGGCGTCATTGCGAGCGGCAGCTTGTGCCAGTCAAGGATAGCGAAACTGCCGCCCGATTTGTCGTACAGGTAGAGGAAGGCGACCAGCATCAGCAGCGACCCGAGCAGGGTGTAGAGGAAGAACTTCACCGCGGCATAGACGCGGTTGGGCCCGCCCCAGACGCCGATCACCAGGTACATCGGAATCAGCGTCGCTTCGAAGAACACATAGAACAGCATTGCGTCCAGGGCGGCGAACACGCCGTTCAGCAGCCCCGACATGATGAGGAAGGCGGCCATGTACTGCGCCACGCGCTTCTGGATCGACTCCCAGCCGGCCAGCACCACCAGCACGGTGACGAAGCTGTTCAGCAGGATGAACAGCACTGAGATGCCGTCCACGCCGAGGTTGTAGTTGATGTTGAAGCGCGGTATCCAGCGCGAGAATTCGACGAACTGCATCGCGCTCGACTGCGTGTTGAAACTCGTATACAGCGGCAGGCTCACGGCCAGTCCGAGCAAGGCGCCGATCAGGGAGATCTGGCGCACCAGCGCGGCATGGCGGTCGCTGAACGCGAGCACCGCTACGCCGAACAGGATCGGGATCCAGATGGTGAGGCTGAGCCAGGGAGCGGAAGTCATCGTCTGTCCCCTAAGCCTGCCCGAACCACAGCGTTAGCAGCACGAAGACGCCGATGATCATGGTGAAGGCGTAGTGGTAGATGTAGCCGGATTGGAACAGGCGCACCAGGCCTCCGATCCAGCCGACTACGCGCGCGGTGCCGTTGACCATGAAGCCGTCGATGATGGCCACATCCCCGATTTTCCACAAGCCGCCGCCGATCGCGCGCGCGCCGCCGGCGAAGAACCATTGGTTGAAGCGGTCGCAACCGTACTTCTCCTCGAGGATGGTGACCAGGAATCCGGCCTTCTGCCGCAGCACGCCGGGCAGCTCGGGCTTCACGATGTACAGATACCAGGCGGTCACCGCCCCGGCGAGCGCGAGCCAGAACGGCAGGCTGGTCAGCCCATGCAGCATCATGCCGATCACTCCGTGGAATTCCTTCGCCATCTCGGCCAGGCCCTCATGTTCCGGAGAAATATAAATCGCGGGCCCGAAATAACCGCCGTAGAGCAGCGTACCTATGGTCCAGCCGGCGACGATCGAAGGAATGGCGAGCAGGATGAGCGGAATTGTCACCACCGCCGGCGATTCGTGCGGCACATGGTCGTGGGCGGCATCGTGCCCGTGCGCGTCCTTGGCTGCGGCATCGCCGGCGTTAT
>JBQMQE010000141.1:0-11754 GCA_052172655.1 Burkholderiales bacterium
CCACATCCACCCGGACGCGCGCAAAGAGCAGCGCGCGCCGGTGATGCGGGACGTTAGGCATCACCAAGGAAGGCCATGGATACTGAAAAGAAGATCAGCACGGCTGTTGTTGCGACAGTGAAGTCCGCAGACATCGCTGGCCTTGCCAAACAGTACGCCGAGATCGGCCTAGACTCCGTGCTCTCCGAAGGCCTCCTACGGGATATCCCGTTGGTTAACACAATCATCGCTCTGGGGCGGGTCGGCGTTAGCATCAATGATCAGATCTTCGCCAAGAAGCTTGTTCGCTTTCTCAGCTCGCTTGCTGATCTCAGTGCTGAAGATCGCGCTTCAATGGTGGAACGACTAGATAAAGAAGACGGGTTTCGTCGCCAAGTTGGAGATCGGCTCATCGAAATCCTCGATAGAATCGATTCCCATGCAAAGCCAGAGATGGTCGCAAAGGTATTTCGCGCCTATGCGCTCAAACAAATCGACTTCGACATGTTGAGCCGATTAAATTATGCAATCGACAGATTGCCCCAATTCGAGGCGAAGCGCGTGCGCGAGTTTCTTTCTGCATCATCAGAGGCGCGCCACAGTATGCCCGAGTGGACACTCAATGCCTTGGTCACTGCCGGCCTAGCCAGCCCCACTTCAGGCTACGGTGCCTTGGTGTATCAACCAACGCCAGTATGCGAGGCCTTCGTTTCCCTGGGCCTGGGCGAGTGATGCCTAACCCGCGGTCGGAGGCGCCGCGCGTGAAGCAGGGTGATGCTTTGCAGGCATCGCGGTCGCGCGCGCCTCAACCGCAACGTTATGTGCCAAGGATGCACTGATGGACCATTTCGAAAGCATCATTTCTACCCTGCTTGAAGCCGAGGGCTATTGGGTACGTAGATCTTTCAAGGTCAATGTGACAAAGGAAGAAAAGCGGCAAATCGGCAAGCACTCCATTCCGCGTCCGGAGATCGACCTGCTTGCGCTTCATTTCGCCAGAAACGAAGTGCTTGCTATAGAGGCAAAGTCCTTCCTTGATTCGCCGGGTGTCACGCTCGCACAACTGCAAGAAGAACATGAAGTGCCAGAGGGGCGTTATAAGCTCTTCACTTCGCTCCGTTATCGTTCAATTGTCTTGGCAAGGCTGTTACAAGACCTCATTGCTTGCGGCATGGCGAATTCAAATACAAAGATTTCCCTCGGTCTAGCGGTCGGCAAGGTTTACCAAGGAAAAAGCGATCCAATCCGTGAATTTATGGAGAAAAAAGAATGGCTCTTTTGGTCGCCCGAGAACATCAAGGACAAAGTCACCGCGCTCGCGGGGCGTGGGTACGAAAACGATCCCGCCATCATCACCGCCAAGATTCTCATGCGTTGACACATAACTATTCATTGGTGCGGACGCCTGTCGGCGCCGCACAATTCAGACGTTATGTCGCATCGTACGCACGCCATGCCGCGCATTGAAAGGCAATGAAAACAGCGTTTGTCATTTTCGATCAACTGACGGCGATGGACTTCATAGGCGCTTACGACCCGCTCACGCGCCTGAAGTCGATGCAGCTCGTGCCCGAGTTCGAATGGGACGTCTGCGCATTTGCCGCGGACATAACTGACGACAAGGGGCTCCGCATTACCCCCAGCGTTGTGGGCCAGCCGCTGTCCGCGTACGACCTTATCGTTGTGCCGGGTGGATTCGGTACGCGCACACTTCAACATGACAAGGCGTTCATTGACTGGCTCCGCACCTCGGAGCCGGTTAAGCTCAAGGCGTCTGTCTGCACCGGCTCACTCCTGCTTGGTGCGGCGGGCTTCCTGAAGGACAAACGTGCCACAACGCACCCGGGCGCCTTCGCGGAGTTGAAGCCGTACTGTGCCCAGGTTGTTGATGACCGTGTGGTGGACGAAGGCGGGATCGTCACGGCTCGCGGTGTTACATCGGCAATTGATCTTGGGCTCTACCTGGTCGAACGGCTCGCCGGTGCGAAAGCGCGGACGCGTGTAGCAAAGCAAATGGACTACCCCTACACCTGGCAACCAACGGGCAAAATGAATGCCATATGACTGCGCGATCGACGGCGACACTTTGCAAGTGCCGCTGCGCGTGCCCGCTCGTTAGGGATTACTTCACGACGAGCAATGGCGCCTGACCACTCAGCCGGCCCGGACGCGCGCGAGTGTCGTGCCTTGCAAAGGTCACCGGGCGCGCCAGAGGAAATACAGGGAGTTTCGCAATGTCAGACCTGAAGACAGGATCATGCCTCTGCGGTCGTGTGAGCTTTAGCGTCGCCGGAGCCCTGGGCGCTCCTGACGCATGCCACTGCATCCAGTGCAGGAAGCAATCCGGGCACTATTTTGCCTCTGCGAATGTGCCGCGGGCGGCGCTGGCCATCACGGGTCAGGAGAGTTTGTCCTGGTACCAATCGTCCGCAAAGGTGCGGCGGGGTTTCTGCTCGACTTGCGGCTCGTCCTTGTTCTGGGATGCGCCCGCGAAGGACTGGATCGCCATCGCAATGGGCGCATTCGACACACCGACCTCGACGCAGCTCGCGAAGCACATCTTCGTGGCGGAGAAGGGTGACTACTATCAGATCAACGACGACCTGCCGCAGAACCTGCATTATTAGTTGCTCGTCACGCCGCTGGCGGTGAGCGGTCGGCATGCAGAGCATGATCATCGGTATAGAGTAAAATTCTTTACTCCAAAACATTTCGATTCACCGCTTTGACATGAACGCAGCCACATGAAGCGCGCGCTGGTCATTCCGCTGGTCGCGATTTTCGCGCTCGGCGCCGGGGGCGTGTTTTATTGGCAGCGCGCGCAGAATCACGCACCGCCCGCCACGGCGCTCACGCTGTATGGCAACGTCGACATCAGGCAGGTGCAGCTGGCGTTCAACGGCTCGGACCGGATCGAGCGCATGCTCGCGCGCGAGGGCGAATTCGTGCGCCGCGGCCAGTTGCTCGCCACGCTCGATGCCACCCGGCTGCAGCACAATGAAGCCCTGCTCGAGGCGCAGCTCGAGGCGCAGCAGCAGGTCGTGGCGCGCCTCAAGGCGGGCAACCGGCCGGAAGAAATCCGCAAGGCGCGCGCCGACGCCGAAGTTGCGCGCATAGAAGCCGACAACGCCGAGCGCACTTATCGCCGCCTCAATGATCTGGTCGCGCGCAAATTCGTCGCGCAGCAGCAGGCGGACGATGCCAAGACCGCGGCGGATGCGGCGCAGGCCAGGTACGCGTCAGCGCGCGCGACGCGCCGGCTCGCCGAGCTGGGCGCGCGCGCGGAAGACATCGCCGCCGCCAGCGCGACGCGCAGGGCCAACGCGGCCGCGCTCGCGCTTGCGCGCAAGCAGCTCGCCGATGCGTCGCTATATGCGCCGGCCGACGGCGTCATCCGCGACCGGATACTCGAACCGGGCGACATGGCCACGCCGCAGCTTTCGGTCTATGCCCTGGCCCTGACCGATCCGATCTGGGTGCGCGCCTATGTGCAAGGGCCCGACCTGGGCAAGATTCATCAGGGCATGCGCGCCGAGGTGAGCACCGACAGTTTTCCCGGCAAGCGCTATCGCGCCTGGCTGGGCTACATCTCCCCCAGCGCCGAATTCACCCCGAAATCGGTGGAGACCACGGAAGTCAGATCCGATCTGGTGTATCAGGTGCGGATCTTCGTCTGCAACCCGCAGAACGAGCTGCGCCTCGGCATGCCCGCAACGGCGACCATCGCACTGGATCAGCCGCAACCCGCCGCTGCGGGAACGAACCCCTGCCAGACGCCTTGATGCCGCCGACGGCTGCCGCGCATCAGGCGAGTGCCGATTCCGCGGCGGGCGCGGGCAGCGATGCCGCGCTGATTGCGAACCTGCTGTCCAAGTCGTTTCGCTCCAACGGACGCGTGGTCCAGGCGCTGGACCAGGTGAGCTTCCGCGTCCGGCACGCAACGGTGACCGGCCTCATCGGCCCCGACAGCGCCGGCAAGACCACGCTCATGCGCCTGGCGGCGGGCCTGCTGCTTGCCGACGCCGGCAGCATCACCGTCCTCGGCAGGGATGCCGGCGCGCAGGCATTGCAAGTGCAGGCCCTGATCGGCTACATGCCGCAGCGCTTCGGCCTGTATGAAGACCTGACGGTGCAGGAAAATCTGGACCTGTACGCCGACCTGCAGGGGGTCGCGCGCAGCCAGCGCGCGGAGCGCTACCGCGAACTGCTGCACATGGCCGGACTCGCCGCGTTCACCCGGCGCCTGGCGGGGCAGCTCTCCGGCGGCATGAAGCAGAAGCTGGGGCTCGCCTGCACCCTGGTGCGCCAGCCCGCCCTGCTGCTGCTGGACGAACCGACCGTGGGCGTGGACCCCCTGTCGCGGCGCGAACTGTGGGCCATCGTCGAGCGCCTGGTGCGCGATGAACATACCACCGTGCTGCTGAGCACCGCCTATCTCGATGAAGCGGAGCGTTGCGACGAAGTGGTGCTGTTGCACGACGGCCGCTGCCTGGATCAGGGCGAGCCCGCGACCCTGCGCGAGCGCATGCGCGGCAGAACCTACGCCGTCACCGCAGCGAATGTTTCCAGGCGCGCGCTGCAAGCCCGCTTGTCGCAGGCTCCCGGCGTGCTGGACGCATTGATCCAGGGCGGGCAGGTGCGCCTGGTGATGGAAGACGCGACGCGTCCCGTGCTCGAGCGCATGCTCCCGCACACGCCTGGCGCCACCCTCGCCGAAGTGCCGCCGCGCTACGAAGACAGCTTCATCGCGCTGCTGAAAGCGCAGGCGCCCAGCACCCTGCCCTCCCACGCCGGCCGCGCGCAGGCGCTGCCGTCGCCGGCGCAGGCGGCGAACGGCGGCGCCGTGATCGAAGTGGACCGGCTGGAGCGGCGCTTCGGCGAATTCCGCGCCGTCAAAGACGTCAGCTTCGCCGTGGACCGCGGCGAGGTGTTCGGCCTGCTCGGTGCCAACGGCGCCGGCAAGACCACGACGTTTCGCATGCTGTGCGGCCTGCTTCCGCCCAGCGCCGGCAGCCTGCGCGTCGCCGGCGTCGATCTGCGCCATGCGCCTGCCGCGGCGCGCGCGCGCGTCGGCTACATGTCGCAGAAATTTTCGCTCTATGGCCAGTTGAGCGTGATCGAGAACCTGCGCTTTTTCAGCAGCACCTACGGCCTGTCGGGGCGGCGGGCCGGGGCGCGCCTGGATTGGGCGATGACGGAGTTTGCCCTGGCGCCGCTGGCGGGTTCGGCCAGCGGCGACCTTTCCCTCGGCTACAAGCAGCGCCTGGCATTGGCCTGCGCCCTGATGCACGAGCCGGACATCCTGTTCCTGGATGAGCCGACCTCGGGCGTGGATCCGCTCGCGCGGCGCGAGTTCTGGCAGCGCATCAATGCACTCGCCGAACTAGGCGTCACCGTGATGGTGACCACGCATTTCATGGAGGAAGCCGAATATTGCGACCGCCTTGCGATCATGGCCGCAGGTGAAATCCTGACCATCGGCACCCCCGACGCGATCAAGCGGCACGCGCGCACGCAAGACCTGCCCGATCCGACCATGGAAGACGCCTTCATCGGCTTGATCGAAGCGCGGGCGCCGGCGCAGGCGGCGGCATGAGCAGGGAGCAGGGGCCACAGGTACTGGGGATGCGACCGACCGCGATTGCCGCCGGACGCCGACAACGCGGTGCGTGGCGCACAGATGAAGGTACGGAGGCGGCGGCATGAATTCGGGCGGGCAGCGGCACGGGCCGGACGCGCCGGGAACCTTCGGCATGCGCCTGCGCGGCCTGGTGCGCAAGGAATTCCTGCAGATCTTTCGCGACCCGAGCAGCATCGCCATCGCCTTTCTGATGCCCCTGGTGCTGCTGCTGCTGTTCGGCTACGGCGTGTCGCTGGACTCGGAATCGATTCCGGTGGCGCTGGTGGTGGAACAACCGGGCGCGGACACGGCCAGCTTCACCGCCGCGTTCCACAAATCGCGCTATTTCCTGCCGACGACGTTCGCCACCACGCGCGAAGCCGAAGCCGCAATGAGGGCGCGCCGCGTCAACGCCATCGTCGTGCTGCGCCAGGACTTCGCGCAGCGCCTGCGCAGCGCCGGCGGCGCCCCGATTCAGCTGATCGTGAACGGCGTCGACGCCAACAGCGCCAGGATCATTTCCGGCTACGTCGAGGGCGTTTGGGGCAACTGGCTGGAGCAAATCGCCCTGGCGCGCGGGCGCGCCGCGGCGCAGCCGGTACAGATCGAGCAGCGCGTCTGGTTCAACAGCGAATTGCGCAGCCGCAATTTTCTGGTGCCCGGCCTGGTGGCGATCATCATGACGCTGATCGGCGCCTTGCTCACGGCGATGGTGATGGCGCGGGAATGGGAACGCGGCACCATGGAAGCGCTGATGGTGACGCCGGTGACCATGGGCGAGGTCATTCTCGGCAAGCTGATCCCCTACTTCGTTCTCGGCATGGGCGGTCTGACGCTTTCCGTGGCCATGGCGATCTGGCTGTTCGAGGTTCCGCTGCGCGGCTCGCCCGCGCTGCTGTTCGCCGTATCGGCGCTGTTTTTGTTCACCGCTCTCGGCATGGGGCTGTTCATCTCCACCGTGGCGAAAACCCAGTTCGTCGCCGGCCAGATCGCCCTGATCACCACCTTCCTGCCGGCGTTCCTCCTGTCCGGGTTCATATTCGACATCGGCAGCATGCCCGGCGTGGTGCAGACGATCACGCATGTCATTGCCGCGCGCTACTACGTCGCGCTGCTGCAGACGCTGTTCCTCGCCGGCAACGTCTGGAGCGTGGTGCTGCCGAATGCGCTCGCACTGGCGCTGCTGGCCGTGATCTTCCTCGGCCTGACGCTGCTGAAATCGCGCAAGCGCCTGGAGTAAGGCACCATGTGGCGGCGCATCCTGGCGTTGACGGTCAAAGAGTTCCTCACCCTGCTCAAGGACAAGCGCAGCCGCGTGGTCATCGTCGTGCCGCCGCTGATCCAGCTGATGGTGTTCGGCTACGCGGCGACTTTCGATCTGAAACACGTTCCGTTCGCGGTGTTCAGCGAGGACCGCGGCGCCGAAGCGCGCGAGCTGCTCGCCGCATTCCGCGGCTCGCCCAGTTTCGTCGAAGTGGCGCGCCTCGCGCAGGACCGCGACATCGCGCCCCTGATCGACGCCAAGCTGGCGCTGATGGTCATCCGCATCGGGCCGCGCTTCAGCGCGGACCTGCGCGCCGGGCGCGCGGCCCCGCTCCAGCTCATCGTCGACGGGCGCAACTCGAACACCGCCCAGCTCGCAGTCAATTATGCGCAACAGATCGTCAAGGGATTCAATACCGAATGGATCGCCCGGCATGGCGGCAGCCGGCCGCCGGCGCAGATCGAAATGCGCGCCTGGTTCAATCCCAATCTGGAAAGCCGCTGGTTCTTCATACCCGGCATCGTCGGCGTGCTCACCCTCTTGGTCACCATGCTGGTGACGGCGCTGTCGGTGGCGCGCGAGCGCGAACAGGGCACCTTCGACCAGCTGCTGGTGACGCCGCTGCGCCCCGCGGAAATCCTGCTCGGCAAGGCGCTGCCGAGCTTCGTCATCGGCAGCGCCGAAGCCACGCTGATCATCCTGGTGGCGGTATTCTGGTTCAAGGTCCCGTTCCTGGGCAGCCCGCTGACCTTGTATACCGGCCTCGCGCTGTTCCTGCTGTCGGCGATCGGTCTGGGCCTGATGATCTCCTCGCTCGCCGTGACGCAGCAGCAGGGGCTGCTGGGCGCCTTCTTCTTCCTGGTGCCCGCGATCCTGCTGTCGGGCTTCGCCACCCCGATCGAAAACATGCCGCCATTGGTGCAGGACCTCACCCTGCTCAATCCCATGCGCTATTTTCTGGTGATCCTGCGCGGCGTGTTTCTCGAGGGGACGCCCTTCGGCCTGCTGCTGCACGAATACCTGGCGATGGCGGCGATCGGTGCGGTGGCGCTGGCGATCGCGGCCTGGCTGTTCCGGCACAGGATGTACTGAGCTCTTTTTCGGCGGGCGCACGGAGTATTTGCGCGCCGCCCGAGTTGCGGCACAATGGCAGGCAAGGCCTAGCGGCACTAATAGCGGAGGCACAAGATGAACCTGCTCGCGTCAGTCCAGGAAATACTCCAACCGCTGTTGCCGGGCCTGCTCGGCATCCAACTGAGCGAAGTCGGCCCGGAGCGCGTCGCCGCCTCGATGCTGGTGCGGCCCGACCTGTGCACCACGGGCGCGGTGCTGCACGGCGGCGCGATCATGGCGTTCGCCGATACCCTGGGCGCGGTCGCGACCTTCGCCAACCTGCCCCAGGGCGCGCGCACCACGACCATAGAGTCGAAGACCAATTTTCTCGGCGCGGCCGCGGCGGGGTCGCGCATCACCGGCGAATGCACGCCGTTTCACCGCGGCCGCACCACGATGGTATGGCAAACCCTGGTCAAGTCCGAGGCGGGCAAGCTGTGCGCGGTGGTGACGCAGACGCAGATGGTGCTCCCCGCCCCGGGCGCAGCGCGCGGCTGAAGCATGGGCAGGGAGATCGCGCCCGTCGTTTCGGTCACGCCCGGCCTGCGGCTGCTGTACAGCTCGCGCATCGACATCGCGGCGCCGCTGGACCTGGGCAAAGGGCCGCATGGCCACAGGCGCATTATCAACATCGTCGGGGGCGTGTTCTCGGGCCCCAGGTTGTCCGGCCGCGTGCTGCCCGGCGGCGCCGACTGGCAGGTGGCGCGCAACGACGGCAGCGTCGAGGTCGCCGCCAGATACACGCTGGAAACCGATGACGGCGTGCTGATCTACATCAGCAACTGGGGCCTGCGCCACGGCCCGCCGCAGGTGATCGCGCGGCTGAGTGCGGGCGAGGCGGTCGATCCGGCCGAATACTATTTCCGCACCACCCCGGTGTTCGAGACAGGCGACTTCAGATATGCCTGGCTCAACGGCATCGTCGCGGTCGCAGCGGGCGAGCGCCGCGCCGACGCGGTGCTGATCACCGCTTACGAAGTCACCTGAATCGTTGCCTTTCCTGCGCCGGATTCCTGGACATTTATATCCGGATATTCAGGCGCCGCCCGGCACTGCAGCCGATGGACCTGCCGGTTTTGGCAATCATGTCAGAGCCGGCGCCGCCCGCGTGCGCGATCAGGACTGGTGATGCACCTGCATCGCCTCGAGAAAGCGCGACACCAGGTTGTAGCCGGCGATGGTGGCGGTGAGCTCCACCAGTTCCTGGCTGTCGAAATGCTTGCGCACCTCGGCAAACAGCTCATCGGCGACCTGGATCTCTTTGGTCATGGCGTCGGTGTAGGCGAGCACGGCGCGCTCGGCCGCATCGAATAGCGGCGAGACCTGCCACGCCTTGAGCGCGGCGATCTGCTCCTCGGTCGAGCCTTCTTTGCGCGCGAACGGCAAGTGCGCGTTGTACTCGTAATCGGCGCCGTTGAGGATGGCCACGCGCAGGATCGCCAGCTCGCGATAGCGTCCGCCGAGCTTCGCCTTCTGCCGGATCGCGCTGAACAGGCTGAGCCATCCTTCCATCAGCGGCGGGCTGTGCAGCAGGACCTTGTACAAGTCGGCGACCTTGCCGCGCTCGGCCTTGATGCGCGCGATGAGCGGCGCGAGCTCGGGATGGTCCTGCTCTTCGATATAAGGAACGCGTGGCATGGGTCCTCCCGCGACAGTCGATAAGCCGGATACTAGAACGGCAGCGCCGCGCCGGGCTTGGCCGCGGCGAGCACCGCGCGGAATTCCGCCTGGATGCGCGCGATCGCCGCCTGCGTGTCGCCCTCGAAGCGCAGCACGATCACCGGCGTGGTGTTGGAGGCGCGCGCGAGGCCGAAGCCGTCGGCGTATTCCACGCGCAGGCCGTCGAGCTTGATGATTTCGCGCGCGCCGGGAAAGCGCGCGCTTTGCTGCAGCCCCGCGATCAGCCGGTGCGGCTCGCCTTCGGCGAGCTTCCAGTTGAGTTCGGGCGTGTTGAACGAGTCGGGCAGCGCATCGAGCACCGCGTCCGGGTCGGGTGAACGGCTGAGGATTTCCAGCAGCCGCGCGCCCACGTACTGCGCATCGTCGAAGCCGTACCAGCGCTCGCCGAAAAAAATGTGCCCGCTCATCTCCCCCGCCAGGGGCGAATGGCGCTCCTTCATCTTCGCCTTGACCAGCGAATGCCCGGTTTTCCACATCAGCGGCCTGCCGCCGCGCTCGGTGATCCAGGAGGCGAGCCGGCGCGTGCATTTGACGTCGTAGATGATCTCGGCGCCGGGGTTGCGGCGGAGTACGTCGTCGGCGAACAGCATCAACTGACGGTCCGGATAGATGATGTGGCCGCGCTTGGTCACCACGCCGAGCCGGTCGCCGTCGCCGTCGAAGGCGAGGCCCAGTTCCGCATCGGAATTGCGCACCGCGGCGATCAGCTCCTGCAGGTTCTCCGGCTTGGACGGATCGGGATGATGGTTCGGGAAGCTGCCGTCGACCTCGCAATACAGTGGCGTCACCGCGCAACCCAAGCGCTGGAACAGCTCGGGCGCAGTTGCGCCGGCGACGCCGTTGCCGCAGTCGATGGCGATTTTCATAGTCCGCGCGAGCTTCGCGTCGGAGGCGATGCGCGCCAGATAGGCTTCGCGCACCTCGGCCGTGGAATACTTGCCCGCGCCCTGCGCCAGGTCACCGCTTTCAATTCTCGCGCGCAGGCGCTGGATGTCTTCGCCCGCGAGCGTCACACCGGCCAGCACCATTTTCAGCCCGTTGTAGTCGGGTGGATTGTGGCTGCCCGTAACCATGACCACGCTGCCGCAGCCGAGGTGATGCGCGGCGAAATAGCCCATGGGCGTGGCCGCCATGCCGATGTCGATCACATCGACGCCGGCCGCGCGCAGGCCTTGCGCCAGCGCGGCGCAAAGCTCGGGGCCGGACAGTCTGCCGTCGCGGCCTATCGCCACCGCGGTTTGCGCGCGTGCGCGCGCTTGCGTGCCCAGCGCCTGGCCGATGGCGCTGACGATTTCAGGCGTGAGCGTGCGCCCGACGATGCCGCGGATGTCGTAGGCCTTGAAAATCTCTGCGGGAACGGAAGTCATGTGTGCTGCGCTTAGCCGATGCAGGAGCCGCATTTTAGCGCAGAGCGCGCGCCTGCCCGTCGAAAAAAGCGAGCAGGCGCTGCGGCAGCCAGTCGAGATTGCCGGGAAACGCGCCGCCGGGGAAGCCGGCGTGGCCGCCTTCATCGGGCTGCTCGAGCAGCACCGCGGCGGACACTTCCGCCCGCCGCGGCAGATGGCGCGCCGGCAGGAAGGGATCGTTTTTTGCGTTCAGCACCAGCGTCGGCAGGCGCACGCCGGCGAGCACGGGCTTCGCGCTCGCGCGCGTCCAGTAATCGTCGGTATCGCGAAAGCCGTGCAGCGGCGCGGTCACGACGTCGTCGAACTGGCGCAGGTTGCGCGCGCGCAGCATGCGTTCGCGGTCGAACAGCCCCGGAAAGCGTTCCAGCTTGTCCAGGCTCTTGCCGCGTAGCGTGGCAAGAAATATGCGCGTGTAGATCAGGTTCAGCCCCCGCCCCAGCGCCGCACCGGCCGCCATCAGGTCGAGCGGCGCCGACACCGCGGCCGCGGCGCGCAACAGAGCGCGCGCCCCGGCCCCGCTCTCGCCCAGCCATTTGAGCAGCGCGTTGCCGCCGAGGGACACGCCCACGGCATACAGCGGCCCACCGGCCTCGGCCAGGCGCGCAAGGATCCAGCCGATCTCGTCCGCGTCGCCGGAATGATAGGCGCGCGGCAGGCGGTTGATTTCGCCGCTGCAGCCGCGGAAATGCACC
>JBQMQE010000142.1:0-7600 GCA_052172655.1 Burkholderiales bacterium
GGTGTACGACGGCTCCACGGTATTTGCAGGTAGCAACTTAACCGCGACGGGTGTCGCGAGCGAGACCTTTGCGGTGACCGGTGCTGGTGATACAACCAACTTGGACAGCAAGAACGTGCAGACCGGCTCGACACTGGTAAGTTTGACCGGGCTCGCGTTGGGCGCCAGCGGTAACGGTGGCTTGGCCGGTAACTACACCGCCCTTTCGACCACGGGTTCGTCGGTCAATGTGACGGCGCGGCCGGTCACGCTGACGGCACCGTCGGTGATTAAGACCTATGACGGGGGAACGACCTACACGACGACCGGGGCCGATCTGACGGCGACTGGAGCCTCGGCTCCTCTGGTGGGGAGCGACACGATCTCGGCGGCGACCATTGCGTACGCCAACCGCGACTTTGGTCTCGGCAACAAGACGGTGACGCTGAGCGGCTCCACCATCAGCGACGGCAACAGCGGCGCGAACTACACCATCCTGGCGCAGAACGGCAACCTCACGAGCACGATCAACAAAGCCGCCCTGACTGTTGCCGCGAATCCCCAGAGCAAGGTGTATGGGACGATCGATCCGGCCCTGACCTACACCACCGGCGCCTTCCAATTCGGTGACACGGCAGGTAGCGTACTGACCGGTGTGTTATCACGGGCTGCCGGAGAAGACGTCAACTCTTACGCGATCGGCCAGAACACGCTCGCCTCGAACGCCAATTACACCGTTGCCTACACCGGCGCCAACCTGGGCATCACCTCGGCGTTGCTTAACGTTGCCGCGAACCCCCAGAGCAAGCTCTTCGGCACGCCTGATCCGGCGTTGACCTTTGGCGTTACGGGGCTGGTGAACAACCCGGCGCTCGGCATCGCCGACACCGCAGGGTCCGTGCTCTTGGGCGCGCTCACGCGCGTTCCCGGCGAGACTGCATTGGGCGGGCCATACGCCATCACCCAGGGCAGCCTTGCGGCCAACAGCAACTACAGCCTCGGCTACACGCCCAATAATCTCATCATCACGGGTGCTGCGCTAGTGCCAATCTTGGGTGTGGACCCTGGGCAGGTCGTTTTTGTCGGCGTAGTCAATAACGAAGCCTACTACCGCCCCGGCAACTTCTGGCATATCGCACTGAATCCGAACAACGCTGACCCGGGATTCGACGTGATGCGGGGAACGAACGACCTGAATCCGATGCTGGCGCGCGAAGGCGAGGGGCAGCTCAGCGGTTTTGTCAGTCGCGCGGGCCGGCGCCAGAGTAGTTGCGAGTCGGTTACCGGCGGCGGGTTTTGCGAAACCTGGTCATTCCCGCAGCAACGCAAGAAAGTCAGCAAATAGTGAGCTCTTGTGCGGCACTTACCGGGCTTAAGGAGAAGGATGGCGGGGCGTCGGCGATTCGCTGCATCGGGCTTGCGCTGGCGCTGCTGCTGACATCGGCGTCCTCCTTGGCGCAGGCAAAAACCGAGCGTTTCGATATCGATCGTTTCAACGTCGAGGGCAGTACGTTGCTCAAGCCTGATGACGTCGAAGCGGCGCTCCGGCCTTTCATCGGCAAACAGCGCGAGTATGGCGACGTGCAGCGCGCGATCGAAGCCCTCAGGCAGCGCTATCGCAGCGAAGGTTTCAGCGTGGTGTGGGTGGTCGCGCCCGAGCAGGACCTCGACCGCGGGGTGGTCACGCTGCATGTGATCGAAGGGCGCATCGGCAAAGTCACCGTCGAAGGCAATCGCTTCTTCGATGATTCGAATATCCGCTCCAGCCTTCCAGCGCTGAGAGAAGGCACTTCACCCAGGGCAGCGGATATCTCCGCAAACCTGCTGGTTTCCAACGAGAATCCGGCCAAGCAGGCGGACGTAGTGTTGCGCCCGGGCGAGAAAGAGGGCGTGGTGGACGCCAGCGTCGACGTCATTGACGTACGTCCGCTCAAGACCTTCCTGACCTTCGACAATACGGGCAATGCGCAGACGGGCGACTTTCGGCTCGGCGCCGGGGTGCAGCATGCCAACCTGTTCAACCGCGATCACGTCGGCACATTCAATTACGTCACCTCGCCGAGGAAGGAGAACCAGGTCAGCCTCTATAGCGCGAGCTATCGCCTGCCGCTGTATTCGCGGGGAGATTCCATGGATTTCATCGCCGCCCGCTCGGATGTCAGCGCCGGCACCACGCAGACCGTCGCGGGGCCGCTCACTTTCTCCGGCAAGGGCGCTGTTTACGGCTTGCGCTATAACCAGTTGCTCGCGCGGCGCGGCGAGTATTCACACCGGATTGTTTACGGCCTCGACTATCGCGCCTACGAGAACGACTGCGCGCTGGGCAATTTCGGCGTGGCCGGCTGCGGGCCGGCCGCGGCGGATGTCAGCGTAAGGCCCATAAGCGTGGCGTACAGCGGCAATTGGGCAAAGCCCGGGCGGATTTCCGACTTTTATGTCGCCTTGTCGCACAATGTTCCTGGCGCTGCCAATGGGCGGGAGAGCGATTTCAATGCGGTGCGCCCGAGTCCGGCTGGCGGGAATGGGGCGTCTTCCCGTTACACGATCCTTCGCATTGGCGCCAGCATGGTGAACGCCTTCGCGAGCAACTGGCAGGTCCGCGCTGCGGTCAACGCACAGTACACCTCGGATGCTCTCGTATCCGGCGAGCAATTCGGCGTTGTCGGCGCGACCGCTGTCCGCGGCTTCCTGGAGCGGGAAATTGCCCGCGATGCCGGATTTTTCGCCAACCTTGAACTCTATTCGCCCAACCTGGCGGGCGAACTGGTTCCCGGCAAGGGTAACCTGCGCGGCTTGCTGTTCTATGACCTCGCCAGGGCCGCCAACAATCCTTTGGCTGGAGAGGACAGACAGCAGACCTCGATCGCCAGCATCGGTGCGGGCTTTCGCTGGAATATCCAGAGAAACTTCAACATGCGCTTCGATCTGGCGCGGGTAACGGATGCAGGCGGAAGCAAGAAAACCGGCGACTTCCGCGGGCATATCTCAGCCTATTTCGGCTTTTGAGCGCAGCGCATTTCCGTCCCACGCCTAGCAGCAGGAACACGCCGAGTGCGATTGCCGTTGCGCCGGTCCGCTATTTGCGCCCGCCGGCGACGAGCAGGAACACGCCGAGCACGATTCCGGCGGCGCTGACGATCAGCGGGATGTTGACATTTTGTTTCTCCTCGACCTTGAGTTCGATCGGGCCGAGCTTCATGCCGGTGGTTTCCTTCGTATAGCTAAAGCCGCCGTAGGCCAGGCCCAGGCTTCCTGCCACGATCAGGATGATGCCTATGAGTTTTGTCGGATTCATTTGCGCCTATCTCCACGAGAGGTAAAACGGTGAGTCGAAACAACTGCGCTATTGCCCGTGTTTCCAGCCGCGTGCCGCGCCGGCACAGAAGGCTGCAAGCTCTTCGAGTACGGTCTGTACCGCACGATTGGCCGCCACCACGCCGCCATAGGGGTTCTCGCTCGCGGCCGGAACTACCGCCTCGAACTCGCGCCAGGCAAGCACGCGGCGCGTCTTGTCCTCAACGAGATAGGCGCGCAGCGTGAAGCGGACGCGGCTGGGCGGGCTGCCGAACTCATGCTGCAGCCGGATGATCTCGGTATCGAGCCGCAGCTCGCCGGATGCGGCGCTGGGCGTCAGCACCACGGCGCGGAATGCGCCCGTGTGTTCGATGGCGGCGACGAGCAGCGGCGCCAGCATGCGCGCCGGCGGGTCCACCCATTCGCTGTGCGCGAAGTATTCGAGCTTGTGCGTCTCGCGCACGTAGATGATGCGCGGGCTGTCGAAGCCGGCTGCCGCGTGCGGAGGGTCGATAATCAATGTCGGCGCAGCGGACAATGCGCTGGTCGGGGCCTTGGTCGAGCCTGCGGCCGTTGCTGCAGTCGCGGGGGCGCGCTCGAGCGTATAGAACGCGGGATTCGGCGTTGTCGTCTGGCGCAGCGTGCTGCATCCGCCGAGCCCCGTGACCAAAACGCCGGCGGCGAACAGACCTACGAATTTAGCCACGGACATGGCCATCATGGTTCCCCCGCTGCTGTTGCCGGTTCTCCCGGACCTTCCGCGACGGGCTTGCGTCCGAACAGCAGGCCGCGCGGGTCGCGCTCGGTCTGCTCGCTCAGGCGGCGCAGCGATGTTGCCAGAATGCTTAGTTCGCCGAGCAGGCGTTCCAGTTTAGGCAGCGTTTCCGCGGTGAAGCGCTTTACGTCTGCGCCGACCGAGTTGACTGTCTTTGCGGCGCCGGCGCTGGTTTGGGCGACCTCGTTCCCCATTTTCTCGATAGCCTCGGCGCTGCGTCCGATGCGATCGATCACCGGCCCCAGTTGCGCCGTCGCGCCCGAGGTGTTTTTGAACGTGCGCGCGGCATTGGTCAAGCCAGCGTCGAGCGCATCCTTGCGCGCGGCAATGGTGCGCGCCACGGCGGCGATGTCGGCGAGCGCGCTGGTAAGCGCCACCCGGTTCTCGTCGCTGAGGAGGGCATTGATGTTGTTCGATGTGCTGTCCAGCTTGGCAAGCACGCTGGTCAGCACGTTCTCCAGTCGCGCACCGAGCGAGGGCTTGGTGCGGATCTGCGGATACGCGCTTGCCCCGGTCGCGCGCAGCAGAGGCGCATCCGCAGCGCCGCCGCTGAGTTCGACATAGGCGATCCCGGTCAGGCCCTGCGTTTTCAGAACCGCTTCGGTGTCCTCCTTGATCGGCGTACCGCGCTCGATCGCGAACAGCAGGTTCACCCGCTGCGGGTTGCCCGGGTCGAGCTGTATCTCCTGCACTTTGCCGACGTCGACGCCGGTGTACTTGACCGGCGCGTTCAGATTGAGTCCGGCCACCGATTCGTCTATGACCGCGAGGTACAGGTCGTAATGCTTCTGCAATGTTCCGCCCGAGGCGAGCCAGAGCGCGACTACGACCAGTGCCGCGCCGAGGACCAGCACGAACAGCCCCACAATCGAATAGTTCACTTTGGTTTCGATGGCCGTTTCTCGCTTGTGCTATCGGTTTGCGCATCCGACAGCCGCTGTTCCTGCTGCTGCGCCGCTCTGCCGCGCGGGCCGCTGAAGAACTGGCGGATGGCGGGATGCTCCATGCGCGAGAGCTCGGACATCGAGCCGATGCCCTGCACCTTGCCCTCGGCGAGCACGGCGACGCGGTCGGCAACCTGCCACAGCAGGTCGAGGTCGTGCGTGATCATGACTATGGTCAGGCCGAACAGGTCGCGCAGCTTGCGCACAAGTTCGTCGACGCCGCCGGCGCTGACGGGGTCGAGGCCGGCGGTCGGTTCGTCCAGGAACAGCAGTTCCGGGTCGAGCGCCAGCGCGCGCGCGAGCGACGCCCTTTTCATCATGCCGCCGCTGAGTTCGGACGGATATTGCGCGCCTACCGCAGGCGCAAGGCCGGTCAGGACCAGCTTCGATGCCGCGATTTCGTCGATCAACGCGTCTTCCAATTCGGTGTGCTCGCGCAGCGCCAGGCCGACATTTTCGCTCACCGTGAGCGAGCTGAACAAACCGCCTTGCTGGAACATCACCCCCCAGCGCTGGCGCAGCGCCAGGGCTTCATCGTCCCCAAGTGTTTCCAGGTCGGCGCCCAGCACCCGGATGGAACCTGAATCCGGGCGTTGCAGCAGGATCATTTCGCGCAGCAGCGTCGATTTGCCGGAGCCCGAGCTGCCAACCAGCGCAAGTATCTCAGCGCGGCGCACTTCCAGGTCGAGTTCGGCATGCACCACGTGCTCGCCGAAACGCGTCGACACCCGGCTGATCACGATCGCCGCGTCTTCGTCGCGCAGGGTGTCGCCGTGTACGGTGTTCCGCTGCGGGGCATCGGTATGCGCTGCGCGTTGCACTTCAGAGGTCCAGCGCGCTGAAGGCGATCGAGAACAGGGCGTCGGCGACGATCACCAGGAAAATCGCCTGAACGACGCTGCGTGTAGTCTGGCGGCCGACGCTGTCGGCGCCGCCGTGGGCGCGAAAGCCGTGAAAACAACCGACCACGGCGATGATGGCGGCGAACACCGGCGCTTTGCAGATGCCGATCAGATAGGAAGTAATGCTGACCGCCTTGACCAAGCGCTCGAGAAACTCGGGAAAGCCGACACCGAGCTGGGCGCGCGCCATGATCATGCCGCCGAACACGCCGAGCAGGTCCGCAAACACCGTCAGCAGCGGCAGCGCGATCAACAGCGCGAGGACTTTCGGCACCACCAGCAGCTCCAGCGGCGCGATGCCGAGCGTGCGCATGGCGTCGATCTCCTCGGACACGGACATGGTGCCGATCTGCGCGGCGTAGGCCGAGCCCGAGCGCCCGGCGATGATGATGGCGGTGATCAAGGGCGCGAACTCGCGCAGCATCGACAAGCCGACCAGATCGGCCACGAAAATGTTGGCGCCGTATTGCCTGAGCTGAGCCGCGCCCTGGTAGGCCACCACCACCCCGAGCAGAAAGGACAGCAGACCGACGATCGGCAGCGCGTTGAACCCGGCGCTGCGGATGTTGTACAGGACCGGACGCCACCTCAGGCGCGCCGGGCGCGCGGCGCTGCCGGCCAGCGCGGCCGCAGTTTCGCCGACGAAACCGAGCAGCGCGACAATCTGCTGCAACACCGATTCCGCGCTGCGCCCCAGAGTTTCAAGCATGGACGCGGGGGGGGCCGCACCCGCGGCGAGCGCAGCCTTGCGCTCGGCCACCTGCTCGCCCACGCCTTGCAGCAGTTCGGCGAACTGCGGGCGCAAGCCGCGCACGGTCACGGCTATGCCTTCGTCGCGCAGCCGCAGCAGCAGTTTTTGCAGCGCCCAAGCCCCAGCCGTGTCCAGCGCGTCGATGCCGGCGACGTCGGCAATCGCCTCGGCATGGGAAGCCAGGCGCACCGACGCGAGCCGGTGCTGGAGGGGGCCGATGCCGCGCGCGGTCCATGAGCCGGACAATGCGAGCTCGTGCGCAGTCGGCAGGGCGATTGCGGCGGGTGCCGGCGACAGTGGTTTCATAGGTAAACGCGAGGATAGGTGAAATGTCCCGTTCCGTATGTGCGCGAGCGCACAGAACGCACTGGTCGAAGCGGCAACAATTGCTCCAGATTCGTGGCTCGTGGCGGAACAACGAACCACGCGTCGATCAATCAATACCCTGCGGCGGAAAATCATGCATATTCTTCGAATCGTAGCGGCAACAACCTTTCTCCTGTCCGCGCTGGCGCTAAGCGGCTGCCAGACCACCACCGCCGGCGGGTCGGTAGGCGCCGAGCGCAAGCAATTGCTGCTGGTTTCCTCGCAGGAACTGGATCAGATGGCCGCGCAAAGCTACAACAAGCTGAAGGCCGAGGCCGGCGCCAAGGGCACGCTCAATACGGACCGCGCGATGCAGCGCAGAGTGCAGGCGATCGCCGCCCGCATCGAACCGCAGACCCGGGTTTTCCGCTCCGACGCGCCCGGGTGGAAGTGGGAAGTGAACGTGATCAACAGCAACGAGCTCAATGCGTACTGCATGCCGGGCGGCAAGATCATGTTCTATTCCGGCCTGATCCGGCAGCTCAATCTGAGCGACGATGAAATTGCAGTCGTGATGGGGCATGAGATTTCGCACGCGCTGCGCGAGCACTCGCGCGAACAGGTATCCCAGGCGATGGCCGCGCAGGCC
>JBQMQE010000142.1:7610-11718 GCA_052172655.1 Burkholderiales bacterium
TCGTCCGGACGGAGGTTCGGATTGGCGTGGCCCGTGGCCTGGAAGCTCGCCAGGTCGAAGTACGGCGACTTGTGGCAGACGCCGCACTGCTCGGTCTGGGGCAGGGCTCGAGCGACATGGCGAATATCGCCTACGAATCCCTGATTGCAACCAGGTTCAGCCGTACCGACGAAAACGAAGCCGACCGCATCGGCCTGGAACTCACGGCGCGCGCCGGCTACGATCCGCGCGCCGGGGTCACACTGTGGCAGAAAATGATCAAGGCCAGCAGCGGCGGACGCCCGCCCGAGTTCCTCAGCAGCCACCCGACCGATTCGAGCCGGGTGCAACAGATCCAGGCGCTGCTGCCGACCGTCATGCCGCTGTACACGGCCGCGCGCCGGGGCGGCTGACATTGGGGCATTCGGCGACTGGATGAATTTCACCGTCCGCACACAAAGGATACTGTCATGAATATCACCTTAAGTCTGGCACCCCTGGTATCGTTGCTCGCCGGCGTGCTTATTCTGATCGTGCCGCGGCTGCTCAACTATATCGTCGCGGCGTATCTGATCGTCGTCGGATTGCTGGGATTGTTCGGCGACATACATCTGCGCTGAACCGGGCCGGCTCGCTCAGGGGCCGGCGACAGCAGCGGGAATTTAGCCTCGAAAATTTCGGCAAGTGCCCGAATCGCGATGGTGTGCCAGGCGCTCGCCCGTGGTCTCACGCTGCTCACTCCGGACCCGCTTATCTCGCGCTACCCCGTGCGCACCGCGTGCGCACCGCGTGCTAATCCGGCGCCCGTACGCCGAGCGCCTTCCCAAGCGGCATACGGGCGCCGGATTCTCGCGCCAAGGGCTTGCAACAACTCGTCGCCGGCGCTGTGTCACAGGCTGTCGTTCACCCAGGCCGAGCTAGAGCAACCCGAACAGGCGCGAGGCGCGTCTGGCAAGGCTGATCGCCCGAGTCGGCGACGCGCGAAAATCCGCTGTTAAGCGCGCCAGCGCACGGAAATCACGGCAGGCGAAGTGGACAATAACAATAAGGAGCCGGGTCCTCCGGCTTGGTCGTTGCCGGGTCGGGCTTCGCAACCCTGGGGAGAGCGGAAATGGATTCGCAAGTCAAGAAGTTCCTGCATTTGCCGCTGCTGGTCGGAGGCATTGCCGCGACCCTGGTCAGCGGCATAGTGATTGTATCGCTCGCGTTCTCGGGTCAGGAATCCAAGGGCGTCATTGCGCCGGCCGAGGCGTCTGAAACAGCCGCGCTGCCGGCCATCGAGGCACCCGCTGCACGACCCTACCGCTGCGATGAATGCGGGGTGATCGAGTCGACGCGGGAAATCAAAGCTCCCGATGAAAAAACCGCGGTCAAGTCCTCGGGCAGTAGCGCGGCCGGGAAGCGCGGCGAGTTCGAGGCAAAGCCGCTGCGCAACTACGAAATCACCATCCGCCTGCGCGATGGATCGATGCGCGTGATTACGGACCCCAAACCCGCGCAATGGAGACACGGGGAGCCGGTAACCATCATAGCGGGCGTGAATTGATGGGATCTGCATCCGGCGATGCCGGCGTGCAGATTGGATCCGCACCGGCTGTCGCCGCCGCGGAAGCCGCCGCGCTCGGGGATCGGCGGCGCAATACCAGCATGAGCCTGGCGTTGATTGTTCTCGCGGCCATAGCGTTGGTCGCCGCGCTGTACCTGGCGCGCGCGTTCTTCGTGCCCTTGCTGATCGGCATACTGGCGAGCTACGCGCTGCGCCCGGTGGTGGACTGGCTCGAAGCGCACTACATACCGCGTCCAGCGGGAGCAGCGTTGGCGCTGCTGGCGCTGGTCGGCAGTTTGTCCTGGATCGGCTATTCCTTGAGCGACGATAGCGCGGCGATGATCGAAAAGCTGCCCGAGGCGGCGCGCAAACTGCGCCAGAACATGAGCGTCTCGCGCGCAAGCGGCAAAACACCGCTGCAGAATATCCAGGAGGCCGCCAACGAGATCCAGGGAGCGACAGCCGAAGCCGCCCTGAAGCCGGGGAGGCGGGCTGCCAGGGTGCGCACGCCGGAGCCCTCCGTTTGGCTGCGCGACTACGCCATCGCGCAGTCCCGGCTGTTGATCACCGTTGCCGCGCAAGCGCCGATCGTGCTGCTGCTCGCTTATTTTCTGCTCGCCTCGGGGGTGCATTTCCGGCGCAAGCTGGTGCACCTGGTAGGCCCATCGCTATCGCGCAAGAAAGACGCCGTGCGCATTCTTGAAGAGATCGACTCGCAGGTGCAGCGCTACCTGCTCGTCATCCTCATGTCCAACGCCCTCGTCGGCACCGGCACCTGGCTCGCATTCGAGGCGCTCGGCATGGAGCATGCGGGCGTCTGGGGCGTCGCCGCCGGTGTGCTGCACTTCATCCCCTACCTGGGCCCGGCGCTGATCGTGATCGCAAGCGCCGTCGCCGCCTTTCTGCAGTTCGAATCGGCGCTGCATGCCCTCGCCATCGCCGGCGTGGCGCTGCTGGTCGCGGGCGCGATCGGACACCTGTTCATGACCTGGCTGCAGAGCCGGGCCGCGCGCGTGAACGCGGCGGTGCTGTTCATCGCGTTGCTGTTCTTCGGCTGGCTTTGGGGCATCTGGGGGCTATTGCTCGGTGCGCCGCTGCTCGCCATCCTCAAAGTGGTCTGCGACCGCATCGAAGCGCTGCAGCCGGTTGGCGAACTCCTTGGGCGCTAGCTGTGTGCGTTGGCAGACAGACGACGCTGCGCATACGCCATAAGCTTGTATGTACGGCGTGACGGGCAAGTGACGCTTGCACCATGCCGGCTTTCGATTCACTTGAAGGACACAGAAATGAACTGGGATCGCATTGAAGGCAATTGGAAGCGATTCAAGGGCAATGCAAAGGAGCAGTGGGGCAAGCTTAGCGATGACCAGCTCGACGTGATTGCAGGCAAGCGCGACAGCCTCGCCGGCAAAATCCAGGAAACCTACGGCATCTCCAAGGATGAAACGGAGAAGCAATTGGCCGACTGGCGCAAGCAAATGAAGGAAATAACTCACGGCAAGTGAGGCAGCGTGAAAACCGGCGCGATGACGGCCGATTGCGTCATCGTCGCGCCTGGCGCCGAAACAATTAGAGGAACGACCGTGAACAAGTTCAACAACAACGCGCTAGCAATTGCGCTAGGCCTCGCTTTCAGTGCCGGCGTAATGGCGCAAGCCATGTCGAAAGACCAGTACGAATCCGGCAAAAACAGTATTGCGGCCGAGTACAAGTCGAGCAAGGCGGCCTGCGCATCCCTCGCCGGCAACGCTAAGGACGTATGCAAGGCGGAGGCTTCGGGCAGGCAGAAGGTTGCGCAGGCCGAACTCGAGGCGCAATTCAAACCTTCCGTGAACGCCAGCTACAAGTTGAGCATCGCCAGGGCAGGCGCCGATTATTCGGTGGCCAAGGAAAAATGCGATGACGCGGCCGGCAATGTCAAGGACGTCTGCATTAAGCAGGCCAAGGCCGCCGCGGTTGCCGCCAGGGCCGATGCCAAGGTGCGGAAGAAGACCGTCGATGCGCACGAACGGGCCGATGAAAAGTCGGACGATTTCCAAGGCGTTGCGGACGAGAAGACTTTCGCCGCGCAGAAAAAGGCGAACGAACAAAGCGCCGAAGCGCGCAAGGATGCGGCATCGGACAAGCGCAATGCCGACTACGCCGTGGCGAAGGAGAAGTGCGATGCGTTTGCAAACGTTGCGAAAAGCAATTGTATGAACGAGGCGAAGATGCGCTTCGGCAAGTCGTAAGTTGTGCTCGATCAAGTACGGATTCTTTTTTTAACCAGAAGTCAGACGTAGAGGCGGCAAAATGAAAACCATAGGGAAATATTCGGTTGGTGCAGTTGCGGCAGCACTTGTGATCGGCCTGGGCGGTTGTGCCGGGATGTCGAGGCAGGACCAAGGCACTGCCACTGGCGCCGTCGTAGGCGGCGTCGCGGGCAATGTCCTTGGCGGCGGCCTGGCCGGAACGGCGGCCGGCGCGGTGGTCGGCGGCGTCATCGGCCACGAGGTCACCAAACCGAGGTAGGATCTGATTTCGAAGTGGGGGGATCGAGTTAGTAGAGAAAGCGGCTCACCCCTTCCTGTGCCTCTTATGTCT
>JBQMQE010000143.1:0-746 GCA_052172655.1 Burkholderiales bacterium
GGACACAGCCGTCAATATCCGTGGCCGGTTGAATGCGGTATCGAAACCGTCCAACCGTGCCCGCAAACTTATTCATGCGGCGGTCGACACCCCGATGTCGAATCGAAGGTGAGCGACCGCTCCATTTGCCTAATTTAATTTACGTCCTTGACATACTCCAGCAGAGCCGGCGTATCGTCGATCACCTGCTGAATGATCTTCTTGTATCCGGCTCCCGTCACGAACCGCGGGGTGAAACCGGTCTTCCCCATGAGTTCCTTGAGTTCCTTGTCCTCCATCACCTGTTTCAGCGCATTTTCGAACTTGGCCCGTGCTTCTTCAGGAACCCCCTTGGGCATGGCCATGCCGTATTCCAGTGCCGTTGAAAACGTGTAACCGAGGTCCTTCATGTTCTTTACCCCGGGCAAGAACGGCACTTGATCGGTTCCCAGATCGGCGAGCGCCACCAGGTCGCCCTTGCGGGCCGCCTGATACGCTGGTGTTCCGGTCCCGGTCTCGCAGGCATCCACGTGCCCACCCAAAATGGCCGAAGACGCCGCGCCGCCGCTCTTGAACATCACGTACTTCCATTTGATGTTCTCTTTCTTGGCAATACTCTTCATCACCTCGAGGGCCCACTGAGCGCCGCCGGAACCGACGGAGACCTCCCCGGGGTGTGCTTTGCTATAGGCGATAAATTCCTTCCAGGTTTTATAGGGTTTGCCCGGCGTGGTAAACAACACCCGTTCCTGGGGCATATAGCTCCC
>JBQMQE010000143.1:756-11703 GCA_052172655.1 Burkholderiales bacterium
GAAAATACGGTGCGGTGACCGCCAAGGTCAGCGCACCCGAAGCTAACGTATATCCATCCGGCTTTGCCGCTTTCAGGGTCTGAAGCCCGATTGCGCCGGATGCTCCGGGTTTGTTTATATATACGATGGGCTGCCCCAGAATGGCCTTCAACTTTTCGCCCAGCATCCGCGCACTTACGTCGGACATTCCCCCGGCTCCCCAGGGTACGATGAGGGTGATCGGCTTGGTCGGATAATCGTCCGCCAAGGCGGCGTCTGTACAAATCCCAGCAATCAAGAAAAATGCGGCAAATGCCATGGATACTTTTTTCATCTCGAGCCTCCTTCGGGTAAAAAGTTTTTAAATTCCCTCGTGTTATCCCTTCCATACGTACAGCGCATATTCACTGCAATCCAAAAACATGCATCGCACCTCTGAGCATAAGGAACCTTCCGGGCGTTCGAGCCAAGCGGTATTCGATCAGTTCGGCGACAGCAGGGATTTGGCGGGGCCTGCGGTACCTAGTCCAACGCGCGCTGCTTCCGTGTCGACGATTGTCGCCGGTGCGACGTTGGCAAGATTGACATCAGGCCCGAAGGCTTCAATCAGCTCGCGTTTCATCAGTTCGATATCGCAGCTATGCACGCCCTTGATCCAGGGACCCGGTAGTTCGATCATGACCTTTTCCATGTCCAGTTCGCGCCTTAGCAACTGCAGCACGACCGGCCGCAGTTCACCGTTTTCCACCAGCTCCGCGGCTTCGACGAGCACCAGAGCCGCTCCCGCTTTGAAGCAAAGTTCAGCCTGTCGAATAAGAAGGCTTGGGTCGCTCAAAGTTTCTTTTGAACCGACTTCCCCAAAGACCTGGAGGCCGGCTCGAATGGCGGTGCGGATTTGTGATTCCCGCTGCTGATCGGTCAGAGGCACCACGTTATCCGATATCTCTATGATGTCGAATCCGAGCGCTAGCGCTTCTTCATAAAACGGAGGTAATGCCGCCTCTCCTGCCGTTCCGAACACATATTCGTGAAACTGCCCGCCCAGGAAGGGGCGAATTTGTCTCTGCTTGTAGAGCGCCAGCTTATTTTCCAGCGATTTCCGCGGGTACAGCCGTGCGGTGCCGGTCTTGATCTTCGCCAGATCGATATAGCTTTCAGCAAGATTCAGGATGTCTTCGGTCAATCCGAGGGGCATGCCATCGTCGATCATCATGGTCAAACCCTTGCGGCGGGGCTTCGCCAGCGACCTCTCTTTGGGCAGGGCGACAAAACTGAATGGGGCGGATGTATTCATGGCTAAGCCTCCGGGATTTGAATTTACTTTTTAGTCAGTGCGTCAAACGGCGAGGCGCAACTCTAATTGCCTGTTCGCACGACATAGACCGGGCTTGAGAACACATAAAAGCCCGTTTCGGTGGTCGCCCTTAAATAGATCGCGTTGTCCTTGCCAGCGTGAAGCGGCACCCGGACCTTGGCCTTCATCCGTTTATGGACGTTGACGTCCGGCAAGCGATAGATCCGGACTCGCCGGTTTATGCCGCCGGCGCTGAATTCAATCGGCATATTGCCTATCTCTTTAACCTGAATGTTTTCGGTTACCAGTGGGGTCGATATCAGCAGCTGACCGTCGTGCTTTTTTTCGAGCGTGACATCCACGCCGGAGAATCCGCCGGTCGTAAGCGATTGCCACTCGAGTTTCGAGTCAGATGAGTGATTGAGCGTCTTGTCGAGATTCCAGAAATTGATTGGGGTCGGGTTGAGGAATGCGTTTCCCGTCAACGTCGCGGAACCGTCCCAAACGGTCTGCCGCCCCCTTCCGCGATATTCTGATCCTTCCCACATGATGCGGATCCGATTCCCGATATCCTCCTGGCTGTAGGGAACAATGCGTTCGACGACTTCCATGAGATTCCGGACTTCGATGCATTCGATCGGTCCGTCGGTGAGAATCTCAAAGTCGAGCCATGCGTTATCTCCGTCGTAATCAACGACCGCACCCATTTCCGCTTCGAGGCGACTTTCTCTTGTGATTGGCCCACCCAGATTCGGATCGTCCGAAAGGATCGATGCGGGCTTGTCAAAGCGCACCCTGAGGTCCAGAAACGCGCGGCACCCCGTGGTTGCATAGTGGTGGCGGCTGCGTAGGCATTCCGCAATCGACGCCCGCGTAAGCTCTCTGGCAACAAGGCAACTCAGGCCCCCATATGCGCCAAATAGCGAGGCGCCAGGGTGACTCGCTCCCTGGCGGCCCTTGTGCCCGTCGCTGTTTGCGAGGATGCCGACGCGATAGCCTTGCATGAACGCATCCTCGAGCAGCCATTCGAAGGTGCCCCAGTCGGAGTGGATTTCTACCGAGCGTTCAATTTGCGCATTGTGGGAAAGCGCGATGTCGGCGTAGCGTCCACCGACATGCGCAAATACGATCGAATCTTCCTTTTTCAGAAATTCGAAAAGACTGGGCGCATCGTTGGCGTCATTCTGTACGTCGGAGAGGTCGCTCAACAATGCGTGCGATGACCTGTAGATAGTGCGTCCTTCCTTGAGATACATGACATTCCTGTCACCGCCCAAACTCGTGTTGCCTGACCATTCATAGCCCGGGAAGATAATAAATTCGCCGTCTTTGTTGTAGCGCGCGGTCAATGTATTCAGCTCGTTCCAGAATTCGGTGGTTATCTGGAAATCGTTTCCCTGATGACACATCACATCGAGAAATGCCCGATCGCGCGCAAACTCGATCAGGTCGGTGGCCGAATTGGTGCCGATCGTTTCTTCCGACTGGCCGTGCAGATCCGCCCAATAATGGCGCATCGGGACTTCAGCTGCGATTCTGCAGGGATTGGAGGTTGTGACCAGAACGCCGCCCAGCAAGACGTCGATCGACAAATCACCGGGCGCCAGAACGACTAGATGGTCTACGGTTGCAGCGAAGGCGCCGCGTTCAAATTGGATGGTGTCGGGAAGTCCCTGGACCGGAAGATTGCTTTTAAGCTGAAAATTCGCGCTTAGCTTGTCGCTCGGGTTGCCCCATTTATCCTCTGCCTTAAATCTGAACCTGAACGGCTCACCCGTCTTCCATATCGTGGGCAGCACAGCCTTATAGTGTACGGGCGGGCCGGCCACGATGGATATCGTGGGTGAATTCTTGATTTCGACGTACTCGTACGCCGCGAAGGCATCGACCAGCACCTTGAATTCGAAAGTAGGCTCGCAGAATGTCTGTACACGCATCCCGCGGGACCCGGACCGGCGGTCGCCAAAACGGACGATTATCTGATCCCCTTCTTTCAGAAACCCGCGAACCACCCGAATGAAAAGGGTTTTGTCCCAAGGTCGAATATTGCGCTTGCCGTCATATTCGATCTGCAAGACCGCGCCGTTGCTGGCCTCGACGGTGGTGTAGTTCCATCCCAGGGGATCATTGAATTGGGGTTTGCCCATATCGCTGGCAAACCGGTGAACGATCTTCAAGGAGCCGGTGTCATCGATTCCGAAATAACCGGCTGTATAGGTCAGCGTGAATTCCGCGAAACTTCCGGCTTCGAATTCGCCTGTGGGAGCGATCGTCGCCGAACCCATCAGATGCGGTACATAGTGCGAATGAGGCATTGTTTTAGTCCATCCAATGTGAATCTAAGGAAATACTAGCGTCACTCGCTGTATATTCCTATATCATGCGATCTATACTGCCATAGTGTTATGACATGACCAGGATCACCGAGTCCGTCTCGCTTCAACAATTGCGTGCTTTGGTCGCCATTGCCGATACCGGCAGTTTTACTATCGCCGCGGAGCAGCTGCATTTGTCCCAGCCGTCCATCAGCCATCTAATCCGCAGGTTTGAGGACCAATTGGGGCAGGGACTGGTCGTGCGGGGCCGAAAAACCCAGCTGACGATGGAGGGGCGGGCGATCGCCGACACTGCGCGGCGTGCGATCATGTCGATCGACGCATCTTTGAAGAATTGTCGCTCCAGAGCGGAGTTCAAGAGCGGGTCGGTCGTGGTGGCGGCAGGCCACGTTAGCGCAGCGGCCCTGCTGCCCGCTATCTTGCGTGCGTTTCGTGAACAGTTCCCGGCCATCGGTGTGACCGTGTTGGATTGCTCGGTCGACCAGATCAAGGCAAAGCTGCTGTCCCATGAGGCGGACATAGGCCTCGGCGCCGTCTTCCAGGGGCACGACTCCGAGATTCTCACCGAGGCGCTGTGGGGCAGCCCCTTGGATCTGTTTGTCCGCGAAGATCACTTTCTGGCCAAACGAGATTCGATTCCGGCCGGTCTGCTCAGCGAGTTACCCTGTATTCAAATCAATCCGCTGGCGCCGGCATGGCAGACCGTGAACGTCAATTTGGAGTTGGCCGGTATCACGCCAAATATCGTTCACCGAGTTGCCTTGCTCTCGACCGTAATCGGCCTATTGCAGGCGGGAATGGGCGTTGCCATGCTGGCTCGCATTGCGGCGAAGCAAATGCCCAGCGACATCCGGCGGATACTGATTGTCAATCCGTCTCTGGAATGGCCCATCTCCATTGCGCGGCTTGCCAATTTCCCGCTTACACCGGCAGCTGCGGCACTGCTTGCGTGCACCAGAACGGTGTTGAAAGAGAGTCTGAAGAAGAATTAATGCTCCTGGTCTGCCTAACTTGAGTGACCAAGTAGAAAAGTTATTGATTTTGCCGTATCGCCAGCGCCGAGTTTTCTGTGCCGCCGTCGCAGGCTGGCGTGCGATTGCGCCACCTATCCCTATAATCGACGCTCATGAAGCTCAGCGTCGATTCCTTCCGTGACTGGCCGCAGAAAAAGGTCACCTTGCTCGACATGTCAGGCGTTGGCAAGACATGGCTGTCGTCCATGTTGCGCCGGCACGACTGGTTTCATTACTCGGCCGATTTTCGCATCGGCAAGCTCTATCTTGACGAGTCCATCCTCGACCCTATGGCTATAGCGTAGGGAAAAGTCGAAGTCTTCGTGATCTGATTCATTTCCGATGGCGCGGACGGGCGAATGAGTGTCCGGTGCTGGCGAAAGCTGCCGCTCGATCAGCGCGGGCGTCAACGGCCGCAGTGGGTCGGTAGTACACATTCGTCGTAGTGGATAGCTGCCATTCGGCCTAAATTCGCCACCAATGGCCGGTGACGGATCTACACCGGCCAACTGTGTCATTCAAGGCCGACGTCGCCTTTGGCCGACTCCCAGCCCTTCAAGAAATCAAACATTCCGGTCAAAGCCGTTCATCGATCGAGCCGTCTGATCATGACGCCGAGGATGACGCCGACCAGCGCCGCGCACCCGGTGACGATCAGCGCATCGCGCCAGAGCCCGCTGGCGGCAACCAGCATGGCGATCAACGGTGGCCCAAAGAAGGGGCCGATGTTGCCGACTTGATTGAATAGTCCCTGCAGTGTGCCGATCTGCCTTGGCGTGCGTGCAAGGCTGGCCGAAGCCGACAGCACGGCGGCTGGAATCAGGCCGCCGGTGAAGGATAGGAGTACGCACAATCCATAGCGGATCGAGTCTGGAAACAGATCGAGGAAGATGCCGATGCCGCAAAGCCCGGTGACGAGGCTGGCGAAAGCGATCAAGCTGCCTCGCCGGAAATTGCATTGCAGCAGACTGCCGCCGAGCAAGTTGCCGGGCACGTTGGCCAGAACCATCATGCAGGACAGCAGCGACACGGCCAGCGGCGAGAGGCTGCGTTGCTCCTGCAGAAAAGTAGGTAGCCAGATAATCAGCGCGAAATGCTGGATGGTAAAGCTGGCCAAGGCGAAAGCAAGCAGCCAAGGCTCGCGTTGCGCCAGAACCGCCCTTGTTCCAGCGAAGGAATGGGTGTTCACTTCCGCGGGCAGGAGCGGGCGATAGGCCGAGCGCGAGCGATAGATGGCCAGCGCTGCAATCAGCAACACAGCCAGAACCAGCACCCAGATTCCGCGCCACCCCCAAAATGGCATCAACACCGGCGCCAGTAACATGACGAGGCCGACACCTGCAGGCAGGTAGGCGCTCCAGATGCCGAGCGCGAAGCGTCGGTCCATAGGCGCAGTGGCGGAACTGAGCAAAGCTGGGGCAGATACCACGACGGAGACTACGCCGACGCCCTCGGCCAAGCGCGAGAGCAGGAGCGCCGACTCGTTGCCGGCAATAAGCGCCCCCAGGCCACCCAGGATCCCGAAACCCAAGCCTGTCAAGCACATCCGCAAAGCCCCGAGGCGGTCGCACAGCACGCCAAACAGAAGCGCCATTGTTATCGACAAGGTGTTGATCGTGGACGACACCCAGCCAGCCGTCACTAGGGACAGGCCAAATTCGGCGCGCAGTTGTGACATGGCAATCGGCACTTTGCCGACGTTCATGGCCACTGCTACGCCACATAGCGCGGCGGCCAGTACGGCATACCAATCGGTTTCGGTGCGTATTGGAGGATTGGATCGCATGACAGATATGGAGAATGGACGCACCGCAGAGTGGCTAGATTACCTGATCTCCGTGATAGCGATATCCGACCTCCCGACGCGGGGAACGGCCTGCCTGCGAAATCCCCCGGGCTGTAGCCGCCTTGACAATAGTCAATAGCCCGGCGGTTCCGCCGGGTAAGCTTTCATACTCCGGTCCATTACACCCTGGAACTCTTCCGCACCGTGAGCATCGACACGCCGAAGCTCATCATCAACTCGTTCATGTATGCGGGCCTGGCCTTGGTGATATGCCTGCTCATCGGGGTGCCGATGGCGTGGATCATGGGACGCACGCGCGCGCCGGGCGCGCCGGGCGCGGCACCATGGACGCGCTAACCACGCTGATCCACGCGATTCCGGGATCATGTCGGCCATCCACCTGCTCTTGATCCTGATCGCCGTCGCCCTGCTGTTCGATTTCCTCAACGGCTTTCACGACAGCGCCAACGTCGTTGCCACCATCATCGCCTCGCGCGCGATGAGCGCACGCGGGGCGCTTACGATTGCGGCGCTGGCGAACCTGGCCGGGCCGTTCCTGCTCGGCGTTGCAGTCGCCGAGACCGTGGGCGCCGAAGTGGTGCATGCGCGGGCGGTCAGCATTGCGGTGGTTCTCGCGGCGCTGCTCGCCGCCAGCTTGTGGGACCTGGCGACCTGGTACTTCGGCATCCCGGTGAGTTCGTCGCATGCCCTGGTCGGCGGCATCATCGGCGCCGCCGCAACCGGGTCCGGCTTTGCGGTGATCCAGGCGCACGGGTTGTGGAAGGTCGCGATCGCATTGATCGTGTCGCCGTTGCTCGGCTTCGTGATGGCGCTGGCTGTCATGCAGGCGACGCTGTGGTGGCTGCGCGACGCGACGCCGAAAGCGAATGTGGCGCTGTCGCGGGCGCAGATCCTGACGTCGACCGCGCTCGCGCTTAGCCACGGCGCGAACGATGCGCAAAAGACCATGGGCGTGATCGCCATGGGCTTGCTCACGCTCGGTTTCACGCCCACGTTCCATGTGCCCTGGTGGGTCATCGTGATCAGCGCCTCGGCCATCGCGCTGGGCACGGCGGTCGGCGGCTGGCGCATCATTCGCACTCTGGGCACGCGCTTCTACCGCATCCAGCCGATCCACGGATTCACTTCGCAGCTCGCCTCGGCGGCGGTGATCCTGGGGGCTTCGCTCGCGGGAGGTCCGGTCAGTACGACACAGGTGGTGAGTATGAGCATACTCGGCGCCGGTGCGGCCGAGCGCAAATCCAAAGTACGCTGGTCTGTGCTGTATGACATCGTCGTCGCCTGGGCGCTGACGCTCCCAGCCACAGCGTTGCTGGCGGTGCCGATCTACTATCTCATCGATTCGATCTTGCGATCTGGAGGCTGGTAATGGGCTGGTTCGACGGAGGTCTGAAGGAAGAGAACAAATTCATCGCCATGCTGATCGGCCAGGCGGCCAAGTCGGTCGAGGGCATCCATTACCTGCTGCGCACGCTGGAGCAGGTCGACCTGGACGCAATCAAGGCGGTGCACACGCTGGCCGAGGAAGCGAGCGAGCTGCGCCGCGTGCTTATCGACGAACTGCACAAGACGTTCATCACGCCGCTTGACCGCGAGGATATTTTCAACCTGTCGCACTGTTTCGAGGACATGGTGACCTATGCATTGACCACGGTGGAGGAGATGAGCATCCTCAAGGTCGATGCGGACGACTACATCCGCGAGATGATGACATTGGTGTGCAAGGAGGCGGAGCAGCTCGAGCTCGCCATCCTGCGCCTGGCGCAGAACCCGCGTGTCGCGCTGGATCACGCGCACGAAGTGCGCAAGCTGGAACGCAAGGTCGAGCGCTTGTACCGCACCGCGATCAAGGATCTGTTCGCCCGCGCCACCGATGCGGAACAACTACCCGGCTTGTTCTACCGGCGTGAAGTGTACCGGCACATCTCGAACATGTCCGATCGCGCCGATTCGGCAGCGAACGTGTTCGGCATGGTGATCATGAAACTTACCTGAGCGCAGCCTGCGGGCCGGGTTCCGTGGCCCGCGCTGCTCAGACTCCCGTCGCTTCGGCCATCAACGCGCGCCAGCGCCGATAACGCGCGCGTATTCCCGCATCCTCGTCCGGCGCGAAAACCTGTTCCACGGCGGCGTGGTTCCAGGACGCCGGCCGCCCGGCGGCCAGGTAGCCGATGCCGCGGGCGGTCGCCTCCAAGTCCTCGCGCCGGTGCACGGGCAGCCCGCTTAACGCAGCGAGCCTGCGGCACAGGCCGTCGATCTGCGACACGCCGCCGCTGACGCGGATGCGCGCGGCCGGCGGCACATACGCTGCCATCTCGTCGAAATTCGCCTGCAGCAGAAAGGCGATGCTTTCGACCACCGCCACGGCCAATTGCCAGGGCTCGCCTTCGCCCACGAATCGCGAGTCGAAGTCGGGCTTCCAGAACGGACCGCCGAGGCCGGCGATGCCATTGAGGAACAGCGGTGGCTCGCCCGGCGTTTCGAGCCACTGCGGCAATAGGGAAACGACGTCTTCGATTCCCAATTCGGCGCGCAGCCACTCCAGCGCGCTGCCGGCGCCGTTGACGTTGCCCTCCACCGTGTACACCGTGGTTACGCCGTCGTCGAGAATGATGCCGGTGAGCAGGCGCGGAACATAGCCGGGATTGGTGGTGAGGGCGCGCTGCACGAAAGCACTGGTGCCGATGTTGACGTAGGCGCAGTCCTCGTCCGGCCAGCCGAAGGCGAATACCGCCGCCGACTGGTCGCCGTTCACCGCCGTGAGCCGAATCGCGGTTTCCCCCACCGTCAGCGTGCCGTAGGGGTGGCAGGTGGGGACGCATTTTGGCAGGAACGACAGCGTCGGCACGCCCTGCGGCAGGCCGAATAGCGTCAGCAGTTCCGGGTCCCAGTCGCGCGTGCCGATATTCCACAGCTGGGTGCGCGCGGCGCACTGCGGGTCGGCGACGAACGGATGCTCGTCGAGCAGCCGGAAAGCGAGAAAGCTCGCTTGCGGACCCCAGCACAGCGTGCCCGCCGCGCGCGCCTCTTGCACTGCCGGAAGATGGTCCAGCGCCCAGCGCAGCTTGCTTGCGCCGTAATGCGCCGACAGAAACAGTCCGGTCTTGCGATGCACTTCTACGCCCTGCGGCTCGAACTGGCGCAGCCATTGGTGCGCGCGCCGGTCCTGCCAACTGAACAGGGGCGACAGCGGCCGACCGCTCTCCCGCTCCCAGCAGATGCAACTCGCACGCTGGCTGGCGAGGCCTGCCGCCGCCACCGCGCGCCGGCGTGCGCCCAGGGACGCCAGGGCCTCGGTCGCGGCGGCAAAAATCGATGCGACCATCTCGTCGCCATCCTGCTCGGCCCAGTCGGGCTGCGGCCGCGCGAGGCCGATGTTGCGCGCGCCGCTCGCGAGCACGCGCCCGCGCTCATCCAGCACCACCGCGCGGCTGGCGTGCGTACCCTGGTCGATGGCGAGATAAAGCGGATCGGGGTTCAAGCTGCGTCGGAACCGTCGTGGTGGCAAGCGTCAGGGATTGCAAAAGTCATGCTAGCTCCGGCCTTCCTTGGTTATCATACGCGCTGGATCAGACTTCGTCCGGGTACGCAGTAAACGCCGCACATCGCCGCGGCCAAGGAGAAAATGCCATGTCGCGTATGTCTACAAACGGAATCATCGGGTTGGTCGGGATTGTGGCGGCGCTAGCGCTGTTTTTCGTCTTCGGGTCGTCTCGTGCCGCGGGGCCGCTTCCCGATCCCAAAATCGATGCCCCGCTATCGGCGTCAGCAGGCACCCAAACCGCTGTCTTCGCCGGCGGTTGCTTCTGGGGCGTGGAAGCCGTGTATGAACATGTCAAAGGTGTCACGCGCGTCGTATCAGGATACTCGGGCGGCAGCGCAGCTACGGCGACCTACGAACAGGTGAGTTGGGGCAGCACCGGCCACGCCGAATCGGTGCGCGTCACTTACGATCCTGCGCGCGTCTCCTACGGACAGTTGTTGAAGGTGTTCTTTTCCGTCGCGCACGACCCGACGGAACTCGACAGGCAAGGTCCGGATACGGGCACGCAGTATCGTTCGGCTGTTTTCTTTGCCAGCGACGAGCAAAAGCGCATAGCCGAGACGTACATCGCGCAGCTTCAGGCGGCGCGCACTTTTTCGCGCCCCATCGTCACCGAGGTAACGCGGCTGCAGGCGTTTTACGAGGCCGAGGCTTACCATCAGGATTATCTCGCGCACCATCCGGACCAGCCGTATATCGTCATCAACGACCTGCCGAAAATAGCCGCTCTTAAGCGGACATTTCCGGCGCTTTATGTTAATGATTAGATTCAATTTCAGCCGGGGCGCGACGGCGCGCCGTCAAGTGCAGAGCGCGCGCCGCCCATGAACCGGCAGACCGGATCGAACGCGATTGCGCGCAAATGGCTGCTCGTCCCGGCCATCGCGGTCGCGCTTGCGCTGAGTTATGCGCTCGCTGGATTCCTGCTCGCACCGTGGATCGCCGCGCGCGAGTTGCCGCGTCTGGTCCAGGAA
>JBQMQE010000144.1:0-11643 GCA_052172655.1 Burkholderiales bacterium
GATCTGCTCGCCGATCTGCGCCAGCTAAAGCGCTCGCTGCTGCGGCAGATGCAATTCGCGCTCGATGCAGGGGCGCAGCGCGTGGATTCCCTGGCGGGACGCCTGCAGAGTCCCGCAGACCGCATGGCCGCGAGTTCGGCGCGCCTGGGCGCAGCGCGCGCTCGCCTCGGCGCGGCGTTTGCGCTATGCACGCGCAATGCGGAGTGGCGCCTGTCGCACGCGGTGCGGCGACTCGCGGCGGCGATGCCTAACCTGGGCGTCATGCAAAATAGAATCGGACAGTTGGAGACCGCGCTGCGGCGTGCGACACCGCAGCGGCTGGCCGCGCTTGCCGAGAAGCTTGCGCGCTTTTCGCTGGGGCTCGACCATCTGGACCCTGCCGCAGTGCTCGAGCGCGGCTACGCCATCGTGCGCAGGCCGGACGGCAGCGTGGTCCGCACCAGCGCCGGCCTGCGCAGCGGCGATCCGCTGGAACTCTCGTTCGCGCGCGGTTCGGCGGCGGTGCGCGTCGAAAAACCCCGTTGATGTCGGGGACTTCGTTGCCAGCGGCCGCGCTTATCGCCTACAATCGGTGCTCTAGTAGTTCTAGTTGTCTTTGGCAAAACGAGGGGACATGCCCCGAGGGGACATGCCCCCTCGTGCTCCCCTAAATCGGCCCGTTGCAAAATCACTTTTGCAACGGATTCTTAGTATCCGCGACAGTCAGACAAGGAGAATTCAGAATGGAACACAAATTGCCGCCCCTGCCTTATGCGATGGACGCTTTGCAGCCGCACATCTCCAAGGAAACGCTCGAATTCCACTACGGCAAGCATCATCAGGCCTACGTCACCAATCTGAACAACCTCATCAAAGGCACGGAATTCGAAAACGCGAGCCTTGAAGACATAACCAGGAAGGCTTCGGGCGGCATATTCAACAACGCGGCCCAGGTGTGGAACCATAGCTTCTACTGGAACTGCCTGTCGCCCAAGGGAGGCGGCACTCCCTCGGGCGCCCTAGGCGCTGCGATCGACAAGAAATGGGGCTCGTTCGCCGCATTCAAGGAGGCGTTCTCCAAATCGGCCATAGGCAATTTCGGATCGGGCTGGACCTGGCTGGTGAAAAAGGCCGATGGCTCGGTCGACATCGCCAATACCAGCAATGCGGCCACGCCGCTGACCGGAGCGGACAAGCCGCTCATGACTTGTGACGTTTGGGAACACGCCTATTACATCGACTATCGCAATGCCCGCCCCAAGTACGTGGAATCGTTCTGGAATCTGGCGAACTGGGATTTCGTAGCGAAGAACTACGCCGGCTGATGCGCTGCAGCGCGCGCTCTCCCGCATGAACGCGCGCGCGAAACCGATGAAGAACCCCCTGGATTCGCTGCCGGCTACGGTTGCCTGCGGGCTTGCGCTGACCCTCGCGCTATACCTCTTCGCGCGCTACGCGATCGGAAGCTGACGTGGACGCCGTCCCGCCGCTGGCGCGCTGGTTTCATTTCATGGCCGGCATCATGTGGGTCGGCCTGCTGTACTACTTCAATTTTGTTCAGATGGCGGCATTGAAATCCGCCGCGGCGGACGGCAGCGCCGCTGCCATCAACCGCCACATCACGCCGCGGGCGCTTGCCTGGTTCCGCTGGGCCTCGGTTGCGACCTGGCTCACCGGCGCCGCCCTGCTCGGAAAGAATTTTACCGCCGCATTCACCTTGCAGCCCGGACATTTCGCCATCGGCATTGGCGCTTGGCTCGGCACCATCATGCTGATCAACGTCTGGGCGCTGCTGTGGCCGGCGCAAAAACTGGCTCTGGGACTGGTGGAGGCAAGCGAGGCGCAAAGAAACTCGGCGCGCCGGCGGGCGTTCATCGTATCTAGGCTGAACCTGGCGCTGTCATTCCCGCTGCTGTTCTTCATGGGTGCGGCAGGCCACGGCGCGACCTATTTCTAGCTTTTTGCGAGATCAGGGGACCATGGCCGGACATGAATAGTCCAGCCGCTTCTGTGGTCCCTCATGCGCCCCTGAGTTAGGCACCGTTTCGATAATTCTGAAACGGCCTTAAAGCGCTTCAGCGCGCCGCGGCGGAGAATCTGTCCAAGCCCTGGATCACCGCGCCGCGAACGATACCGCGTTTCTTGAACCAGCCCTGGTTCATTTCCAGCGCATAGCGTGCCGGCCGCGAGGCGCAATGCGAAGTCTCGTCCAGCGGCTGCATGTCGGCGATGTTGACGATCTGCCCACGCTCGTCGATAAAGGCCACGCTCAAAGGAATGAGCGTATTCTTCATCCACATGCAGTGGGTTGCCGACTCGTCGAACAGGAACAGCATGCCGGCGCCTTGAGCCATGGCCTTGCGCCGCATCAAGCCTTGCGAGCGCGTCGCCGGAGTACCCGCCACCTCTGCATGAATCACATGGATGCCGGCGTTGAGCGCAGTCATCGGCAGTTCCGGTTGCTGTGCAAGGGCCGACCCGAAGCCAAACATCAGGCCGGCAAGGACCGCGACGGGAATGCGTGATGCATGCCGGTAGCCGCTGCCGGATTTGTGCTTCATAGGCCTACGCGCTCACTTTGGAACAGAGGCAGTGAAGCCGGTGCTAGGGGAAATTCCGCCGCCGGCATTATTACCTGCGAATCAGTTACTTCGACTCAGCGGCTTTCTTGGCTTTCCTGACTTTTTTGGCTTTCTTGGCCTTGGCTTTGTGAGCTTCGGCTTTGGCTTCGGCTTTGGGGGCTTCAGCTTTGACAGCCGGGGTTGCTGGGGTTGCTGGGGTTGCTGGGGTTGCCGGGGTTGCTGGGGTTGCTGGGGTTGCCGGGGTTGCCGGGGTCGCGGGCGTCGCGGGCGTCGCGGGTTTAGCTTGGGCAAAAGCGGTAACGCTCGCCGCGGCGAATACGGTTGCAACCAAGGCGGAGATCAGCTTGTTCATGAACGTCCCTCAAAAAAGTCAAAGTTGGGCGGCAGGCAAAAAACGGGATGTCTCCCGCAATAACGCCCCCGACCACAGCGCGGTTGACAAACTACTCCCATTCATCAGGCACTTCAGCTTCGCGCCATTGCCCGGGAGCAAGGCCTTCCAGTGTCCACGGCCCCACCGCCCAGCGGATCAGTCGCAAGGTCGGGTGACCGATTTTGGCAGTCATGCGCCGCACCTGGCGGTTCTTGCCTTCTTTCAGCCTCAGCTCAAGCCACGCCGTAGGAATGTGCAATCGCTGCCGGATCGGCGGGTTACGCGGCCACAAGCCCTCGGGCTCGTCGATGCGCCGCGCGATGCACGGCCGCGTGACGAAATCGCCCAGATCCAGGCCCCTGCACAGTAAATCCAACGCCTCCGCTGCGGGCAAGCCTTCGACCTGCGCCCAGTAGGTTTTGACCAGCTTGCGCTGCGGCTCCGCGATGCGCGCCTGCAGCGCACCATCGCCGGTGAGCACCAGCACGCCCTCGCTGTCCGTATCCAGCCGCCCCGCCGGATAGACGCCTGGGACCGGAACGTAATCCTTGAGGCAGGGGCGCCCCGCGGCCGAGGTGAACTGGCACAGCACTGCGTAGGGTTTGTTGAATAGAACCACTTTGGCCATGGTCGTGCGTCCGCCGTTCATCCCTGGGACAGGGCTATCCGCAGTTTGTGCCGCGCAATGAAGAACGCCGCAGCATACAGCGCTGCGGCGTAAGCTTGGGCGAAACTGCGCTCAGGCAGCTTTGATTTTCTTCGGTGCGTCGAAGAACTGCTCGTCTTCGGTCGAACCGTGCAGAGCCGTGGTCGAGGACTTGCCGCCCTGCACCACCTGGGTCACATCGTCGAAGTAGCTGGTGCCCACCTCGCGCTGGTGCTTGACCGCGGTGAAGCCTTTTTCTGCCGCAGCGAATTCCTTCTGCTGCAGTTCGACGAAGGCGGTCATGTTGTTGCGCGCATAGCCGTACGCGAGCTCGAACATCGAGTAGTTGAGCGCGTGGAAGCCCGCCAGGGTGATGAATTGGAACTTGTAACCCATGGCGCCGAGTTCGCGCTGGAACTTGGCGATGGTGGCATCGTCGAGATTGCGTTTCCAGTTGAACGAGGGCGAGCAGTTGTAGGCGAGCATCTTGCCCGGGTGTTTCGTTTGCACGCCTTCGGCGAATTTTCTGGCGAAGACCAGATCCGGCGTGCCGGTTTCGCACCACACCATGTCGGCATATTCCGCGTAGGCAATGCCGCGCGACAAAGCCTGCTCAAAACCGTTCTTGACGCGGTAAAAACCCTCGGCGGTACGCTCGCCGGTCAGGAACGGCTTGTCGTTTTCGTCGACATCCGAGGTGACCAGATTAGCCGCCTCGGCATCGGTGCGCGCCAGAATGAGCGTAGGCACGCCCATGGTGTCGGCGGCGAGCCGCGCGGCAATCAGCTTCTGCACCGCCTCCTGTGTCGGTACCAGCACCTTGCCACCCATGTGGCCGCATTTCTTAACCGACGCGAGCTGGTCCTCGAAGTGCACGCCGGCGGCGCCCGCTTCGATCATGGCGCGCATCAGTTCGTGGGCATTGAGCACTCCGCCAAAACCGGCTTCGGCGTCGGCCACGATGGGCGCGTAGAAATCGATATCCCCTTTGCCTTCCATGTGCTGAATCTGATCGGCACGCGCAAGCGCATTGTTGATCCGCTTCACCACCGTAGGCACGCTGGTTACGGCATACAGCGACTGGTCCGGATACATCGACAAGCTGTCGTTGGCATCCGCCGCCACCTGCCAGCCCGACAGGTAAATCGCCGGAACCCCGGCCTTTACCTGCTGCATCGCCTGATTGCCGGTTACCGCGCCGAGCGAGTTGACGAACGGCATCTCGTTCGTCATCTTCCACAGCTTCTCCGCGCCGCGCTTGGCCAGCGTGTGCTCGATCTGCACCGACCCACGCAAGCGGTACACGTCTTCCGCGGCATAGCCGCGCTTGACGCCGTTCCAGCGCGGATTCTCGGCCCAATCTTTCTTGATGTTGGCAATTTCCTGCTCTCGATGACTCATGATTTCCTCTCGAAAAATATTAATAGGCAGTGCGCGCCATGCGCCTGTCCTGTGTCGGCGGACGAAGAGACCCGGTTGGGTGAGAGACTCCCGCCTTCCCGCCATGCGTCGCCCTGATTGGGCGCGCCACCGTTGACGGCGCGGGATCGTCTCCGGCCGTCTGCCGGGCGATCGACGCGGTCAGCGTCGGCCCGGTTTGAACAACACGGGAACAGCCATCCCGTGGAATCAGCAGTTTCAGCGTATCGATGTATTTGCTGCTGCGCAACATCTACAATCAATACATTAAAACAATCAATTACGAAAACTATTCATATAATTTCCCGTGCCGCGGAATGCTATTTCATGAAATTCGTGCGCCGCAGCAGGGCGCCTTCGTGCCGAGCTGGGTTGGAGCAGTCAAAGCGCGCCGCGAAGCGGAGTAAAATGTGACCCTGACCGCATACATGTTGTGTATCATATATAAGACATAAGAGTTGTCAACCCCCTGCCCCCTTTTTTTTCGATCCCAACCACAAACAGGAGTTCCCATGGCCAGCTACAAACACATCAAAGTCCCGAGCGCAGGCGAAAAAATCCGCGTCCGGCCGGACAATTCCCTGGAAGTGCCGAACCATCCGATCATTCCCTACATCGAGGGCGATGGCATCGGCGTCGACATCACGCCGGTGATGATCAAGGTGGTGGATGCGGCGGTGGCCAAGGCGTATGGCGGCAAACGCAAGATCTCATGGATGGAAATGTACGCGGGCGAGAAATCGTGCAAGGTGTATGGCGAGAACGTATGGCTGCCGGACGAAACGCTAGAGGCGTCCAAGGAGTACGTGATATCGATCAAGGGGCCGCTGACCACGCCGATAGGCGGCGGCATACGCTCGATCAACGTGGCCCTGCGCCAGCAGCTCGACCTCTATGTCTGCCTGCGCCCGATACACTACTTCCCGGGCGTTCCGAGCCCAGTCAAAGAGCCGGAAAAAACCGACATGGTGATCTTCCGCGAGAACGCGGAGGACATTTACGCCGGCATTGAGTGGGCTGCCGGGACCCCCGAGGCGAAGAAGATCATCGATTTCCTGATCAATGAAATGAAGGTCACGAAAATCCGCTTTCCGGCAACTTCGGCCATCGGCATAAAGCCGGTCTCAAGCGAGGGTAGCGAACGGCTGATCAGGAAGGCGTTCCAGTACGCGATCGACAACAACCGCAAATCGGTCACCCTGGTGCACAAGGGCAACATCCAGAAATTCACCGAGGGCGCGTTCCGCGATTGGGGCTATGCGCTGGCGCAGAAGGAATTCGGCGCCAAACTGATCGACGGCGGTCCGTGGATGAGCTACAAGAACCCGAAAACGGGCCAGGACATCGTGGTTAAGGATGTCATCACTGACGCGATGCTGCAGCAGATCCTGCTGCGCCCGGCAGAATATGACGTGATCGCGACGCTTAACCTGACCGGCGACTTGATCTCCGACGCCCTGGCCGCGCAAATCGGCGGCATCGGCATCGCCCCCGGCGCCAACATGTCAGACACCGTTGCCATGTTCGAAGCCACCCACGGCACGGCGCCGAAGTACGCGGGCAAGGACTACGTCAACCCCGGCTCGGAAATCCTGTCGGCAGAGATGATGCTGCGCCACATGGGCTGGGTCGAGGCCGCCGAATTGATTATCAAGGCCATGAGCGCTGCGATCAACGCCAAGACCGTGACCTACGACTTTGCACGCCTCATGACCGGCGCCAAGCAGGTCTCGTGCTCCGGCTTCGGCCAGGTCCTGATCGAGAACATGCGCTGAGGCAGTACCTCGCCATTTGAGCGCGACGCGGCCGCCGGCGATCCGTCGTCCGTCGGCGCACGCGCGAAAGCCGCCGCAGGCTTGGCGCCTGCGGCCGCTGCTCAGCATCTTCCGAAAAAAATGTGTTCTTGCCCTCTGTCGCGGGCGTGATGCCGGCTGTGTTGCTGCCGCAATCGGGTTCGGCGCCGCAAAGGCGCCGATTCACGCTGCAGACTGGATTACGGAGGCTTGCTTGCCCTTCGGGCCCTGGGTCACTTCGAACTTCACCTTCTGCCCCTCTTTGAGCGTCTTGAAGCCGTCCATCTGGATGGCGGAGAAGTGCGCGAACAAATCATCGCTGCCATCATCGGGCGTGATGAAGCCGTAGCCCTTGGCATCGTTGAACCACTTTACCGTACCTGTAGGCATAAAAATTTCCAAAACGAATTATGCGATCGGGAGCGTCCCCTTGTCATGCCCCAGGTAAATGCGGCATCGGAATTGCACTGTGCACGCCGCTTGACGCCGGGCACCAGCCATTTTTTACGCAGTTTGCCGACGCAAGTCAAGTGGCCGCGGCCCTGCAATTCGCGGCGCCTGCGCGCATTGCGCCGCGTCGCGACTGCGATTAGGATTACACTTAAAAGCAACGCGCATTTTCGGACGATAATGTGGTGGTACACGGAATTCCGTCCTGCGCGTTATAGTCTTATAATGTAAGTCAAATTGACTGGCCGTAGAATCTGGCATAGTGTGTTTAGGTGGGTGAGCGAGTATGGCGAACCGCGCGCGCGAAGGGACCGTTTTAGAGGCGAAAAAGGCCAAGGTCAAGCCGCCGCCGCTGTTCAAGGTTATGCTGCTGAACGACGACTATACGCCCATGGAATTCGTGGTGGTCGTGCTGCAGACGTTCTTCAGTCTGAGCCGCGAACAAGCGACACAGGTTATGCTGAAGGTGCACCGCGAAGGAATGGGCGTATGCGGCGTCTATCCCAAGGACGTAGCCGTTACCAAGGTAGAGCAGGTGGGCAGCTTCGCCCGCCAGCATCAACATCCGCTGCAATGCGTGATGGAGGAAACTGAATGATTGCGCAGGAACTTGAAGTCAGCTTGCACATGGCCTTTGTCGAGGCACGGCAAAAGCGCCATGAGTTCATCACGGTTGAGCACCTGCTGCTCGCGCTGCTGGACAATCCCACCGCTGCCGAGGTGCTGCGTGCCTGCGCCGCGAACATCGACGAACTGCGCAAGAGCCTCGCCGGCTTCGTCGCCGAGCACACTCCGACCGTAGCCGGGACCGAGGAGATCGACACCCAGCCGACGCTGGGCTTCCAGCGCGTGATCCAGCGCGCCATCCTGCACGTGCAGTCCTCCGGCAAGAAGGAAGTGACCGGCGCCAACGTGCTGGTGGCGATATTCGGCGAGAAGGATTCGCACGCGGTGTACTTCCTGCATCAGCAAGGGATCACGCGGCTGGACGTGGTCAACTTCATCTCGCACGGCATCACCAAGACGCCGCAGACCCCGGGCGGCAAGCCGGAGCAGAGCGAGGAGCAGCAGGACGAGCAAGCCAGCCACGGCGCGCTCGAAACCTATACCCTCAATCTCAACGCCCAGGCCCTGGTCGGCAAGATCGACCCGCTCATCGGCCGCGAACGCGAACTGGAGCGCGTAATCCAGACGCTGTGCCGGCGGCGCAAGAACAATCCGCTGCTGGTGGGCGAGGCCGGCGTGGGCAAGACCGCCATCGCCGAAGGCCTGGCACGGCGCATCGTCGAGTGCAACGTGCCCGAGGTGCTGGCGCGCTGCCAGGTGTATGCGCTGGACATGGGCGCATTACTCGCGGGGACCAAGTACCGCGGCGACTTCGAACAGCGCCTGAAGGCGGTGCTGAAGCAACTGCTGGACAACTGCAACGCGATTCTGTTCATCGATGAGATCCACACGCTGATCGGCGCCGGCGCCGCATCCGGCGGGACGCTGGACGCGTCCAACCTGCTCAAGCCCGCGCTGTCTTCCGGACAACTGAAGTGCATCGGCGCGACCACCTATAACGAGTACCGCGGCGTATTCGAAAAAGACCATGCGCTGTCGCGCCGTTTCCAGAAAATCGACGTGGAAGAACCGTCGGTAGAGGAAACCGTAGCCATCCTGCGCGGCCTGAAGAGCCGCTTCGAGGCGCACCACGGCATTAAATACTCCGCGGCTGCGCTCACCACCGCGGCCGAGTTGTCGGCGCGCTTCATCAATGACCGGCATTTGCCGGACAAAGCCATCGACGTCATCGACGAAGCCGGAGCGGCGCAGCGCATCCTGCCCAAGACCAAGCAGAAGAAGGTCGTGGGCAAGCTCGAGATCGAGGAGATCATCGCCAAGATCGCGCGTATTCCGCCCAGGAGCGTATCTTCGGACGATCGCGAGTCGCTGAGGAATCTCGACCGCGACCTGAAGGCGGTGGTGTTCGGTCAGGACAAAGCCATCGATGCGCTCGCCGCGTCGATCAAGATGGCGCGCAGCGGCCTGGGGCAGCCGACCAAGCCGATCGGGTCGTTTCTGTTCTCCGGCCCCACCGGCGTCGGCAAGACCGAGGTGGCGCGCCAGCTCGCCTATTGCATGGGCATCGAATTGGTGCGCTTCGACATGTCCGAGTATATGGAACGCCACGCCGTGTCGCGTCTGATCGGCGCTCCGCCGGGCTACGTCGGCTTCGACCAGGGCGGCCTTTTGACCGAGGCGATCACCAAGAAGCCGCACTGCGTGCTGTTGCTGGATGAAATCGAGAAGGCTCATCCGGATATTTTCAATATCCTGCTGCAGGTGATGGACCACGGCACACTCACCGACAACAATGGGCGCAAGGCCGATTTCCGCAGCGTGGTCATCATCATGACCACCAATGCCGGCGCCGAGGCCCTGAACCGGACCAGCATCGGTTTCAGCCAACTGCGCACCACCGGTGACGAGCTTGCCGAGATCAAGCGCATGTTCACGCCCGAGTTTCGCAACCGGCTGGACGCGATCATATCGTTTGCCGCCCTCGACCACGAAGTCATCCTGCGCGTGGTGGACAAGTTCCTGATGCAGTTGGAGGAACAACTGCACGAGAAGAAAGTCGAGGTGATTTTCACCGACGCGCTGAAGGCACATCTCGCCGAGCACGGGTTCGATCCGCTCATGGGCGCTCGGCCGATGGCGCGCCTGATCCAGGACACGGTGCGCCGCGCCCTGGCCGACGAGTTGCTGTTCGGGCGTCTGGTGAGTGGCGGCAAGGTCAGCATCGACATCGACGCGTCAGACAAGGTGCAGCTCGTGTTTGCCGACGACACGCCGGTGGCACCGCCACCGGTGGTGCAGGCAAGCTGAAGCGCCTGCCGCACCAGAAGAAAAGGCCGCCGCGAGCGGCCCTTTTTGATTGCAGCAGAGGATAATCGCCCGCGCTAGCCCTTGCCGGTGCTGCCGAAACCGCCGGCGCCGCGCGCGCTCGCGGCGAAATCCTCGACCACGTTGAGTTGCACCTGCAATACCGGCACCACCACCAGTTGGGCGATGCGCTCCAGCGGATTGAGCGTGAACGCGCTGCCGCCGCGGTTCCACAGCGAGACGAATATCTGCCCTTGATAGTCGGAGTCGATCAGACCGACCAGGTTGCCCAGCACGATGCCGTGCTTATGCCCCAGCCCCGAGCGCGGCAGCACCATGGCCGCGAGCCCCGGGTCGGTGAGATGGATGGCGACGCCGCTGGGAACCAGTTCGGTCGCGCCCGGCTTGAGGTCGATCGGCTGGTCTATGCAGGCACGCAGGTCCAGGCCGGCGGCGCCGGCAGTGGCATATTGCGGCAGATTGTCCCTGAGGCGCTGGTCGAGGATTTTGATATCGAGTTTGCGCATGTTTGATTTCTTGAACCAGGCAGTGAGAAAACGGACACGCACAGGACCCTGGGCGCCGCCGGCGGTCAAACGCTTTTTATTTTTTCGGCAACAACCTGGCGATGTGGGCGACGAGATCGCGCGCGAGCTCGATTTTAGGCGCACGGGGAAGCTCGTGCGTACCCTCGTCGTCGAACAGGATCAGTTGATTGTCCTCGGCGCCGAAAGCGTGCTGGGCGAGGTTGGCGGCGAGCAGCGGCACCTTCTTGCGCCGGCGCTTGGCGTCGGCATAAGCTTCCATGTTTTCCGTCTCCGCGGCGAAGCCGACGCAGAACGGCGCGTTCCTACGCGCCGCGACGGTACCGAGGATATCGGGATTGGGCTGCAGTTCCAACGTCATCTCGCCCTTCCCCTTTTTCAGCTTGTGGCGCTTTGCGTCCTTGGGCCGGTAATCGGCGACCGCGGCAACGCCGATGAACACGTCCGCCTGCGCCACGCGCGCCATTACCGCGTCATACATCTCTTGCGCACTGGATACGTCGACACGCTCTATGCCCCGCGGCGCCGCCAGGGCGGTAGGCCCGCTCACCAGCGTGACCGCAGCACCCGCGTCGCGCGCAGCGCGCGCCACCGCGTAACCCATTTTCCCGGAACTGGTATTGGTGATTCCGCGCACGGTGTCGATGGGCTCTAGGGTCGGCCCGGCCGTGACCAGAACGCGCTTGCCGGCCAATAATTTCGGCTGGAAAAAAGCCTCGATCTCCTCGAAGATTTCTTCTGCCTCGAGCATGCGCCCCATCCCGACTTCACCGCAGGCCTGGTCGCCGCTCGCGGGTCCGAGGATGGCGACGCCGTCCGCACCCAATTGCTTCAGGTTGCGCTGCGTCGCCGGCTTGTCCCACATCTGCAGATTCATCGCCGGCGCCACCAGCAGCGGGCACTCGCGCGCCAGGCACAGGGTGGAGAGCAGGTCGTCGCACAGGCCCTGTGCAAGCTTGGCGAGGAAATCGGCGCTGGCCGGAGC
>JBQMQE010000145.1:0-11603 GCA_052172655.1 Burkholderiales bacterium
GATCGATCGACGGCCCGCTCAGCTCACTTCAGGAACGACGCGAGCCGGGTGAGGAAGGTGTAGTCGCCCTCGATCGCCATCAGACCGATCAGAACCAGGAGGCAAAGCGGCGGGACCAGGATCGCGCATTTCAGCGCCAGCCGCTCCCAGGCCATGTGCATGAAGATGGAGACGATCAAGCCCGCCTTCAGCAGCATGAAGACAAGGATCAGCGTCCAGCGCGCGTATCCCTGGAAATGAAAGTAGTCGACCAGATACGACATGGTGCTGAGTATGAAAAGCAGCAGCCAGATCCACAGGTAGATGCTGATCGGATGCTGTTGCCCCGGCTGGCCTTGGACGTGTTCCATGCCTTCCCCTTACCAGAGATAGAACAGTGCGAAAATGAAAACCCACACCAGATCGACGAAGTGCCAGTACAGGCCGGCGATTTCCACGATCTCGTAGTTGCCCTTGCGCTCGTAGTCTCCGCGCCACACCTTGTGCGCCACGATGCTCAGATAAATCACGCCTGCCGTCACGTGGGCGCCGTGGAAACCCGTGATCATGAAGAAGGACGAGCCGAATTGCGCCGCGCCCATCGGATTGCCCCAGGGCCGCACCCCCTCCTCGATCAGCTTGGTCCACTCGAAGGCCTGCATGCCGACGAAACTCGCGCCCAGCGCCGCGGTGGCCAGCATCAGTGCCGCGGTCTTGGCCCGGTCGCGCCGGTAGCCGAAGTTGACGGCCATGGCCATGGTTCCGCTGCTGGTGATCAGGATGAACGTCATGATCGCAATCAGGATCAGCGGAACGTTCTCGCCGCCGATCTGCAGCGCGAAAACTTCGCTCGGATTGGGCCAGGGTACCGTGGTGGAAATCCTTACGTTCATGTACCCGGTCAGGAAGCAACTGAAGATAAAGGTGTCGCTCAAGAGGAAGAACCACATCATCGCCTTGCCCCAGGGCACGGGAAACGCCTGCTTGTCGGCAGACCAGTCGGACACGACCCCGCGCAGGCCGGAGGCTATGGCGGCGGATGCCGGCACGTTCGTCATCGCATCGTTTGACATGGGAACTCGATCAAGTGGACAAAGTTGTGCGGATATTCGCGCCGGACCCGTGTCGACATGTTCGCCGCGTCCTCAATTGCAGACATTGCCGACGCACTGCAACAGCAGCACAGCGAACAGGATCAGCCAGACGAGGAGCAGGAAATGCCAGTAGACCGAGCATAGCTCTATGCTCAGGCGCGACTCGGCGAGGCTGGCGCCGTCGCGCCATATTCTGATGGTGGTCCTGCCCCAGACAGCCAGCCCCCCCAGCAGATGCAGACCGTGCAAGCCGGTGAACAGGTAGAAAAATGCGATCGCGGCGCTGCTCGCCGCAAACTGGCCCGAGGCATTCAGCTGCCGCCAGGCGAGTAGCTGCCCGGCGAGGAACGCGAATGCGAACAGGCCGGAGACGATCAGGCCGGCTTTCACGCCGCTCGCATTTCCCCGCTTCGCAGCGCCGCGCGTCCACTGAAAGGCTATGCTGCTCGCGATCAGCATGGCGGTGTTGAGCCACAGCAGACTCGGCTGCGCAACCGGCCGCCAGTCCCAGAAGCGGATGCGCATGCCATAGGCCGAGATCAACAGCCCGAATAACGAGGTGACCACGGCGAGGAACAGCCACAATCCGATTCTGGCCGGCGCGATCGCGAGCCCGCCTGCGCCGTAATCGTCGTCCGTATCCCTTTGCGCACGCTCCCAGGGTTTCGCCGTCAGTTGCCGCGCAAACATCCACCACCCGACGACACCGAGCACGAGCAGCCCGAACAGGACGACGATACTCATGCCGCGGTTCCGTGCTCATGCGCGGCGGTCGATGCATCGAGCGGTTCGTTCTGCGGGATGAAATCGTCCTTCGCGCCCGGCACGCTGTAATCGTAAGCCCAGCGATAGACCACCGGCAGTTTCGCGCCCCAGTTGCCGTGCCTCGGCGGCGTATCCGGAGTCTGCCATTCCAGCGTGGTCGCGCCCCAGGGGTTGCTGCTGGCTTTTTCGCCTCTGAACAGGCTCCACACGATGTTGTAGAGGAACACCAGTTGCGCCGCGGCAACGAACAGGGCCGCAACGGTGATGCTCACGTTCACTTCATGGACCGACTGCGGGATGAAGGCGGTGTCGCCGAGCGCGAAATAGCGGCGCGGCACGCCCAGGATGCCCAGATAGTGCATCGGCAGGTAGACCGCATAGGTGCCGAGGAAGGTAGCCCAGAAATGGATTTTGCCCAGCCTCACGTTCCACATGCGCCCGGTGATCTTCGGGTACCAATGGTAGATCGCTCCGAACACGACCAGGATGGGCGAGACGCCCATCACCATATGGAAATGGGCGACCACGAAAAACGTGTCCGAAAGGGGCAGATCCACGGTGACATTGCCAAGAAACAGCCCGGTCAAGCCGCCATGTATGAAGGTGAAGATGAACCCGATCGCAAACAGCATCGGCACGCGCAGGTGGATGTCGCCGTGCCACAGCGTCAGCACCCAGTTGTAGACCTTGATCGCCGTGGGAATCGCGATGATCAGCGTCGTCGTGGCGAAGAAGAAGCCGAAATACGGATTCATGCCGCTGACGTACATGTGGTGCGCCCACACCACGAAGGAGAGGCAGCCTATGGCCAGAATCGCCCAGACCATCATTCGATAGCCGAAGATGTTCTTGCGCGCGTGCACGCTAAGCAGATCGGACACGATGCCGAACGCAGGCAGGGCGACGATGTAGACCTCGGGATGGCCGAAAAACCAGAACAGGTGCTGGAACAACACCGGGCTGCCGCCGTCGTGCTTCGACACCTCGCCCATGGTAGCCATGGCGGGCATGAAGAAGCTGGTCCCCAGGACGCTGTCCAGGGTCATCATGATGGCGCTGACCAGCAGGGCCGGGAAAGCAAGCAGACCGAGGATGGTCGCCATGAAGATGCCCCAAACCGACAGCGGCATGCGCATCAGCGTCATCCCGCGGCAGCGCGCCTGCAGCACCGTGGTCACATAGTTCAACCCTCCCATGGTGAAGGCGACGATGAAAATGGCCAGCGAAACCAGCATGAAAATGATCCCCAGGCCCGACCCCGCGGTGCCGGCCGAGATGGCCTGGGGCGGGTACAAGGTCCATCCGGCGCCGGTGGCGCCGCCGGGCACGAACATGCTCGCGATCAGCACCAGCACCGCCAGCAGATAGACCCAGTAGCTCAACATGTTCAGGTAAGGAAAAACCATGTCCCGGGCGCCGACCATCAGCGGGATCAAATAATTGCCGAACCCCCCGAGGAACAGCGCAGTGAGCAGGTAGATCACCATGATCATGCCGTGCATGGTGACGAACTGGAGGTAGTTGCTCGGGTTGATGTAGGAAAAGCTGTCCGGGAAAGCCAGCTGCAGCCGCATCATCCCCGACAGCACCAGCGCGATCAGGCCGACGAAGATGGCGGTCGCCGCGTACTGGATCGCAATGACCTTGTGGTCCTGGCTCCAGATGTACTTGGTGATGAAGGTCTGCGGATCGTGCGCGTGCACATCCCGGTCGGCGATCGCAACGTATTCCATCAGCTAAACCTCCTGCTCACAGTGCCACACATTTCGCTTCGGATCGGAACCCGCAATCGTTCCATCGCTTGCGTCATTTCAGCGTATTGATGTAGGCGAGCACGTCGTCGGTCGCCGGGTCGTGCGCCACAGTCTTGGCCATGAATACCATCTGCGCGCCGTTGAAGTCCTGCAGGTGGCCGCCGCGTATGCCGTGCCTGAAATTCTGCAGCTGCCGGGCCAGATACCAGTCGCTCATGTGCGCAAGGCGCGGGGCATGCGTCGACCAGATTCCTTCGCCGGCCGCGCCGTGGCATTCTGCGCAGGTCGCATAGATCGACTTGCCCCTGTCGGCGTTGCCGGCGACGGTCGCGGGCGCGGGCACATCGGGCAGCGTCGCAAGATAAGCCAGCACATTGCTCAGCGCCCGAGCATCGAGCGTTGCGGCCATCGGCGCCATCTGCTTGCCGAATTCGTCGTCGTCACGCGCGCCGCGGATTCCCTGCTTGAAATTCTCCATTTGCTGCGCCAGGTACCAGCTTGCCTGGCCGGCCAGTTTCGGGGCATGAATCGCAGCATTCCCCTCCCCCTTGGCGCCGTGACAGGCCGAACAGATCGCGAAAGCCGCCTGGCCTGCCGCGACATCGCCCGGCGGCTGCGCCGATGTTTGCGCGAACGTCGGCTGGCGCGCAAGCCAACTCTGGAATGCGCTGTCTTCGTCCACCACGACCCTGCCGCGCATGGCGAAATGCGCAATGCCGCACAGCTCTTCGCAGAGGACGTCATACGCCCCCGTTTTCGTGGGCGTGAACCATAAATGCGTGACGATACCCGGCACCAGATCCATCTTCACCCGGAACTGCGGCACGGTGAAGTCGTGCAATACGTCCTTGGAGCGCAACAGCAGCTTGACCGGCTTGCCGATCGGCAGGTGCAGCTCCGGACTGAAGATCAGAACATCGTCGCGCCCGTTCGGGTCGTTCGGGTCGATGCCGAAGCTGTTGTCGCGGCTGACAAGCTTGGCCGACGTGGTGCCCAAGACGCCGTCTTTTCCGGGCAGACGATAGCTCCAGTTCCATTGCTGGCCGACTGCTTCGACCACCGAAGCGTCCTGCGGAACATTGACGAACTTGGCCCATACGAACAGGCCCGGAGTCAACATGGCGGCCACGCCTACCGTAGTAAGTATCGTCAGCCACCATTCCAGCTTCTTGTTCTCCGGCTCGTACTTGGCACGATTGCCCTTGCGATGCCGATAGCGGACGACGGCGTAGGCCATGAACAGGTTGACTGCGACGAAGACGAATCCGGTAACCCAGAAGGTGAGGCCTACCGTGTCGTCCATCGACTGCCAATTGGACGCGATGGGCGTAAACCACCACGGGCTGAAAATATGGAAAAGCACCGATCCGACGACCAACAGGATCAAAACGATTGCTATCGACATGCCAGAACCTTTTTTGACCCGCCTGCGGGTATTCCAGGGAAGCTCTGATTATCGAACCTGGGCACGACTTGTCGCCGCGTTGGTCCAGTGTGGGTTTCTGTTTTCACTTATTATCCTCGCCGACTCGAATTGCGCTCGCCTGCGACACAATGCGTCTTCACGCATAGCGCCCCTAACTACGAAATTTCCGTCTCCACTTCCACCGAGCGGAACGGATTGATGAAGTGCCTGTCGACCGCGACCAGCTCTGCTTCCGGATGACGGGCGCGCATCATGGTTTTGACTGTTTGGACCTGCCGTTTGCGCGCGTAGATCAGAATCAAGTATTTGCCCGCTTCGATATCATCGTGAAACTTCTGCAGCTTCCGGTTCTCGCTCGCTATGCCCGTCATGCCACCTACCCATGCGCCAAACATGGCGATGACCACAACCACAATGGCATAGACGATACGCGGCACATCCGGGCCGAATGGTTCGAAGAACTTGAGCAATCCAGCGCCAATCAGCCCGGCGACTGCACCATACGCGGCACCGAGCAAGCCGTCACGAATGAGGTCCCGCGTTTCCAGATAATTGCTGGAATGTATGTGCTCTTGCTTCAGTCCGGATTCGTCTCTGGCGACGACGTGCAGGAAAAAGTCTTTGATGCCCACCGCATGCAGATCATCGGAGACCTGACGCGTGGTGACCAGCGTGGGCGCGAGGTAATACAGACAATTCATCAGGCTCCTCCTGCTACAACGGCGCGAGCTTTTTTGTGCGTGCTCACTTGTTTGCGTCGATATATACCCCGTCGCCGATGCCATCCGTGCGTGTACGGGCACGCGAATACTATGTCTGGGAGAAATAGAAAGTCAACCCGTAGCTACTGATTTATAACCACAATTTGATCATGGGTAATCGCGTCGCGCGCGATCCGTGAAAGCTCTGGAGTCGACAAGGACATTCGTTCCCCGCGGCGCTCGGCCTCGTGCCCGCTTTGCGCCAATCACACACCGTCGTTTGCATACACGGTAAAATAAACCGATGCCGATCCCCATGCCTCCCTGCGCTCCAGGCGCCGCCCCCAGGGCGCGCTATGACGCCCCCGCGCTCGTCGAGTTTGCCACATCGTTGTTGACCGGCGCCGGCATGCCCCGCGACCGCGCCGCCGACATAGCCGACATTCTGGTCGAAGGCGATCTGCTCGGTCACGACACCCACGGGCTGCAGCTTCTCGCCTCCTATTTGCAGCATATCGAGGCGGGCCAGATGAAACTCGAGGGCGAGCCGATCACGCTGGCCGATCATGGCGCTGTCCTCACCTGGGACGGGCAGCGCCTGCCGGGTCCCTGGCTGGTGTTGCGCGCCATGGAGATCGCGACGCAGAAAGCGAAAACTTACGGCAGCGGCACGGTGACCATCGGCCGCAGCCATCATATCGCCTGCCTCGCGGCCTATTTGAAGCGCGCCACCGACCAGGGCCTGGTGATGCTGTTGCTGTCCTCCGCGCCGAGCGGCGCCAGCGTCGCGCCTCATGGCGGTCTTCGGCCGGTATTTTCACCCAGCCCGCTGGCCATCGGTTTTCCGACCGGCGATGCTCCGGTACTGGTCGACGTGTCCACTTCCATCACCACCAACGGATTGACCAACCGTCTGCGCAAAGAAGGAAAGCGCCTGCCCCAGCACTGGCTGATCGACGAGAACGGGGAACCCACTGACGACCCCGCGGTGCTGCATGCGCCGCGCCGCGGAACGATACTGCCGCTGGGCGGACTCGACGCGGGCCACAAGGGCTACGGCCTGGCGCTGCTGGTGGAAGCGCTCACGGCGGGCCTGGCCGGCCACGGCCACGCCGATCCGCTGGAACCGCTGGGCGCCAGCATCTTCCTGCAGATTCTGGATCCGCAAGCGTTCAGCGGCGGTGAAGCATTCCGCCGCCAAATGGATTGGGTGGCGCAGGCCTGCATCGACAACCCACCGCGCCCGGGTTTCGAGCGCGTGCGCCTGCCCGGGCAGAACGGCCTCGCGCGCCGGGAACGGCAATTGCGCGAGGGCGTAGCGCTGGAACCGTCCATCCTGCCGGCGCTGACGCCGTGGGCGCAAAAACTCGGCGTCGCCTTGCCTGCGGCCTTGTAGGCACCGAGTCACCTCGCCCAGACCCAAGAAAAGCAAAGGGCGCGACTCGCGTCACGCCCTTTGCAGTTCGCTTCAGCTCTCCGGTAGAGGTAATCCCCAAACATCGGGTCTAGGGTGGTCGCCGCCCGTCCGCATCAGGTACACCCGCATTAGGAGCGCGCACAACAGCGGATTTTTTGGGCAACAACCGATCGGTTTATCCTTGGCTTAAGAATCTACCCCGACACGAAGTGCTGAAGCTAGGGTAGTTAACGACGGCTGCGGGTCAAAGCTTAGGGCTTTTTTCGTGCTGAGCCCCGGAACGCAGTCGCCAAGCACAAACAGCGCGCCGGCGTTGCCAATGGGCGCGGCGCGCGGACTGCACACCATCCTTCGCGTCCGCGGTAAAATCGGCTCATGCCGATCTACGAATACGCCCCCACCTCGGGTCACTGCGAAAAATGCCGGGGCCGGTTCGAGGTGGTGCAGCGCATGGCCGACGCCAAACTCACGGCCTGCCCGACTTGCGGCCAGCCGTGCGAGCGCCGCATCAGCCCGGTCGCCCTGGGTGGCAGCTACTCGGTGTCGGACGACAAGATCAAGAATTCCGGCCTCACCAAGTACAGAAAAGCCGGGGATGGCGTCTACGAAAGGACCGCCGGCAGCGGCGGCCCCGAGGTCATAGTAAGGAAATAGGCAATAGGCGCGCAGCGTTGCGCTACGCCTGCGGCTTGCTGATCACGTAGCGCACGAAGCCGCTATGCGGTGTGTATTTGTCGTACAACCCGCGCGCGCGATAGTTGTTCTCCTTGGTGTTCCAGTAAAGCCGCGACCAGCCCTGCTCCTGCATCTGCGCCAGCAGCCAGTCGATCAGTTGCTTGCCCACGCCGGCAGCGCGCTCGGCCGGATCGACGTACAGGTCTTCGAGGTAACACACCGGGGTGAGCGTCCAGGTATTCTCGTGGATGATGTAATTGGCCATGCCGATCACGCCTTCGCTTGCGCGCTCGGCGACGATGGCATGCACCGGCGAGGCCGGGTCCATGATGCGCGCCCAAGTGTGGCGCGTGACGGCTTCGGACACATCGTGTTCGTAAAACCGGCAATAACCTTGCCACAGCGCGCGCCAGCGCGGCTCGTCGCGCGCCTCGATCTTGCGTATGCTTGCGCTCATCGTTTGTACCCCCGGAGGACAGGAATCCGAACACTAGCACAAGCCTGCACGCGCCTATATTCCGAAGGATCACCGCCAGACCTGCGGCAGCGACTACAATGATGGCGGCGACGGAGTTCCACAATTTGCGCAACACCAACATTCGGAGACAGGACATGGGTCGATTGGAAGGCAAGCGCGCGATCGTGACCGGCGCGGCCAGCGGCATCGGACGCGCCAGCGCACTGTTGTTCGCACGCGAAGGCGCCGCCGTGCTGGCGGTGGACAAGACGCGCGATGCGCTGGAGGAAACCGCGGCGCAAATCACCGCCGCCGGCGGCAGGGCGGTCGCGATGGCCGCCGACGCCGGCAACGAGGCCGAGGTGCAGGCCTTTGTCGCGCGCGCCATCGCCGAGTTCGGCGGCCTGGACGTGGTGTACGCCAACGCCGGCATCAGCGGCGGCCTGGTGCCGCTGTTCGAACAGACCGTCGAGCATTGGCAGGAGATTCTGCGGGTGAACCTGATCGGCCCTTTCCTCGCGCTCAAGCATGCCGGCCGGCATATGGTGCAGCAGGGATCCGGTTCCATCGTCTGCACCGCATCGGTGGCGGGGCTGCGCGCGAATGCGGGCGGCAATCCCTACAGCGCCAGCAAGGCCGGCATCATCAGCCTGGTGCAGACCGCGGCCAACTCGTTTTTCGGCAGCGGCGTGCGCGTCAACGCCGTCTGTCCCGGCCTGATCGAGACCGGCATGACCAAGCCGATCTTCGACTACGCCAGGGGGCGCGGCACTGCGGCTAACCTGGGCCAACTGAATCCGCTGGGACGCTACGGCGAGCCGCAGGAGATCGCCGCGATGGCGGCGTTCCTGGCGAGCGACGAGGCGTCCTACGTCAACGGCCAGGCGATCGCGGTGGATGGCGGGCTGTCCTCCACGCATCCGTTCCGCCGGCCGCGGCCCTGATGCGGGACGTGGCCGCCTGTGCATTGACCCTCTCCTTCAGCGCTCGACATCGATCATGACCAACTGCACCTGCCTCGACATCCTCTGCGGCCGTGCCGCGCAAGGCGTGCCGGTCACGCTCAAGGGCTGGGTGCGCACCCGCCGCGATTCCAAGGCCGGGATTTCCTTCGTGCACGTCTCCGACGGCTCGTGCTTTCATCCGGTGCAGGTGGTGGCGCCGAACACGCTTGCCAACTACGCCGACGAGATCATGCATCTCACCGCCGGCTGCGCTGTGCAGGCGACCGGCAGCATCGTGCCGTCTCCGGCCAAGGGCCAGCCGTTCGAAATGCAGGCGAGCGAGATCAAGGTGCTCGGCTGGGTGGAAGACCCCGACACTTATCCGATCCAGCCCAAGCCGCACACCATGGAGTACCTGCGCGAGGTGGCGCACCTGCGGCCGCGCACCAATGTCATCGGCGCGACCACGCGCGTGCGCCACTCGGTCGCCCAGGCGATCCACCGCTTTTTCCACGAGCACGGCTTCCTTTGGGTGAACACGCCCATCATCACGTCCGCGGATGCCGAGGGCGCGGGCGAGTTGTTCCGCGTGTCCACGCTGGACCTCGCCAACCTGCCGCGCACGCCCGAGGGCAAGGTCGATTACGCCCAGGACTTCTTCGGCCGCGAAGCCTTCCTCACGGTGTCGGGACAGCTCAACGTCGAGAGCTACTGCCTGGCGCTGTCCAAGGTCTACACCTTCGGCCCCACGTTCCGCGCCGAGAACTCCAACACCAGCCGCCACCTGGCGGAATTCTGGATGGTCGAACCCGAGATCGCGTTCGCCGATCTGGCCGACAACGCCACGCTGGCCGAGGCGCTGCTCAAATACGTGCTCGCGGCGGTGCTCACCGAGCGCGGCGACGACATGGCTTTCTTCGACGAGCGCATCGAGAAAGGCGTGATCAACAAGCTGCAGGGCATCGTCGACAAGGCCTTCGTGCGCATGGACTACACCGAGGCGATCTCCATCCTGTCGAAGACGAAGGAAAAATTCGAGTTTCCGGTGCAATGGGGCATGGACCTGCAATCCGAGCACGAGCGCTACCTCGCCGAAAAACACGTAGGCGGCCCGCTGGTGCTGATGAATTACCCGAAGGAGATCAAGGCGTTTTACATGCGTCTGAATGACGACGGCAGGACGGTGGCGGCGATGGACGTGCTCGCGCCCGGCATCGGCGAAATCGTCGGCGGCAGCCAGCGCGAAGAGCGCCTCGCGGTGCTCGATGCGCGCATGGACGAGGCGAAGCTGGACAAAAGCCACTACGGCTGGTATCGCGACCTGCGCCGTTACGGCAGCGTGCCGCACGCGGGTTTCGGGCTGGGTTTCGAGCGCACCGTGTCCTACATTACCGGCCTCGCCAATGTGCGCGACGTGATTCCGTTCCCGCGCACGCCCGGGAACGCGCGCTACTGAGGCTTGCGGCGGCGAGTAGATCTCCGCCGCGAACTCGCTAGCCTTTGGTGGCTCTGACGAACGCGATAGAGGTCTGGAATATCTCCAGATCCTGTTCGTAGTCCGCAGAGTTCTCGTGGTTGATCTGAATCCATTCCCTGGTGCTCTGCCTGCCCTTGGGCTGAAACGGCACGACGTTGTCCTTGGAGAACTGGAGGTTTGCAGCTTCCGCGGCCGAAAGTCTCACGCCCACACCGCCGTTGCAGACGCAGGCGAACATCCTCTTGCCGACGAAATAGGCGAGGAGGCCGGTCATTTCTCCTGCTTCCACACCCGGGAGTTTCAGCAGCATGGCGTCCAGGACTCGCTTGTGGCTCAGATCGACAGGGTTGGGGCTCACCATATGTTGTCTTGGGTAATTGCAATTTTCCTATAGCCCATGCCGCGCATTAAGGGGCCAGCGCGAGAGTGGCACCTCGCGACAGCGGGCGCGAGGATCGCAATTGCTTGCCGCCCGGGCTCCCGGTTGGCGCTGAAGAACGGCTAGGCGGAGCCCTTTTTCGTCGCCTCCGCGCCGACCATCTTGACGTCCTGCTGCCTCACTTTCTTCGCGCGCTTGGCTATCCCCGCCAGTAGCTTCCTGGTTCTTTTCTTCGTTCGCCTGGTCTTCAGCATCTGCGAGTGACTCATTGGAACCTCCGCTTGATTCGATGTCGATTTGCGCTTTAGTTTGACCCTTTTTCTTGCTCTTGGCCATCTTCAACACGGACGCAGCTTCAGCGCGCGGCCGCTGGTCACGGGCAGCAGTCGATCCTCTGCCGCCATCAACGGTCACGAAGATCGAATGACTGATCTTGTTCTCGCAGCAGACATTTGCCCAACCGCGCCAGCGGACATGAATTGGATCAGGAAGAACGCGCGTTCGCGCTTTGCGCATTTGCGCAACGCGCCACCGC
>JBQMQE010000146.1:0-11588 GCA_052172655.1 Burkholderiales bacterium
AAGCACAATCTGACCGACATTGCGGCGCGCATCGGCCTGGGCCAGCTAAAGCAACTGGACGCATTCACCGCCAGGCGCCGAGCGCTCGCGCGGCGCTATTTCGAGCGCTTCGACAAAGGCTCGGGCTGCGAGTTGCCGCTGGCGGATTTCGCCGATTGCAACTGGCATATGTTCCAGGTGTTGCTGCCGCTGGCGCGCCTGCGCATCGACCGCGGCGGCTTCATCCAGGCAATGCACCAGCGCGGCATCGGCGTGGGCGTGCATTACCCGGCGATGCACTTGTTCGGGCTGTATCGTAGACTCGGCTACAATCCGGGCGACTTTCCGCATGCCGAACGCATAGGCGACAGCACGGTGACGCTGCCGCTGTTCCCGGGCATGATGGAGGCCGACGTCGATCGCGTATGCACGGCGGTCGCGGAAATCATCCAGGGCGCAGCGAAATGAACATCGAGCTATCCGTAGTGATCCCGGTCTACAACGAAGAGCAGGGTCTCGCCGCCCTGTTCGCACGCCTGTACCCGGCGCTGGACGCCTTGCGTCTGCCCTACGAGGTCATCTTCGTCAATGACGGCAGCCGCGACGGTTCGGCGGCCATCCTGCGCCAGCAATTCCAGCATCGCCCTGACGTCACCCGCGTCATCCTGTTCAACGGCAATTTCGGCCAGCACATGGCGATCATGGCCGGCTTCGAGCAGGTGCGCGGCCGGCGCATCGTCACCCTGGACGCCGACCTGCAGAACCCGCCCGAGGAAATCGGCAAGTTGATCGCCAAAATGGACGAAGGCCACGACTATGTCGGCAGCATACGTCGCATACGCCAGGACAGCGCGTTCCGCCGCTACGCTTCCAAATCGATGAACCTGGTGCGCGAACGCATTACGCGCATCCGCATGACCGACCAGGGCTGCATGCTGCGCGCCTACAGCCGCGACATCATCGACGCCATCAACAGTTGCCGCGAGGTCAGCACCTATATCCCGGCGCTCGCTTACACCTTCGCCCAGAGCCCGGTGGAAATCGAGGTCGAGCACGAGGAACGCGCGGCAGGCGAATCGAAGTATTCGCTGTACCAGTTGATCCGGCTCAACTTCGATCTGGTGACCGCCTTTTCGCTGGTGCCTCTGCAGATGTTCTCCCTTACCGGCATGCTGATTTCCCTGTCGTCCATCCTGTTCGTGGGCTTTCTCGCCGTGCGCCGGCTGCTGATCGGGCCGGAAGCCGAAGGTGTGTTCACGCTGTTCGGCATCGTTTTCTTCCTGCTCGGCATCGCCTTGTTCGGCATCGGCCTGCTGGGCGAATACGTGGGCCGCATTTCGCAGCAGGTGCGCCAGCGGCCGCGCTATCTGATCCAGGCGGTGCTGGAACAACGCGAGGCGGAGGCGGCGCTGCTGCGCTCTGTCCCCACCGCGACGGAACGAGGCAGCAGCGAGGCCTGAAGTGAGAAGCCGTTTGCCGTTCACCGCCTGCTCCTGAGCCACCGCGCCGCGCATGACTTCGGCCGTAGTCTTTGCCTACCACAACGTCGGCGTACGCTGCCTTTCGGTGCTGCTCGCCCACGGCGTGCGGGTGACGCTGGTGGTGACCCACCGCGACCGCGCGGATGAAAACATCTGGTTCGACAGCGTGGAAAAACTCGCGCGCGCACACGGCCTGCCGGTGATCAAGCCCGAGAATGCAAAGGACCCGACGCTGGTCGCGCAAATCGGGGCGCTGCAGCCCGATTTCCTGTTTTCCTTTTACTACCGCAACATGCTCGGTCCGGAACTGCTCGCGCTGCCGCGGCGCGGCGCGTACAACATGCACGGCTCGCTACTGCCCAAGTACCGCGGACGCGTGCCGGTAAACTGGGCCGTGATCATGGGCGAGCGCGAAACCGGCGCTACGCTGCACCAGATGGTGGAAAAGCCCGATGCCGGCGGCATCGTCGATCAGGAAGCCGTGCCCATAGGACCGGAGGACACCGCCGCGCAGGTATTCGGCAAGGTCACCGAGGCGGCAGAGCAGGTGCTCGCGCGCGCGCTGCCGGGCCTGATCGCAGGTACCGCGCGCATCAAGCCGCAGGACCTGAGCCTGGGCAGCTATCATGGCGGACGCAAGCCCGAAGACGGCCGCATCGACTGGACGAAGAGCGCGCGCGAGGTGCATAACCTGGTGCGCGGCGTTGCTCCGCCCTATCCCGGGGCATTTACACAGATCGGCGCCACGACCCTGCGCATACTGCGCACCCGGCTCGAAAAAAATAGGCGCCCTCGGAGCGGCGCACCTGGGTTATATTTCGAGGCTGGCTCGTTCTTCGCCGATTGCGCTGACGGCAAGGTGTTGCAAATACTGGAACTCGACGCACAGAGCGGTCCGCTCGATCCCGGCGCATTTACCAACGAAAAAACTATCTTCACCTGAGCAAATGAAAAGAATCCTGATACTCGGCGTCAACGGCTTCATCGGCCACCACCTGTCCAAGCGCATCATCGCCAAGACCGACTGGGAAGTCTACGGCATGGACATGCAAACCGAACGCATCTCCGACCTTCTCGACGAGAAACGCTTCCATTTCTTCGAGGGCGACATCACTATCAACAAGGAATGGATCGAATACCACGTGCGCAAATGCGATACGGTGCTGCCGCTGGTGGCGATCGCCACGCCGGCGACCTACGTGAAGGAGCCATTGCGGGTATTCGAGCTCGACTTCGAAGCCAATCTGCCGATCATCCGCTCCGCGGTCAAGTACAAGAAGCGCGTGGTTTTCCCCTCGACCTCCGAAGTCTACGGCATGTGCCGCGACGGCGAGTTCGATCCAGACTCCTCCCAACTGGTGCTGGGCCCGATCAACAAGCCGCGCTGGATCTATGCCTGCGCCAAGCAATTGATGGACCGGGTGATCCACGCCTATGGCATGCAGCAAGGGCTGGACTACACGCTGTTCCGGCCGTTCAACTGGATCGGCTCCGGGCTGGACTCGATCAACACGCCGAAGGAAGGCAGTTCGCGCGTGATCACCCAGTTCCTCGGCCATATCGTGCGCGGCGAGAACATCAAACTGGTGGATGGCGGCACGCAGAAGCGCGCCTTCACCTATATCGACGACGGCATCGATGCGCTGCTCAAAATCATCGACAATCCGGCGCGAGTGGCAAGCGGCCAAATTTACAACATCGGCAATCCAAAAAACAATTATTCGGTCAGGCAGCTCGCCGAGATGATGCTGACGCTGGCGCTCGAATATCCCGAATACCGCAGCCATGCGAAGAAGGTGAAACTGGTCAAGACCAGCTCGGCGCAGTATTACGGCAAAGGCTACCAGGACGTGCAAAACCGCGTGCCCAAAATCACCAACACCTGCAAGGATCTCGCCTGGAAGCCCAAGGTCAGCATGCAGCAGGCGATGAAGCATATTTTCGACTTCTATCGCGGCCATGTCGCCGAAGCGCGCCATCTCGTAGATTGAAACAGACCGGGCGCATCGCTAGAATTTGCGCGCTCGCGCGCGCCAACCGTGTTTTCCGTACGGATGGAAAACGCGTCCGTACGGAAAACACGGTTGTGGATAAAAGCAAGAGCGGTTTGGGGTCGCATTTATACAAGATCGTCGCATGTAGACACCAGATCCTATGCAACTCGCCCTAAAAATCGACGTCGACACCTATCGCGGCACGCGCGAAGGCGTGCCGCGGCTGATCGAAGTTCTGAAGAAGCACGACGCCGGCGCAACTTTCTTGTTCAGCCTGGGGCCTGACCACACCGGGCGCGCGATCAAGCGTGCGTTCCGTCCGGGCTTCATGAAAAAAGTATCGCGCACCTCGGTGCTTGCGCACTACGGCCTCAAGACCCTGCTTTACGGCACACTGCTGCCCGGACCCGACATCGGCAAGCGCTGCGCTGAGATCCTGCGCGGCACGCGCGACGCCGGCTTCGAGGTCGGCATTCATTCCTGGGACCATGTCAAATGGCAGGATCATGTAGCGCGTTCAGATGAGCGCTGGACCGGCGAAGAGATGGGCGCGGCATACCTGCGTTTTTCGGAGATCTTTGGCGAACCCGCACGCACCCATGGCGCCGCCGGCTGGCAGATGAATCTGCACGCGCTGCGCCTGACGCAGCGCCTGGGTTTCGACTATTGCTCGGACTCGCGCGGCCGCTGTCCCTTCATCCCCGTCTACCGCGGCGAGATCGTCGCCTGTCCGCAGTTGCCGACCACCCTGCCCACTCTGGATGAACTGATCGGCCTTGAACGGCTGACCGCAGGCAATGTCGCCGCACACTTGCTCAAGCTGTCGGAGAACCCGCCACCCACCGGCCATGTGTACACTCTGCATGCCGAGCTCGAAGGCATGAAACTCCTGCCGATATTCGAGGCCTTGCTCTCCGGCTGGAAATCCATGGGCTATGAACTGGTCCGCACGCGCGAGCTGTTCGACACGCTAAAGCTGCAGAGCCTGCCGCGGCACGAACTGATCATGGGCGAAATTCCCGGCAGATCGGGCACGCTCGCCCTGCAAGGAAAGGAATTTCTCGCATGAGCCCGACGGGCCGCCCCGAGGGCCGCATTTTTGATGCGGCCTTGGCGCGAAGCGACAAGGCAGTCCAATGAGCGCGTTTTTTCCCGGCTTCGAGCGCGCGCAAATCAAAGTGAGCGGCGCCAGCATCAACCTGGTGCGCGGCGGCCAGGGTCCGGCGCTGTTGTTGCTGCACGGCTATCCGCAAACGCACTGGATCTGGCATAAGATCGCGCCGCCCCTGGCGGAAAAATACACGGTGGTGGCGACAGACTTGCGCGGCTACGGCGATTCGTCCAAACCGGCCGGGCTTCCCGATCACAGCAATTACTCCAAACGCGCGCTGGCCCTGGACCAGGTCGAGGTGATGCAAGCGCTGGGCTACAAGGCGTTCCATCTGGTCGGCCACGACCGCGGCGCGCGGGTCGCGCACCGCCTTGCGCTTGGCCATCCGCAGCGCGTGAAAAAGCTCGCGGTGCTGGATATCTGCCCGACCAAAACCATGGCGCGAGCTGGAGAGCTTTCTCGGTTGAGACGGCGGCCGAAGACAGTTACAAATGCAGTTGCGTTCCCGTCTCGATTCATCAACAATACGTTCGAAGGCCGGTTTCGGTCAGACTATGGGAATATATGGAAAAACATATAGTTGATGACTTTTCCCTGCCCTGCACCGGAGGCGCGATCTTTCATCTGTCCGAGGTCAAGGATAAATTCCTGGTGCTGTACTTCTATCCCAAGGACAACACCCCCGGTTGCACCACCGAAAGCACCCAGTTTCGCGACCTGCACCAGGAATTCCGGATACTGGACTGCGGCGTCTATGGCATTTCGCGCGACAGCCTCAAATCGCATGAAAGCTTCAAGGCGAAGCACGGGTTTCCCTTCAACCTTCTCTCCGACGCCGAGGAGAAGGCGTGCGCCCAATTCGGCGTGATCAAGATGAAAAACTTGTATGGCAGGCAGGTGCGCGGCATCGAGCGCAGCACCTTCGTCCTCGACCGCGAGCGCGTCATCCGGCGCGAGTGGCGCGGCGTCAAGGTTCCCGGTCACGTGCAGGAGGTATTGGACTTTGTTAAAACCCTCTAATACTGATGCGGCATTCGATGAAAATGCCGACGACCCACCCATGACCAAGCGCAAGATCCGCTCCGAATCCGCTAAGTCGCTGACCAAACTGTTCGTGCTCGACACCAACGTGCTGATGCACGATCCGACCAGCCTGTTTCGCTTCGAGGAGCACGATGTGTTCCTGCCGATCATGACGCTGGAGGAACTCGACGGCCACAAGCTGGGCCTGTCCGAGGTCGCGCGCAACGCGCGCCAGGCGAGCCGCTACCTCGACGACATCGTCAGCAGCGTCGCCGGCAAGATAGACACGGGGATCCCGCTGCGGCGCCACAACGCGGATTTCGCCACGGGCAAGCTGTTCCTGCAGACCCAGGCGCTCGATAGCGCGCTGCCCGAGTCGCTCGCCCTGGGCAAGGCCGACAATCACATTATCGGCGTGGTGATGGCCTTGCAGCGGCAGCAGCCGCAGCGGCAGGTCATCCTGGTGTCCAAGGACATCAACATGCGCATCAAGGCGCGCGCGCTTGGACTCGCCGCCGAAGATTACTTCAACGACAAGGTGCTGGAGGACATCGATCTGCTCTACACCGGCACGCGCGAACTGCCGGCGGACTTCTGGGATCTGCATGCCAAAGACATGGAGTCCTGGAAAAAAGAGGGGCGAACCTACTACCGCGTCAAGGGGCCGCTATGCCAGCAGCTGCAGGTCAACGAGTTCGTATATCAGGAAAGCGAGCGGCCGCTGCACGCGATCGTGCGCGAACGGACCGGGCGCACTGCGCTGCTGGAAACCGTCAAGGACTATACGCACCAGAAAAACAACATCTGGGGCATCACCGCACGCAACCGCGAACAGAATTTCGCCCTCAATCTGCTGATGAACCCGGAAGTCGATTTCATCACCCTGCTCGGCCAGGCCGGCACCGGCAAAACCCTGCTCACCCTGGCGGCCGGGCTGATGCAGACGCTGGAGGACAAGATTTTTTCGGAGATCATCATTACGCGCGTGACCGTGCCGGTGGGCGAGGACATCGGCTTCCTCCCCGGCACCGAGGAAGAGAAAATGAACCCGTGGATGGGCGCGCTGGAAGACAACCTCGACGTGCTCAACAAGTCTGACGAGGAAGGCGGCGAATGGGGACGCGCCGCGACGCGCGACTTGATCAGATCGCGCATCAAGGTCAAGTCGCTCAACTTCATGCGCGGCCGCACTTTCCTCAACAAATACCTGATCATCGACGAGGCACAGAACCTCACGCCCAAGCAGATGAGGACGCTGATCACCCGCGCCGGCCCCGGCACCAAGGTGGTATGCCTGGGCAATATCGCGCAGATCGACACGCCCTACCTCACCGAGGGCTCATCCGGACTCACTTACGTTGTCGATCGTTTCAAGGGCTGGGAGCATGGCGGCCACGTCACGCTGCAGCGCGGCGAGCGCTCGCGGCTGGCGGACCATGCAGCCGAGGTGCTTTAGCAGCTCGGCTGCCCGACTGCCGCTTTACAGCGATTTATGCGTGCCGTCGCAAAACGGCGCCGTCTTCGTGCGCTTGCACCCGCACAGCGCCCTCTTTTCCGCCTTGGCGACGGTGAATTTCACCGGGGTGAACGGCCCGCCCTTGTGCGAGCCGTCGCAGAACGGCTGATTCCTGGACTGGCCGCAGGCGCACCACCAGTAATCGCCGGGAGCCAGATCGAGAACATAGGGTTTTTTTTGCGGGCATACGGGTTCAGCCATGATTCCTCCAGATTGGTTCGCACAACACGCAGCGACTTGAGTCGTGTCCTCGGATATTGCAGAGCTGCGAGGTTGCGCGGACGAAAAACGGTCCGCGCGGGAAACACGGCTGGCGCGCGCAGCGCGCAGGTCGGTCAATACCGGCCCGGGTCCGCATAGTTTTCAAAGCGCGTGTACTCGCCGATGAAAGTGAGGTTCAGCATGCCGATGGGGCCGTTGCGCTGCTTGCCGATGATGATCTCGGCCTTGCCCTTGTCGGCGGACTCGGGATTGTAGACCTCGTCGCGATAGATGAACAGGATCAGGTCGGCATCCTGTTCTATGGCCCCCGATTCACGCAGGTCGGACATGATCGGGCGCTTGTTCGGGCGCTGCTCCAGCCCGCGGTTGAGCTGCGACAGCGCCACCACCGGCACTTTCAGCTCCTTCGCCAGCGCTTTGAGCGAGCGCGAAATCTCCGATATCTCGGTGGCGCGGTTCTCGCCATAGGATGTGGACGACATCAACTGCAGATAATCGACCACCACCAGACCCAGTCCGTCGTATTGGCGGTGCATGCGGCGCGCGCGGGCACGCAGCTCGAGACAGTTCAGTGCCGGCGTTTCGTCGATGTGGATGGGCGCGTCGTGCACCTTGCCTACGGCGTCGGTCAGGCGGCTCCAGTCCTCGTCGGTCAGCCGCCCGGTGCGCAGCTTCATCTGGTCCAGCCGCCCGATCGAACCGAGCATGCGCATGGCGAGCTGCGTGCCCGCCATTTCCATGCTGAATACGGCCACCGGCAGGCGGTCGTTTACCGCCACATGCTCGGCGATATTCAGCGCGAAGGCGGTCTTGCCCATGCTGGGCCGCCCGGCGACGATGATCAGATCGCCCTGCTGCAAACCCGATGTTTTCTGATCGAGATCGTGGAAGCCGGTGGCGAGCCCGGTGATATCGGAAGGATTGTCGCGGTGATAGAGCATGTCGATGCGCTCCATCACCTGCGCCAGAATCGGCTGGATTTCGACCAGCCCCTGGTGCCCGCGCGCGCCGGCCTCGGCAATCTCGAACACGCGCGACTCCGCCTCGTCGAGCAACTGACCCACATCCTTGCCCATCGGGTTCAAAGCGGTGTCGGCGATACCGGTGCCCACTTCGATCAGCTTTCTCTGGATCGCGCGCTCGCGCACGATTTCGGCGTAACGCCGGATGTTGTGCGCCGAGGGCGTGTTCTGCGCCAGCGCCCCCAGATAGGCGAGCCCGCCGGTCTTGTCCTTGTCTTCGCTCTGCTCGATCGACTCGAACACCGTGACCATGTCGGCCGGCCGGTTCTTCTCCATCAGCTTGCCGATGTGGCGGTAGATGCGGCGATGGTCGTCGCGGTAGAAGTTGCTTTCCGCGAGGATGTCGGCGACGCGCTCCCAGGCCTGGTTGTCGAGCAGCAATCCGCCCAGCACCGACTGCTCCGCTTCGATCGAATGCGGCGGAACCCGCAACTGCGCCAGTTGCGGATCGTTCACGATTTGAGGATTTGCCTGTGCCATGGAGAGCGCTTTGTGGGAATGCAAATTCTACTCCAAGATGTTCCGGTTTTTATCCATAACCGTGTATTTGGTCCGGATACGCTTTTCATCCGCGCCAAATACACGGTTGGCGCGCAGAGCGCGCAATCTACGCCCGGCGACATCGGTGCGCATGGCAGGATACGTCGAATTGCAGTGCCAGAGCTTGCGCGGACGGCGTCCCGTCCGCGCGGATCGCCGATTGCGCACGGACGATGACCCCGTCCGCACGCAATCGGCGATCTCGAATAAAAAAAGGCGGACGAGCCGCCTTTTTTAATCAACGGCTTGCCCGCTACTCTGCGGCTTCGCCCAGCACCGAGACGGTGATGTGCACGACCACGTCCGAATGCAGCCCGATGGCGATGGAACTGTCGCCGACCTGTTTCAACGGCCCCTGCGGCAGGCGGACGGCGGCGCGCTCAACCACGAAGCCCTGGGCTTGCAGCGCCTCGACGATGTCGTGCGTGGTGACCGAACCGAACAGTCGCCCGTCCACGCCGGTCTTGCGCGTGACCTGGACCGTCAGGCCGTCGATCTTGGAACCGATCTCCTGCGCCTTCGCCAGTGCCTCGTTCTGCGCTTTCTCCAGTTCGCCACGCCGCACCTCGAACGCCGCGAGATTCTCGGGCGTGGCGCGCTTGGCCTTGCCGTGGGGGATCAGGAAATTGCGGGCGTAGCCCTCCTTTACCTTGACCACGTCGCCCAGGCCGCCGAGGTTGACTACTTTTTCCAGCAGTATCACTTGCATGGCCGCGCTCCTTAGTGCAGATCGGTGTAAGGCAGCAGCGCAAGGTAGCGCGCACGCTTGATTGCCGTGGACAGCTGGCGCTGATAGCCTGCCTTGGTGCCGGTGATGCGCGCCGGGATGATCCTGCCGTTCTCGTTGATGAAGTCCTTGAGGATTTCGATATCCTTGTAATCGATCCACTCGATTTTCTCCGCCGTAAAGCGGCAGAACTTGCGCCGCTTGAATAACTGGCGCCCGCCTTTCTTGTCGTCTTTCTTGAGGTTCTTGCCTTTACCTTTACCTTTGGCGCCTCTTCTTGGTGGTGGCATGTCAAACTCCTTCTACGAATTCAATGTTGGTTGCGTGTAATATCAGTTGCTTGCTGTCGCGGCTCTTGCCCGCCAGAAATCCGCTGACCTTCACCTGCATTCCGGGCGTGGCCGCGGCCATCAGGCGCGCTTCGCGCTCGAAGGCCAAGCCGGCCACCTCGCACTGCACCGCGCGCATGTGTCCCGCTTCGATCTGCTCGGAGGCGTGGCTGAGCCTGAAATTGACCACCGGAATGCCGGCAGGCGTGTAGCGCAGCGCGTCGAGTTCGATCAATTTGCCGGACAGCACGAACTGATTGTCCAATATGCTCAGGCTGCGGTGGCGGGAGCCGCGGGAGCCGCGACAGCCACTTCAGCCGGCTTGGGGGTTTCGGCCGCCTTCGGCGCCTCGCCGTTCAGCACCGAGCGCGACTTTTCTTCTTTCATCATCGGCGAAGGCGCGGTGACCGCCGCCTTCATCTGCACGGTGAGGTGGCGCAGCACGGCGTCGTTGAACTTGAACGAATGCTCGAGCTCGTCCAGGGTTTCCTGATCGCACTCGATGTTCATGAGCACGTAATGCGCCTTGTGCATCTTGGCGATGGGGAAGGTCATCTGACGCCGGCCCCAGTCTTCGAGGCGGTGGATCGCACCCTTGCGAGCGGTGATGGTGCTGCGGTAGCGCTCGATCATCGCAGGCACCTGCTCGCTTTGATCGGGATGGACGATGAATACGATTTCGTAATGTCGCATGCGCATCTCCTTATGGGTTAAGCCTCCCGTCATGCGTAACGGTGAGGCAAGGCGGGCCGGATCGGGAATCCGGCAATCAACGAAAAGCGCGTGATTATAAAGGTAAAGCGCCCCTCAAGGCAAATATTTGTCGAGCGCGCGTTCTTAAGTCCTGGCCGAGCGCCTGCGGCGCGACTCGAACAACACCACCCCGCTCGCCACCGAGACGTTGAGGCTTTCGACCTGCCCCAGCATCGGGATTTTGACCAGTTGGTCGCAGGTTTCGCGCGTGAGGCGCCGCAGGCCCTCGCCTTCGGCGCCCAGCACCCATGCCAGGGCGACGGGCAGTTGCGCCGAGTAGAGCGCCTCGCTCGCGGCCGAGTCCGCGCCCACCACCCAGATGTTGCGTTCCTTCAGCTCGCGCAGCGTGCGCGCCAGATTGGTGACCGCGATGTAGGGCACGCTGTCGGCGGCGCCGCTCGCCACTTTGATCACCGCAGCCGACAGGCCTACAGCGCGGTCCTTGGGCGCAATCACCGCGTGGCAGCCGGCGGCGTCGGCCACGCGCAGGCAGGCGCCGAGATTGTGCGGGTCCTGCACGCCATCGAGCACCAGCAGCAAGGGCGCCTCCTTCAGTTCATCCAGCAGGTCATCGAGCGCGACATGCCGGCGCAGCGCGTCCACCCTGGCCACCACGCCCTGGTGCCTTCCGGGCGGCGCCATGCCGTCCAGGCGCCGCGCGTCCACCTGCAGCACGCGCAGCTTCAGGCTCTCGGAGAGCTTCACCAGGTCGCGCATGCGCGGATCGGCGCGCGCGGCGTCGCAGTAGAGCTCATGCACGCTTTTCGCGTCCAGGCGCAGGCGCGCGGTGATCGCGTGAAAGCCATGAATGAAGCTGGTGCTGCTCACGCCTTAGGCCGAATGGCACTTACTTAAGATTCTACGCATGACCATGGATGGCTATCTGCCGGC
>JBQMQE010000147.1:0-11565 GCA_052172655.1 Burkholderiales bacterium
AACATGATTGGTCAATAGACTATCGCAACGTGCTGACCCAGTTTGGGGTGCCGTCGGAAGTGCTAATCGCGCGTCTGAAAAGCACGCCCAACACCAATGCGTTCAACTCGGACGCGCCTAGCCGCGCCGGCCGGGATCGCGGCGAAGCTCGCTGCTGACGGTGGCATTGTGTCGGTTCACGACTCGGTGAATGCCGCTCTGGCCATGTCCGGCTTGGAGGAGAATGGCAATTTGTCATCGTTCGTCTTGGGCAAGATGTGTGTGGTTCATTCCAGGCAATTTTAGCTTGGCGGTCGAGGGGCGCGGATGCTGACGCATTTCGCCCACCCAACCCGTTAAACAGAGTTGCACTTCGGGTACGAGCTCGCGCGGCAGTACGGATCCGCGTTTGACGCGCCAGGCATGCGCAATTAGACTACGCCGTACCGAACAAGAACAATCCCGGAGCTCTCCTTGCCGGCCGCACCCGCCGCGAACGCGTCCCCCGCCGACCATCTGCTCTCGCTGTACCGCACCATGGCGCGCATCCGCGCCTTCGAAAACGCGGCGGAAGAGGCGAGCCGCGGCGGCGTTGCGGCGTTCGGCGCCGCCACCGACGCGGCTGCACTGGTGCGTGGGCCGCTGCATCTTTCCACCGGACAGGAGGCGGTCGCAGCCGGCGTGTGCGCGAACCTCGCGCGAAGCGACTATCTGACCTCGACCCACCGCGGCCACGGCCACACGCTGGCCAAGGGCGCCGACACCACGGCGATGATGTGCGAGCTGTTCGGCCGCGCCCGCGGCACCAACAAGGGCAAGGGCGGCTCGATGCACATTGCCGATTTCGCCGTCGGCATGCTCGGCGCAAACGGGGTGGTCGCGGCAGGCATCCCGATCGCCGTGGGCGCGGCGCACTCGGCGAAAATCCGCGGCGCGAGCGCCATCGTCGCCTGTTTCTTCGGCGACGGCGCGATCAACCGCGGGCCGTTTCTCGAAGGGCTCAACTGGGCGAAAATATTCGAACTGCCGCTGCTGTTCGTGTGCGAGGACAACCGCTATTCTGCGACCACGGCAACCGACGCCATGACCGCCGGCGCAGGCGCGGCGGCGCGCGCGCGCGGCATCGGCCTTCCGGCCGAGACCGTCGACGGCAATGATGTGCTTGCGGTGGACGCGGCGGCGCGCGAACTGGTGGCGCGCATCCGTTCAGGCGGCGGGCCGCAATTCCTGCATGCCCTCACCTACCGCGTGAAAGGCCATGTTTCGGTGGACGCGGCGGCCTACCGCGACCAGGGGGAAGTCGAAAGCGCGCTCGAGAGCGATCCGCTCAAACTGGCCGGCCTGCGGCTCGCGGCGCTGGGCGTCGCGGCGGAGCGCATCGCCGAAGCCGACGCAGCAGCGCAGGCGGAAATAGAGTGCACTCTCACTGCTGCGCGCGCCGCACCCCCGCCCGAACCCGGCGAAGCCTATGCCGACATCCAGGACACGGGGGCCGGGCAATGGCGCTGACGAACTATGCGCAGGCAGCTTGCCTGGCGCTGGCCGAAGCGATGCGTGCCGATGCGAACGTGGTCGCGCTGGGCGAGGACGTGGGACACGGCGGCATTTTTGGCCAGTACCGCGGCCTGCGGCAGGAGTTCGGCGCAACGCGCGTGATCGACACGCCGATCTCGGAGGCGACCATCATGGGCGCTGCAGTCGGCATGGCGCTGACCGGCCTGCGCCCGGTGGTCGAAATGCGGGTCGTGGATTTCGCGCTGTGCGCAATCGACGAAATCGTCAACCAGGCGGCAAAAAACCGTTACATGTTCGGCGGCCAGGGCCGGGTACCGCTGGTCGCGCGCCTGCCAATAGGCATCTGGAGCGGCTCGGCCGCGCAGCATTCGCAATCGCTGGAAGCCTGGTTCGCCCACATCCCCGGGCTGGTGGTGGTAGCGCCCGCGACTCCGGCCGACAACCACGGCTTGCTCAAAGCGGCGATAGCTTGCGGCGACCCCGTCATCTACATGGAGCACAAGGAATTGTGGGGGCTCGAAGGCGAGGTGCCGCCGCAGCACAGCGCCACCTTGGGCCAGGCGCGCGTCGCCCGCGGTGGGACCGACCTGACGCTGGTAACCTGGTCGAGCATGGTGCACACCGCGCTTGCTGCCGCCGAACTGGCAGCGCAGCAGGGCGTATCGGTCGAGGTGATCGATCTGCGCACCATCTGGCCTTGGGACCGCGAGCTCGTGTTCGCCTCGGCCGCGCGCACCGGACGCCTGCTGGTTGCGCACGAAGCAGTGCAGGCGGCCGGCTTCGGTGCCGAAGTCGCAGCCACGGTCGCCGAAGAGCTCGGCGTCCCGGTCAGGCGCGTCGGAGCGCCGCGCATTCCGGTCGGTTATGCGCGCACGCTGGAGGACGTGGCGCGCATTTCGGCGCAAGAACTGCTGCGAGAGCTGAATCTTTTCGCGAGCAGCGACAGCCGCGGGCGATCCATGGCCTAGCGCACGGTGACGTGATACGCTTGCACTCATAGGTGAGAGGCCGTTTCGAGAAAACAGCGACGGCCGCTGACTAAGGGGAGCATGGGGGGGATTTATCCCCTCACCTTTTTTGATGAGATCTAAGAGCAAACCGTAGAGGAGCCGAAAATGATGCGCAGAAATTTGTTGCTTGTCCTGTCCGCGACCGTCCTGGCGTTCGCCCTGCCTGCCGCCGCACAGCAAGGCAAATACCAGTCGGAGTACCGCCTGTCGACCGTCGTTGGTACCGCCTTTCCCTGGGGCAAGGGCGGCGAGATCTGGGCCAATCTGGTGCGCGAGCGCACCAACGGCAGGATCAACATCAAGATGTATCCCGGCGCCGCGCTGGTGGCCGGCGACCAGACGCGCGAATTCACCGCGATCCGCCAGGGCGTGATCGACCTCGCCATCGGCTCGACCATCAACTGGTCGCCGCAGGTGAAGCAGCTGAATCTGTTCTCGCTGCCGTTCCTGATGCCCGACTACGCCGCCATCGACGCGCTCACCCAGGGTGAAGTGGGCAAGGACATATTCAAGATCCTGGAAAAAGACGGCGTGGTGCCGCTGGCCTGGGGCGAAAACGGCTACCGCGAGGTCACCAATTCGAAGCATGCCATCCACACGCCGGATGAAATGAAAGGCCTGAAATTCCGCGTGGTCGGCTCGCCGATCTACAACGAGACCTTCACCGCGCTCGGCGCCAATCCGACGCAAATGAGCTGGGCCGACGCGCAGCCGGCGCTCGCCTCGGGCGCGGTCGACGGCCAGGAAAATCCGCTGACGATTTTCACCGCGGCGAAGATGCACACCCTGGGCCAGAAAAACGTCACGCTATGGGGCTATGTCGCCGACCCGCTGATTTTCGTCGCCAACAAGGAGGTTTGGGATAGCTGGACGCCGGCCGACCGCAAGATCGTCAAGGACGCGGCGGTCGAAGCCGGGAGGCAGGAAATTCAGATTGCGCGCAAGGGCCTGGTCGCGCCCGACCTGTCCATGATTTCCCAGGTCGAGAAACTCGGCGTCAACGTGGTGACGCTCTCCCCCGCTGAGCGCGAGGTGTTCGTTAAGGCGACGCGCAAGGTCTACCAGAAGTGGTCGAAGACTGTCGGCCAGGATCTGGTAGCCAAGGCCGAGAAGGCCATCGCCGCGCGCAAGAAGCACTGATCGACGCAACCGCGAACGCCGCCGCGCGCGTGCGGCGGCGTCTTGTCGTAGTGCAGTAATGAATGAGCATCCGGAACCAATCAAGCCTGCGGCCGAAGAGCCGCCCCGCATTCCCGTTAAGATCGAGGAGTTCTTCGCCGCCCTGGCGATGGCGCTGATCTGCCTGATCACCTTCGCCAACGTGTTGGTGCGCTATTTCACCGACGAGTCGTTCGCGTTCACCGAGGAGTTCTCGGTGTTCCTCATGGTGGTGCTCACTTTCGTCGGTGCCTCGGCGGCATTTGCCAAGAATTCCCATATTCGAATGACCTTCGTAGTCGAAAAGCTGCCAAAGCGAATCGCCCATCGTGTCGAGATCGCGGTGATGGTCGCCGCCGCGGTGCTGTTCGCGATTCTGGTCTGGTACGGCACCAGGCTGCTGGCCGACGACTGGAAGTTCGATACCACCTCTCCCGGCATCGGCATTCCGCAGTGGATCTACACCGTCTGGCTGCCTGTGCTGTGCGCGGCGATCGTGCTGCGCATCCTCGGGCGCATCGTGCGCCTCGCGCGCCGCAAGGGATAGGCGTGCTGGCACAGGGCAGCCTGATCCTGTTCCTCGGCCTCGCGCTGCTGCTCGTGCTCGGCGCGCCGCTCGCGGTCGCGCTCGGCGTCGCCGGCACCGCCGTGATCATGATCGAGGGGCTGGGGATCATGTCGGTGCCGACCAACGCCTACGCCGGCCTGGCGAAGTATCCGCTGCTGGCGCTGCCTGTGTTCGTACTCGCAGGCATGATCTTCGAGCGCGCCGGCGTGGCGCTGCGCATCGTGAATTTCACCGCGGCGCTGGTCGGCAAGCGCCGCGGCGCGCAGGGCATGGTAGCGATCCTGGTGTGCATGTTCCTCGGCGGCATCTCCGGCTCCGGCCCCGCGGACGCCGCGGCGGTGGCGATGGTGATGATCCCAGGCATGGCCAAGCAAGGCTACCCGAGGGCGTTTTCGGCCAGCCTGATCGCAGCGGCGGGATCGACCGCGATCCTGATTCCGCCCTCGATCGCCTTCATCGTCTACAGTATCCTGGTGCCGGGCGCGAGCGTGCCCGCGCTCTTCGCCGCGGGTCTGATACCCGGCACCCTCGCCGGCCTGTCGCTGCTGGTGCCGGTGCTCTATTTTTCGCTGCGCGAAGGCTGGGGCGGCGATGGTGGCGAGCAGCAGGGGTCGGCGTGGCAAAGCTTCAAGGATGCGAGCTGGGGGCTGCTCGCTCCGGTGATCATACTCGGCGGCCTGCGCTCGGGCATGTTCACGCCCACCGAGGCCGCCGTGGTGGCGGTGTTCTACGGTTTGTTCGTCGGCGTATTCGTCTATCGCACGCTGAGCTGGCGCAGCGTCTACCGCGTGCTGGTGGAGTCGGCGGAAATTTCCGCAGTGGTCATGATCATCATCTCGCTCGCTGGCGTGTTCGCCCATGCCGGTTCCACGCTCGGCGCATTCGATGCATTCGCCAAAGCGCTGATCGGCGTCACTTCGACCGAGTGGATCATGCTGCTGATGATCATGCTGATGCTGCTGATTGCGGGAATGCTGCTCGACGCCGTATCGATCTTTCTGGTTTTTTTGCCGATCCTGCTGCCCATCGCCAAGACTTTCCATTGGGACCTGGTGTGGTTCGGCGTGCTCATCACCATGAACATGGCGATCGGACAGTTCACCCCGCCGATGGCAGTCAACCTGATGGTGACCACGCGCATCGCCGGCGTGTCGATCGAATCCACGGCGCGCTGGGCCATCTGGTTGGTCGGGGCGATGCTGATCGCGCTCGGCCTGGTCGCCATCTTCCCGCAGCTTGCGCTGTGGCTGCCGCAATCCCTGGGCTATTGAGGTGCAATGCCGGCGCGATACCCGCCTCGACCGCATCGGGCAGGGACAACCCGGCGCAGACACCATTCGCGTTGGAACATGCCTGCGGGTATGCGCAAATGCGGGCACGCGCAAATTGCCAAGTCGGCCGGGGATTGCTAAGATGGCGCGCCACCTTATATTCCAAAGGAGAAGAACATGAGAATTTCTACTGCCGTACTTGCAGGACTCGCACTCTGCGCCGTTGCCAATGTCCAGGCCGCCTATCCCGAGCGTCCGATAAAGGTGATCGTGCCTTGGAAGGCCGGTGGCGACACCGACAACATCTTCCGCCCGTTCGCACCGGCATTGCAGAAAGCCCTGGGCGGAACGACCGTGGTCATCGCCAACATCGGCGGCGCCTCGGGCACCGTGGGTGCGCGCGAAGCCAAGAACTCCCCCCCGGACGGCTACACCCTGTACGCGGTGCATGACTATGTGCACTCGACCTATTACACTGGCATCAGCGACGTGAATTACACGGATTTCGAACCGGTCTGCCTGATCGCGGGAACGCCCTCGATCCTGACCGCGAGCCCGAAAACCAAATGGAAAACGATGCAGGAACTGGTCGCCGACGCCAAAGCGCACCCGGGCACGATAACGGTAGGCGCGACCCTGGGTTCGACCAGCCACTTGTTCCCGGCGCAGGTGGAACAAGCAGCAGGCATCAAGTTCAAGCTCGTCTCCTATGACGGGCTGGCGCAGCGCATGAGCGCGATTCTCGGCGGCCATATCGACCTGACCGACGGCAATCTCACGCAAAAGGGCAAGGTCGACGCCGGCCAGCTCAAGTTTCTCGCCATTGCCACCGAGAAGCGCAGCCCCGAATTGCCCAATGTGCCGACGCTGAAGGAATTGGGCTACGATGTCGTCTATTCCGTTTCCCGCGGCCTGATCGCTCCCAAGGGCACGCCCGACGCCATCCTGTCGAAACTCGAAGGCGCCTGCGCGCAGGCGGCCAAAGACCCGGCCTTCGCCGATTCGATGAAGAAACAAGGCACCGACGTGCGCTATCTCGACCGCAAGGCCTACGCCGCGTTCCTGAAGCAGAACGACAAGATCAACAAAGACCTGTTGCGCGACCTCGGCCTGCTCAAGCGCTAGGAGATCGGCAGCGATTCCATCCCTAGCTGGCGTTGTTGAATGAGTAGAGACGGTGTCGCCGGGCTGATCGGCTTGGCGCTGTCGATTGGTATGCTCGTGCTCACGCGCGGACTGCCGCATTCGGCGTTCGTGCCGGTCGGTCCGGAGTTCTATCCGCGCATCGTGCTGGGCATCATGGCGGCGCTCTCCGCGCTGCTAATCGTCTCCGACCTGTGGCGCCATTACAAGCAGCCCGCGGCGGCGCCAGCCGCCGCGGAAGCTGTGCCGGAAAAGCGCAATTACCAGCTCGTCGCGATCACTTTCGCGATCTTCGGCGTCTACGTCGCTCTGCTGTCCGTGCTGGGCTACCGCCTCTCCACTTTCCTGTTCATGCTGGCGCTGCAGCCGGCACTCAATTGGCCGAGCAATCCCCGGCGCTGGATCATGGTGCTGGTCTACGCTCTGGCCGCGACTGCACTCACTTATCTCGTGTTCGATACTTACCTGTCCGTGCTGCTGCCGCGCGGAAGCTGGACCGGGTGGTAGGCCATGTACGACCTTCTGCTTGCCGCGATCGAGAATGTACTGCACCTGAAGTACCTGGTTCCGCTATTCCTCGGGACCTTCATCGGATTGGTCGGCGGCGCACTACCCGGGGTGACCATAACGATGACCATCATCATCGTACTGCCCTTCACCTTCGGCATGGACCCGCTGCAGGGGCTCGCGACGATGACCGGCGTGTACGTGGGCGGCTCGGCCGGCGGTGCGATCACCGCCGCACTCCTCGGCATACCCGGCACGCCCTCGGCGATCACCACCACCTTCGACGGCTATCCGATGGCCCAGAAAGGCCAGCCCGGACGCGCTATCTGGCTCGGCATCTGGTCATCGTGCTTCGGCGGGCTGCTCGGCGGCCTGTTTCTGATCGGAGCCACGGGCTGGCTTGCCGCGATCGCGCTGGAGTTCGGACCCTGGGAATATTTCTCGCTGTTCGTGTTCGCGCTGTCCATGGTCGCCGGACTCACCGAAGGATCGCTGATCAAAGGATTGCTCTCCGGCGCGATCGGCCTGGCCATCACTATTGTCGGCTATGACCCGATCATGAGCGTGCCGCGCTTTACCCTCGGCGCCGAATTTCTGCGCAACGGCTTTCCGTTCCTGCCGGTGCTGATCGGCGTGTTCGCGTTTGCGCAACTGATGACCGACATTGAGAAGATGAGCGGATCCGAGTTGACGAGCGCCCCGATCAAAGCGCCGCCGCTCACCGTTTCGCACCTCAAGGTGCTATGGGAAATCATATCCCGGCCCTTCCTGTTCCTATGGTCGACGCTGGTCGGTGTCCTCATCGGCGTGCTGCCAGCCATCGGCGGCAGCGCCGCGACCGTCATGGCCTACGATCAGGCGAAGAAATTTTCGCGCACCCCGGAACGCTTCGGCAAGGGCAATCCGGAAGGCATCATCGCATCGGAGGCCTCGTGCAACGCCAACGTCGGCGGCTCGCTGGTCACGATCATGGCCTTCGGCATTCCCGGCGATGCGGTGACCGCTGTGATGCTCGGCGCAATGACTATCCACGGCATCCAGCCCGGCCCGCTCTTCGTGAGCCAGCATCCGACGATAGCTTACGGCATTTACGCCGCCTATTTGCTGGCACACCCGCTCATGGTGCTGATCTGCGCGTTCGGCGCGCGCCTGTTCCTGCGCGTCGTGACGGTGCCGAAATCCGTGCTCATTCCCAATGTGCTGGTGCTGTGCGTCATCGGCGCGTTCGCGTTGAACAACATCATCGATGACGTGCTCGTTCTGCTGCTGTTCGGGCTGGTCGGCTACGCGATGGTCAAGCTGCGCTTCCCGCTCGCACCGCTGATACTTGGGCTGATTCTCGGCGACCAGATCGAAGTCAATCTGCTGCGCGCGATCATGAACGACCCGAATCCGTGGTTGTTCCTGACGCACCCGATTTCCGGTCTACTGCTGGGGCTATCGGTGGCCTCCGTGATCTTCGCGCTGTGGCAGCACCAACGCCATAAAGGCCGCATCGCGAACGTCGAGCAGGAACCCGATTTCTGACAGCGTGTTGAAACTGGGGGCCGCGGCCCTCTGTTGGATCCCACGTTCGCCCACCGGCTAGCCAGTATGCCGGCCGCTGCTATCTCCCTCGAAGCCATTTTCAGGCTCCAGAGCAATTGGGGCCGGATTGTCATCGTCGAGCACGACATCGAGCCCCGGACTCTCCAGATCGTCGAACTGGCCGCTCCTGAGAGCGAGCCAGAACAGGGCGCCGATCAAGAACACCAGCACTACGCTCAGCGGAATCAGCAGGAACAGTATGTCCATGGGCTCACGCCGCAGTTGCAGCATCGCGCGGCACGCCTGACCGCTGCATCAGCCGCAGCGAGTTGAGGATCACCAGGAGCGAACTGGCCGACATGCCTATGCCCGCCATCCACGGCGTGACCATGCCTAAGGCAGCCAAGGGCACCGCCGTCGCGTTGTAAGCGAGCGCCCAAAGCAGGTTTTCGCGGATAATGACGAGCGTGCGCGTGGACGTTGCGAAAGCGGCGCGCAGATCTGCGAGACGCCCGGACAGCAGGACCGCATCGGCTTGTCGCTGCGACATCCATGCACCGTCGCCCATTGCAATCGAAACGCTGGCCTGGGCGAGCACGGGAGCATCGTTGACGCCGTCGCCTATCATCGCCACCACCCGCCCTTCGCGCTGCAGCGCCTGTACATAGCGCAATTTTTCCTGCGGCGAAGCGCTGGCGCTGGCCGGTGCTATTCCCAGCGCCGACGCGATGCGCTCCACCGTTTCGGCACGGTCGCCGCTCAAAAGATGCACGCGCTTTCCGGCGCGGCGCAGTCCATCGACAAACTCCTGCGCATCCGGTCGCAGTTCGTCGCCCAGCACAAACAGGGCGAGGCAATGCGACTCATCGCCGAGCATGGCGATAGAACTGCCCGCAGGCAGCGCCGGATTCTGCCACCGCTCCGGTTCCTTGTGCGCTGCCAGGACGAATTCCGGTCGGCCCAGGCGATAAACATGGCCATCCAGTTCGGCTTCCACTCCCGCTCCCGCATGGTGCTTCGAGTCGCATAGCGCAGCACCTTGCGGCGCGGCTGCAAGCAACGTGTTCGCTATCGGATGCATCGATCCTCGCTCCAGTGTGGCCGCGATGCGCAGACACTGCGTTTCACCCATCTCTGCGAGCACATCGGTGCGCAACAAGCGCAGTCGCCCCAGGGTCAGAGTCCCAGTCTTGTCCAACACGACGTCAGTGGCCCGCGCCAGCGTCTCGACTACATGGCCGTGGCAGACGACCAGGCCCTGGCGCGCAAGCCTGCCCGTGGCCACTGTCAGCGCGGCCGGCGTTGCCAGCGACAACGCGCAGGGACAGGTTACGACCAGGATGGAAACGGCCACCCATAGCGCGCGCCCCGGTTCGACAAACCACCATGCGACAGCCGCTGCGGCCGCCAGCAGCAGCGTTGCCGCGACGAACCAGCCGGTTACACGCTCGGCGTTGGCGACCAGCCGCGGGCGTTCCGCTGCGGCCTGCTGCATCAGCCGCACGATGGAGGAAAGCACCGTGTCCGCGCCGATGCGCTCCACGCGCATGCGCAGCGGGTCGGCGACATTGGTCGATCCGCCGGTAAGCCGGTCACCTTTTTGCCTAGTCACCGGATTGCTCTCGCCGGTGAGCAGGGACTCATCAACGAAGCTGTTGCCGTCTTCGACGACCCCATCAACCGGGATGCGCTCTCCCGAGCGTACCAGCACCCGATCGCCGGGGCGCAGCGCGGAAACCGCTACCTGCTCGGACTCCCCGGCGGGATCCAGGCGCAGCGCGATTTCGGGTATCGCACGGGACAGAAAATCCAGGCTGCGCGCAACCGCGTGTCGCGCCTTGATCTCCAGATATCTGCCGCACAGCAACAGGAATACGAACATGGCAACGGAATCGAAATAGACTTCTCCGCTCCGGCTGAATGTGGACCAAGCGCTGGCCGTGAACGCGACGCCTATGCCTAGCGCGACCGGCAAATCCATGCCCATGCGAGCGAGGCGCAGGTCGCGCCAGGCCGACTGGAAGAACGGCCCCGCCGAATAGATCACCACCGGCAGCGTGAGGATCAAGCCGGCCCAGCGCATCAACTGCTCGATGTCGGGCGTCATGCTGCCGGGCTCGGCCAGATACACCGGCAGCGCATACATCATCACCTGCATCATGCCGAATCCGGCGACAAACAGGCGCCACAGACTTCGCTTCTGCTCCAGGCGCCGCGCAGCCTCCTGCTGGCGCGCGTCGTAGGGATGGGCACGGTAGCCAATGCGGCGCACTGCGCCAAGTATTTCGCTCAATTTTATTTCGCGCGGATCCCAGCGCAGTTGGACGCGGTGTGTGGTGGCGTTGATGCCGACGCCGAGCACACCGGGCAGGCGCCCGAGCACGCTCTGGTTGAGCCATACGCAGGCGGTGCAGCGCACGCCTTCGAGCATGAGCGCGGCATCGCATTCGCCGCTGGCGGCAATGTGAACGAAGCTACGCTGCACCTCGGGATCATCGTAGATGCGCAAATCTTCGTTCTCGCCGTCAGCCTCTGCCGTAAGCGCAGGGCTGGTGCGCTGCTCGTAGTACCCCTGCAGTCCATAGCCGAGGATGGCGGACGCTACGGCTTCACAGCCGGGGCAGCAGACCGGCTTCCATTTGCCATTGACCTTCACACGATAGCGCTCCGGCTCGATCACGGGCAGCGCGCAATGGAAACATATTGTCCCCGCCGTTTCCGCAAGCGTCCCCAGGGCAGGCTGGATGGCAGTAGCTTGGCTTCGCGATAGTGTCATACAGATTGGATTGTAGGTGGTCGTCCCGAACTGCGCCATGTTCGTCGCGTTGCTGGCGGCTCATCGTCAGCAAGCTTCTAAAAGAAAAAAGCCCAACCATTTCTGGTTGGG
>JBQMQE010000148.1:0-11542 GCA_052172655.1 Burkholderiales bacterium
CGGGGGGCAGCGGGTAACCGCTGTCCCTACCGCGATGATGTGTTTTTCATCCGCACGGAAAACACGGTTGGCGCGCGCAGCGCGCAAGGTTTTCCTTCAACCGGAGACGCCCTGTTTGCTCCGACCTCGGCTCAAGAATAAGTAATCGCCTCGCGCCGCTCGCCGCGCTCCAGATGCGGCACGCAATTGAAGCTGATCAGACGCATCGAGCGCGGGCTGAAAAAAATCTCGCAGAAGCCGGAGTTGCGAAACTGCAGGTTGAGTTCTATCGCGGTTTGCGCCGGCGCCTGCAGCAGGTCGGCGATGCCGCGTCCGATGGCACCGCCCGAGGTCGCGGCGAGCACATTCACATCACCGCGCAGATCGGAGCAGGCATCCTGCATGGCCGCGGTGACGCGCTCGCCGAAGCCGCTCCAGGTCTCGGGCAGCGGCCCTTGCAGCTTGTCCTGCGACCAGTCCGCGAGCGCCGCCTTGATGGTGCGATAGACCGCGCGCACATCGCCTTTGGCGCGGGCGTCGGCCCATGCGCCGCCGAGGTAGGCCTTGTACAGCGCTTCGCCGGAATACTCGTTCCAGCCGGGGTGCTCCGCGGCCGTCAGCTTGGATCCCATCGTTTCGAGGATTGCGCGCGCTGTTTCGCGCTGGCGCTCCAGCGTGCCGCAGACCGCGCGAGCAAACACGATGCCGCGTTCGGCGAAATATTCGCCCAGCCAGATCGATTGCCGCCGGCCGAGCTCGCTCAGGCGGTCGTAGTTCTCGGCGGCGAAAGATGCCTGGCCGTGTCGGACCAGATACAGGGTAGCCATGCAGGCGGGAGGATACGCGAATTCGGCGGCGCGCTTCAGCCGCCGAAACCTTGCAGGCCATCCAGGTCGAGCACGGTAATGAGGCCGTAATCGACTTTGATCAGACCGGCCTTGCCCAGCACCTGCAGCGCGCGGTTGACCCGCTGGCGCGAGGCGCCGGCGAGATAGCCGAGTTCTTCCTGCGAGATCTGCACGTGCGGGTCGGAGTTGGGGTAGAGGTGCGGGTTGAACAGCCCCGCCAGCGCGCGCGCGACGCGCGCATCGGGCTCGAGCAAACGGTCATGCTCGACCATGCCGATGAACTGTCCCAGACGCTCGTTCAATTGCGTCAGCAGAAAGCGGTTGAACGGTATGCTGGTGTCCAGCAGCCAGTGGAACGTGGCTTCGGGCATGAACGCGATGCGCGAAGCGCGCAGCGCCACGGTGTCGTACTTGAAAGGCTGTCCTCTGAGCACCGAGCCTTCGGCGAACCAGCCGCCGGCGGGAATCCCGGCGAACGTGACCGATTTTCCCGCGGGCGAGAGACTGTGAATCTTGACCAGCCCGTCGATCACCCCGAGCCAGGCGCTCGCCGGGTCGCCCTTGCGGCAGACGCAGGCGCCGGCCTCGAACTCGCGCACGGCGATGGCTGCCCGCACCCGGCTCAATTGCGCCGCGGGCAGTTCCCGCGTCCAGGCGCTCAGCGCCAGCATGTCATCCAGCGATCGCATAGTCTGCGGCTTAGGCTCCGAGTGTCGGTCAAGCGACATTTTGCCCGAAATTTGTGCTGTATGATTGCTTACCCGCGGCGCTGCATCGTCTGGCCGCAGACGTAGATTCCGGCTAGTCCGGCTTACGCTACAATGAATTTAGAACGCTCCGGGACAGGGGCGCAACGCGCTGGAGGAGGGTCGAATGTCAGAAGGGTCTCTGGATACGTTTCCGCGACTGCTGCTGCAGCACGCGGCCGCGCGCCCCAAGCATCCGGCGATACGCGAAAAAGACCTCGGCATCTGGCAGACCTGGAACTGGAGCCAGGTCGCGGCGGAGGTGCGCGCTCTCGCTTGCGGCCTGGCCGAACTGGGCTTTCGCCGCGGCGACAGCCTTGCCATTATCGGCGACAACCGCCCGCGTCTTTATTGGGCCATGACCGCGGCGCAATGCCTGGGCGGAATTCCGGTGCCCATGTACCAGGACGCGGTGGCGCAGGAGCTGGAGTACGTGCTGCAGGACGCCGGCATCAGATTCGCCATCGCCGAGGACCAGGAACAGGTGGACAAGCTGATCGAGTGCCGCGAGCGCTCCCCCGGTCTCGAACACATCCTGTACGACGATCCACGCGGCCTGCGCCATTACAAGCAGCCGTTCATAAACAGCCTGGAAGCGGTGCAGGAAATGGGCCGCGGCCGCAGCGCCAGGGAGCCTGAATTCATCGACCGCGAGATCGAGCAGGGCAGGCCCGATGATGTGGCGATCATGCTGTATACCTCCGGCACCACCGGCAAGCCCAAGGGCGTGTGCATCACCCACTCCGCGCTGATCAACGCGGCGCGCGGCGGCTGCGGCTTCGACCGATTGAGCGCGGACGACGAGATTCTGTCCTACCTGCCGATGGCCTGGGTGGGGGACAACCTGTTTTCCTACGCCCAGTCGCTGCTGGCCGGCTTCACCGTCAATTGCCCGGAGTCGGGCGAGACTGTAATGACCGACATGCGCGAGATCGGACCGACCTATTATTTCGCGCCGCCGCGGGTGTTCGAGAACCTGCTCACCCAGGTGATGATCCGCATCGAGGACGCGGGCGCGATCAAGCGCGGCATGTTCCATTACTTCATGGACGTGGCGCGGCGCTGCGGCGCCGAGATTCTCGATGGCAAGCAAGTCAGCACGGGCGAGCGCCTGCTCTATGCGCTCGGCAACGTGCTGGTGTACGGGCCGTTGCGCAACGTGCTCGGCATGAGCCGCGTGCGCGTGGCCTACACCGCGGGTGCGGCGATCGGCCCCGACCTGTTTCGCTTCTATCGCTCCATCGGCATCAACCTGAAGCAGCTCTACGGCTCGACCGAGACCTGCGCCTATGTCTGCCTGCAGAAAGACGGTCAGATCAAGCTCGACACCGTGGGCATCCCCGCGCCAGGGGTGGAGGTCAAGATCGCCGACAGCGGCGAAGTGCTGGTGAAAAGCGGCGCGATGTTCAAGGAATACTACAAGCGGCCGGACGCTACTGCCGAGACCATAGACGCCCAGGGCTATTTCCACACCGGGGATGCCGGATTTTTCGATGCGGACGGGCAGCTCAAGATCATCGACCGCGCCAAGGACGTAGGCAAGCTGGCGTCGGGCGCCATCTATGCACCGAACTACATCGAGAACAAGCTCAAGTTTTTCTCCTACATCAGGGAGGCGGTCGCCTTCGGTGACCGTCGCGAGATGGTGTGCGCTTTCATCAATATCGACCTCGGCGCGGTCGGGAACTGGGCCGAGCGGCGCAATATCCCCTACTCCGGCTACACCGACCTGGCGCAAAAGGACGAGGTGTATACGCTGGTGCGCGAGTGCGTGGAAAAAGCCAACGCCGAGCTCGCGCTCGATCCGGCGCTGTGCGATTCCCAGGTGCACCGCTTCCTCATCCTGCACAAGGAGCTCGATCCGGACGATGACGAGCTCACGCGCACGCGCAAAGTGCGCCGCGGTTTCATCGCGGAGAAATACGGCGTGCTGATCGACGCGCTGTATTCGGGCAAGGCGTCGCAGTTCATCGAGACCCAGGTCAAGTTCGAGGACGGCCGTACTGGAAAGGTGGCGGCCGATTTGAAGATATGCGATTCCAAGACCTTCAGTGCCGGCGTAATGCAGGCGGCGTAGGCAGCAGGCATCGAACACGGCGAAGGACTCATGCAAGACCGGACCACATCGCAGCGCCTCACCTTTCACGACGCCATGGAGGCGTTCGAAGTGGATTTGTCTGACCTCACTTTTTCCGATTCGGAACAGGTCGATGCCTTCTACGACGAGGTCGACAGGCAGCTCACGGCGAGCGGCCGGCGCTGGTACTTCCTGGTGGTCTACCCCGGTTGCGTCATTGCGCCGGAAGCCTGGGAGCGTTTTGCCGAGCGCGGCAAGAGCAGCAACATCAACTTCAGCCTCGGCACGGTTCGCGTTGGTGCCACCGCGCAGACGCGCGACGCCATCCGGGAACACGCGGGGCGCGCATTCTTCCGTGCGAACATCCACGATACGCGCGATCAGGCGTTGCTGGCGCTCCAGGAGTTGCGCAAGCGCCAGAAAGGCTCGGTCCCGGCAGCCGACGATAAATTCCTGCGTGTCGAGAACGTCAGCCTAAACTTTGGCGGCGTCAAGGCAATCACCGGGGTCAGCTTCGCGATCAATCGCGGCGAGATTACGTCGATTATCGGGCCGAACGGCGCCGGCAAGAGTTCGATGTTGAACGTGATCAACGGTGTCTATCACCCCCAGGAAGGCAGCATCACCTTCCTCGGCGAGAGGCGCCATGATATGGACACGCACCAGGCGGCGGAGCACGGCATTGCCCGCACGTTTCAGAACATCGCCCTATTCAAGGGCATGTCGGTGCTCGACAACATCATGACCGGCCGAAATCTGCGCATGAAGTCCGGCATGCTGGCCCAGGCATTCCGCCTGCCCTCGGCCGAGCGCGAGGAACTGGCGCACCGCGAGGCGGTCGAACAGGTCATCGACTTTCTCGAGATCCAGGCCTATCGCAAGACCCCGGTCGGGCGCCTGCCCTACGGCTTGCAAAAGCGCGTCGACCTCGCGCGCGCCCTGGCGATGGAACCCAAGCTGCTGCTGCTGGACGAACCGATGGCGGGCATGAACGTGGAGGAAAAGCAGGACATGTGCCGCTTCATTCTCGACGTCAACGACCAGTTCGGCACGACGATCCTCCTGATCGAGCACGACATGGCCGTCGTCATGGATATCTCCCAGTTCGTCGTCGTGCTGGACCACGGCATGAAAATCGCCGAAGGCACGCCCGACGAGGTTCGCTCCGATCCGATTGTCATCCGCGCCTACCTTGGCGTGGGGCACTGAAACGGGCCGCGGGTATGAAAAGAAATCGCAATTTGATCATTCTGTTCGCCGTACTATTGGCGGGCCTCGTCGCGCCGCTGGCCACCGGCGCCAGCTCTGCCGGCTTTTACACCGAGGTGCTGCTCGGCGGTCTGATGGCGGGCGTGCTTTATTCTCTGGTCGCGCTCGGCTTCGTGCTGATTTTCAAGGCCTCGGGCGTGTTCAACTTCGCGCAAGGGGCGATGGTGCTGTTCGCGGCGCTGTCGGTGGCGCGCATGGCCGAGAAAATGCCGCTGTGGGCGGCAATGCTGCTGGCGGTGGCGATCATGGTGGCGCTGGCGTTCGTGATCGAGCGGCTGGTGCTGCGGCCGCTGGTGAACCAGGATCCGGTGGTGCTGCTCATGGCGACACTGGGCGTGACTTATTTTCTGGACGGCTTCGGCCAGACCGTCTGGGGCAGCGACATCTATGAAATCGATCTGGGCATCGCCAAGGAACCGGTGATGATCCTGGGCAATTTGTTCGAAGGCGGTATTCTGATCAACAAGGACGACGTTGCAGCGACGGCAGCCGCGGCGCTGTTGGTGATCCTGCTGGCCTTGTTCTTCCAGAAGACCAAGACTGGCCGCGCGCTGCGCGCAGTCGCCGACGATCACCTCGCTGCGCAGTCGATCGGCATTCCGCTGAACCGCATCTGGGTGATCGTGTGGTCCCTGGCCGGCATCGTGGCGCTCGTCGCGGGGGTGGTCTGGGGCGCCAAGCTCGGGGTGCAGTTTTCGATTTCACAGGTGGCCCTGAAAGCGCTGCCGGTGGTGATCCTCGGCGGCTTCACTTCTATCCCCGGCGCAATCATAGGCGGCCTGATCATCGGCGTCGGCGAAAAGATGGCCGAGGTGTTCCTCGGGCCAGTGATGGTCAAGGCGTTCGACCTCGCCGGCGGCGGCATAGAAAACTGGTTCGCCTACGTGCTGGCGCTGCTGTTCCTGCTGGTTCTGCCCGAAGGCTTGTTCGGGGAGAAGCACATTGATCGCGTTTAGTCCCCGGTAATAGACGAAAAACATGCTCTACAGAGAAAACGGACAATTCAAGACCAGCTACCGCCAGGATCAGCAGATGCTGCCGATCCTGCAGGACCGCATTTTCATGGGCTTGCTGCTGCTGTTCGTGTTCTTAGTCGCGCCTTTTGTCTTCAGCAACTATTTCTTTCTGTCGATCCTGATCCCGTTTCTGATCCTGTCCCTGGCGGCGATCGGACTGAACCTGCTGGTCGGCTATTGCGGCCAGATTTCGATCGGCCATGCGGCGTTCATGTCGGTAGGCGCATACGCCGCCTACAATCTGGTGCTGCGGGTGCCGCAGCTCAATTTTCTGGTGGTGCTGATCCTGGCGGGGCTGATCGCGGCCGTGGTCGGATTGCTGTTCGGCATTCCCAGCCTGCGCATCCGCGGCCTGTACCTGGCCGTGGCCACGCTGGCGGCGCAATTCTTCATGGACTGGACCTTCGCCCGGGTCAAGTGGTTCACCAATTACGCGCCCTCGGGATCGGTGTCCACGGCCACCATCGACATCTTCGGCTGGCAGGTCAACTCCCCGGTCAGGAAATACCTGTTCCTGGCGGCGGTGGTGACGGTGTTTGCCATTCTGGCGAAGAACCTGGTGCGCGGGCACCTCGGCCGCGCCTGGATGGCGATGCGCGACATGGACGTCGCGGCCGAAGTGATCGGCATCCGCCCGGTGTATGCCAAGCTCACCGCCTTCGGCGTGAGTTCGTTCTATGTCGGCGTCGCCGGCGCGCTGTGGGGTTTCGTGCATCTGGGCTCGTGGGAGCCGCTGGCATTCAGCATCACGCTGTCGCTGAACCTGCTGTTCATGATTATTATCGGCGGCATGGGCTCGATCCTCGGCAGCTTCTTCGGCGCGTTTTTCATCGTGGCGCTGCCGATCCTGCTGAATCGGGCGCCGGAATGGATCGGCGTTGAGATGTCAACGGCGATGGTGTCGCATTTGGAATTGATGATTTTCGGTTCGCTGATCGTGTTTTTCCTGATTGTGGAGCCGCAGGGGCTGGCGCGCCTGTGGGCGATCGGCAAGGAAAAGCTGCGCTTGTGGCCGTTCCCGCATTAAGGAATGGTTTAAGCGCGAGAGGGTTTAGTGTGACCGCTGTGGGCGTCCCGCCCCCGGCTTTTTACTAAGGAGGTAACGGAGATGAAACTAGCAGAGAAAATGAGGATTCTGGCGGCATCCGTCGGGACGATCGCTGCGGTAGTGGCGGTCACGGCCAGCGGGCCGGTCCAGGCGCAGGCGAAGGAGCAGTTCTTCCCGGCGCTGGTGTACCGCACCGGCGCTTATGCGCCCAACGGCGTGCCCTTCGCCAACGGTTATGTCGACTACCTTAAGCTGGTCAACGCGCGCGACGGCGGCATCAACGGCGTCAAGATCACCTACGAGGAGTGCGAGACCGGCTACGCCACCGACCGCGGCGTGGAGTGCTACGAGCGCCTGAAAGGCAAAGGTCCGACCGGTGCTTCCTTGTTTCAGCCGCTGTCGACCGGCATCACCTTCGCGCTGACGGACAAGGCGCCCAAGGACAAGATTCCCATCGTTACCGCCGGCTACGGCCGCGCCGACTCGGTCGATGGCACGGTATTCAAGTGGAACTTCCCGCTGGGCGGAACCTACTGGGACGCGGCCGACATCCTGATCCAGCACGTAGGCAAGCTGCAAGGCGGCCTGGACAAGTTGAAGGGCAAGAAAATCGCGCTGGTTTATCATGATTCGCCCTATGGCAAGGAACCGATACCGCTGCTGCAGGAGCGCTCCAAGATGCACGGCTTCGAACTGCTGCTGTTGCCGGTCACCCACCCGGGCGTGGAACAGAAGGCCACCTGGCTGCAGATCCGCCAGCAGCGACCCGATTACGTCTTCCTCTGGGGCTGGGGCGTGATGAACTCGACCTCGATCAAGGAAGCGGTCGCGACCGGCTATCCGCGCGACAAAATGTACGGCGTGTGGTGGTCGGGAGCCGAGCCTGATGTAATTCCGGCAGGCGATGGCGCCAAGGGCTACCACGCGCTTACCTTCCTCGCGCCGGCCGGCCAGGGCCAGGTGCACAAGGACATGATCAAGTATGTCTATGACAAGGGCCAGGGCACCGGCAAGAAGGAGGAGATCGGTGAGGTGCTGTACAACCGCGGCCTGGTGTCGGCGATGATGGGCGTGGAAGGGGTGAAGCGCGCCCAGTTCAAGTCCGGCAAGAAACCGCTCACGGGCGAGCAGGTGCGCTGGGGCCTGGAAAACCTCGCGCTCGACGCCGCCGCAATCAAAAAGCTCGGCTTCACCGGCTTCATGGACCCGATCCAGACCACCTGCGTCGACCACGAAGGCTCGCACAGCGCCCACGTCGAAACCTGGGACGGGAAGAAGTGGAGCATCACCGCCGGCCCGTACGAGTCCGACCTGCAGATCATCAAGCCGATCATCCGCGCTTCGGCAGCGAAGTATTCGGCGGAGAAGCATGTGCCGCCGCGCGATTGCGCCAAGGACGCTTCGAACTAAAGGGTGAACGCCCGCTTGCGCCGCGATTCTCGTGGCGCAGGCGGTTTTTCCTGCGGCTCGGATCGAGTCGCAGGAAAAACCGAAGAACTTAGGAGAACGCCCCGATGAGTGCCACCATGCTCACCGTGAACGGCATCGAAGTCATCTACAACCACGTCATCCTGGTGTTGAAGGGCGTGTCGCTCACCGTCGACGAAGGCAAGATCGTCGCCCTCCTGGGCGGCAACGGCGCGGGCAAGACCACCACCCTGCGCGCGGTGTCGAACCTGCTGCGGGGCGAGCGCGGCGATGTAACCAAAGGCTATATCGAATACAAGGGCGAGCGCATCGAGAAGCTCACGCCGGCCGATCTGGTCAAGCGCGGCGTGATTCAGGTGATGGAGGGGCGCCACTGCTTCCCGCATCTGACGATAGAGGACAACCTGATGACGGGCGCTTATACGCGCCGCGTCGGCCGCGGTGAAATCGCGGCCGATCTGGAAATGGTTTACGGTTACTTCCCGCGTTTGAGACAACGGCGCACGAGCCTCGCCGGCTACACTTCGGGCGGCGAGCAGCAGATGACCGCGGTGGGACGCGCGCTGATGGCGCGGCCGAGCATGATCCTGCTGGACGAGCCGTCCATGGGCCTGGCGCCGCAACTGGTGGAAGAAATCTTCGAGATCGTGAAAAGCCTCAACCAGAAGGAGGGGGTGAGCTTCCTCCTGGCCGAGCAGAACACCATGGTGGCGCTGCGCTATGCCGATTACGGCTACATTTTGGAGAACGGCCGCGTGGTCATGGACGGAATCGCATCCGACCTCGCCGTCAACGAGGACGTGAAGGAATTTTACCTGGGCATCTCCAGCGGCGGGCGCAAGAGCTTTTCCGACGTCAAGCACTACAAGCGGCGCAAGCGCTGGCTCGCTTGAAGCCTGTTCAATTTCGACGCATTGGGACGCAACAGGCGCAGGGAACTTGAACAGCTTGCGCCCGTCGCGTCTTTGCGCTTAAAGCGACTTCCGCTATGACCGAATATTACGATACCCTCGAAACCCGCGATCCGGCCGAACGCGAACAGGCGCTGCTTGCGGCGTTGCCGGCCCAGATCGCGCATGCGAAGAAGAATGCGCCCGGCTTCTCCCGCATATTGGCCGATGTCGATGCGCAGAGCGTTACTACGCGCGCGGCGCTGGCCCGGCTGCCGCTCACGCGCAAGTCCGACCTGGGCGAACTGCAGAGGCAGCAAGCGCCGCTCGGCGGACTGAACGCGACGCCCTTGAACAAACTGGCGAAGATTTTCGTTTCGCCGGGGCCGGTGTACGAGCCGGAAGGGATGGCCTCCAACTGGTGGCGGACAGCGCGCGCGCTGTTTGCCGCCGGCCTGCGCTCGGGCGATCTCGTGATCAACACCTTCGCGTATCACTTCACGCCGGCGGGCTCGATGATGGAATCGGGCGCGCGCGCGCTCGGCTGCACCGTGGTGCCGACCGGGATCGGGCAAACCGAAATGCAGGTCTCGACCATCGCCGACCTGCGCATCAGCGCGTTCATCGGCACGCCGTCCTTTCTGAAGTTGATCGTGGACAAGGCGGACGAACTCAAGACCGACATCGGCTGCCTGAAGAATGCCATGGTCGGAGGCGAATATCTGCCGCCGGCGCTGCGCAAATCCCTGGGCGAACGCGGTATCCGCGTCATGCAGTCCTACGGCACTGCCGATCTCGGCTCGCTCGCGTATGAATCGGCGCTGCCGGACGGTTCCGTCACCGAGGGCATGATCCTCGACGAAGGCCTGCTGCTCGAAATCGTGCGCCCGGGCACCGGCGATCCGGTCGCGGCGGGCGAGGTCGGCGAAGTGGTGATCACCAGTTTCAATCCGGACTATCCGCTGATCCGCTTCGGCACCGGTGATCTTTCCGCAGTGCTTGCGGGCGCAAGCCCCTGCGGCCGCACCAATGTGCGCATCAAGGGCTGGATGGGGCGCGCCGACCAGACCACCAAGGTGCGCGGCATGTTCGTCACGCCGAAGCAGGTGGGCGAGATCGTGCGGCGGCATCCCGAAATCCTCAAGGCGCGGCTGGTGGTCGCAGGCAGCACCGGCAACGACAGCATGACGCTGCGCTGCGAGTCCGGGAACGAGGACGCCGGGCTGAAGGCGGCGCTCATCGCCTCGATCCGCGACGTCACCAAGCTGCGCGGGGAGATCGAGTTCGTGACCGCAGGCAGTCTGCCCAACGACGGCAAGGTGATCGACGATGCGCGCAAATACGACTAACGAGTGACGCCGGCGCAAGCGCCTGCCCTTCGCCGGAGAGCCCGATGAGCTATAAGACGCTGCTGTACGAAAAAAAAGGCCGCATCGCCCGCATTACCCTGAATCGCCCGCGCCGGCTGAACGCCATCAACCGGGACATGCCGCGCGAAATCCGTCTCGCGGTGGAGGCGGCCAATGCCGACGACGGCGTGCATGTGATCGTGCTCGCCGGAACGGGCCGCGCGTTTTGCGCCGGCTACGACCTCAAGGACTACGCCGAGAACAAGGGCAAGAACGCCTATACCCAGGACATGCCCTGGGATCCGATGCTCGACTACCGCGGCATGAAGGCCAACACCGACGATTTCTTTTCGCTGTGGCGCAGCTACAAGCCGACCATCTGCAAGGTGCACGGCTACGCGCTCGCCGGCGGCAGCGACATCGCGCTGTGCGCGGACATCGTCCTCATGGCGGAGGACGCCAGGATCGGCTATATGCCGGCGCGCGTCTGGGGCTGCCCGACCACGGCCATGTGGGTGTTTCGCCTGGGCGCGGAAAAGGCCAAGCGCATGCTGCTTACCGGAGACACCATAGACGGCAGGACGGCGAAGCAATGGGGCCTGGTGCACGACGCCGTGCCCGCGGCCGAGCTCGACGCGGTGGTGGATGCCCTGGCAAAGCGCATGGCGGGCGTGCCGAAAAACCAGTTGATGATGCAAAAGCTGATGATCAACCAGGCCTACGAAAACATGGGCCTGGCGACGACGCAGATGTTCGCCACCCTGTTCGACGGCATCACGCGCCACTCCCCCGAAGGCCTGTGGTTCAAGGGCTACGCCGAAAAAGAGGGCTTCCACAAAGCGGTGCGGTGGCGCGACAGCGGCAGACCGATACCGCGCGGCAAGAAAGGCGC
>JBQMQE010000149.1:0-11269 GCA_052172655.1 Burkholderiales bacterium
CGCCGGCGTTGGGACGGCCGAGCACTTCGCCGTTGACCTCGACCAGCAGCGGCAGTCTCAGCTTGCCGCCGTCCCAGGCGGGACGGAGTTCGTCCGGCGTCAGTGCCACCGGGGAGAACGCGGAACTAGGCTTGCTCTGGAAAAAACCGGAACCCCGGTTTCGGACCCGGAACAGGCGCAAAACTTGCGTGGCACATCTTGGTCATGTAAGATGACCAACGTCGATGTGCAGGAAAGCAGGCCATGTCCAAATTCAATATTGCCGAAGCAAAAACCCATTTTTCGCGGCTGGTGCAGAAAGCCATGCTGGGCGAGGAAGTCATTATTTCGAAGGATAACAAACCCGTGCTCAAGCTGGTGCCGCTGGACAGGCCGAAGCGGCCGCGGAAACCCGGCTCGGGCAAAGGCCAGATCCTTTACATCGCGCCGGATTTCGACCTCACGCCGGAAGATTTCAAGGATTACGTTTGATGCGCGTTCTCCTCGACACGCATGTTTTTCTGTGGTGGGTGGAGGGGGACCGCGCTCTGCCGGCAAAAGCCCGCGCGGCCCTTGCCGATCGGGAAAACGAGTGCCTGGTCAGTCTGGTCAGTGTCTGGGAGCTGGCGATCAAGGCCGGTCTGGGCAAGCTCAAGCTCGCGCTCCCGGTGATGCGCTACGTTGTCGAGCATGCCGCCGCCAACGGTTTTGCGATGCTGGATATCCGCATGGCGCATATCGGGCGCGTCGAGACGCTGGCCCGGCATCATGGCGATCCCTTTGACCGCCTGCTGATTGCGCAGGCCATTGAGGAAAAACTGCCGATTGTCACGGCCGACCCGGTTTTCAGGAAGTACGGCGTGAAGCGCATCTGGTAGCGCCAAAGGTGAGGGCGAGGAAGACGAGCACCAGTTTCAGTCGTTGCACCCTCACCCGCGCCGCCAGGCATGGAAGCGTTCCACCCATGCGAGCAGCCTCTGCGGCGCATGCGCCTTCTTCCACACGCCTGCAACATACTTGTTCGCTTCCGCCATGGTCGGGTAGATATGGATGGTGCCGAGGATCTTGTTGAGGCCGATGCCGTGGCGCATCGCCAGCACGTATTCGGCGATCAGGTCGCCCGCATGCTCGCCGACGATGGTGACGCCGAGTATCCGGTCTTTTCCCGGCACGGTGAGCACCTTGACGAAGCCGTGGGCCTCGCCGTCGGCGATGGCGCGGTCCAGGTCGTCGATGCCGTATACCGTCACTTCGTAGGGAATGGCGCGCTCCTTCGCCTCGATCTCGTTCAGGCCCACGCGCGCCGCTTCCGGATCGACGAAAGTGGCCCAGGGAATCACCGAGTAGTCGGCGCGGAACTTTTTGAACGGATCGAACAGCGCATTCACTGCCGCGTACCAGGCCTGGTGCGCCGCGGTGTGGGTGAACTGATACGGCCCGGCGACGTCGCCGGCGGCATAGATGTTGGGGAACTTGGTCTGCAGGAACTCGTTGGTGGTTACGGTGCGCTCGGCCGGGATGCCCAGTTCCTCCATGCCGTAGCCTTTCAGATTGGCCACCCGGCCGACCGCGACCAGCACGGCATCGAACGCGATGCGCACGTCGCGGCCTGCGTGTTCGGCGATCAGGATTTTCTCGCCGTCTTCGACGACGAACTGCTTCGCCTTGTGCTCGACCAGGACGGCTATGCCTTCGGCGCGAAAGCGCTGCGTCACCAGTTCGGACACCTCCGCATCCTCGCGCAGCAGGATGCGCGGCGCCATTTCCACTTGCGTCACCTGGGCGCCGAGCCGGGCGAAAGTCTGGGTGAGTTCGGAGCCGATCGGGCCGCCGCCGAGCACCACCAGCCGCCGCGGCAACTGGCGCAGGTTCCACACGGTGTCGGAAGTGAGGTAGCCGGTTTCATCGATGCCCGGAATCGGCGGCACGAAGGGACGCGCGCCGGCGGCGATGACGATGGCGCGCGTCGTCAGGCGCTGCACCGCGCCGTCGCTGCGCGTGATTTCCACCTCCCATGGCGAGACGATTTTCGCCGTGCCCTCGATCACCTCCACCCCGAGTCCGGTGTAGCGCTCGGCCGAGTCGTGCGGTTCTACCGTCTTGATCACGCTTTGCACCCGCTCCATCACCTCGGCGAAATCGAACTCCGCTGTTGCCGCGCGGATGCCGAATTCGCGCGAGCGGCGCATGTGCGAGAGCAGTTTGGCCGAGCGGATCAGGGCTTTGGAGGGCACGCAGCCGGTATTGAGACAGTCGCCGCCGAGTTTGTGTTTCTCCACCAGCGTGACCTTGGCCTTGACCGCCGCGGCGATATAGGCGCTGACCAGGCCGGCCGAGCCGGCGCCGATCACGACCAGGTTGCGCTCGAAGCGCGGCGGCTTGTTCCAGCCGGCGTAGACCTTTTTTGCCCGCAGGCGCTCCAGCATCTTTTTCGCCAGCAGCGGAAAAATGCCCAGCAGCGCGAAGGACGCGATCAGCGACGGCGAGAGTATGCCCGACAGCGATTCGATTTTCGCAAGCTGGGTGCCTGCGTTCACATACACGATCGTGCCCAGCAGCATGCCTGCCTGGCTGACCCAGTAGAAAGTCCGGGTGCGAATCGCCGTGAGTCCCATCGCCAGATTGATCATGAAGAAGGGGAAGGCCGGGACCAGGCGCAGCGCGAGCAGATAAAACCCGCCTTCGCGCTCGATGCCGGCGTTGACCGGGCGCAGGCGCTCGCCGAAGCGCCGCTCGACCCAGTCGCGCAACAGGAAACGCGACACGAGGAAGGCCAGCGTGGCGCCGATGGTGGAAGCAAAGGACACAAGGACGGTGCCCCAGAGCAGGCCGAAAATCGCGCCGCCGGCGAGCGTCATCACCGCCGCGCCCGGCAGGGACAGGCCGGTGACCGCGACGTAGGCGATAAAGTAGAGCAGCGCCGCCGTCATCGGCTGCGCCGCGCGCCAGGATTCGATCGCCGCCTGCTGGCTCTTGAAATAATCGAGGTTCAGATAACGGCCCAGATCGAAGCTGTAATAGGCGAGCGCAGCGCCGATCAGCGCGGCGAGTAAAGCGAGGCGTCGAGGGTTCATCTGGTATCCAGGCTAGGTCTGGTTGTCGGAGATATCTGCCTTGGTCGGGCGCAGGCTCCGAATTCTTACGCTTTGATTCGATTTCGTTGCGACGGGATGCGCAGCCGCGGGTTCAATTGCGCCCCCGCTTGCCAGCGCGCGACAAATCGGCGATCAATCGGGCGATCGACTCGCGCTCGGTTGCCGGATCGACTTCGCGACGCCGCGCTTTCACTGCGGCCGCGAGCGACGCCAGCCAGCGCCGGTCGCCATGCGCGCGCGCCAGTTGCGCCGCCAGCGCGGTCTCGTCCGCAAACGGGTAGTAACCCGGATAGTTCTCGCCGAGCAGGCCGATATTGCCGGGAATGGCGGAGGCGATCACCGGCACGCCTATGGCTATCGCTTCGGACACCACGTGCGCGCCGCCTTCCATCCGGCTCGAGATCACCATCGCGTGGCTGCGCGCCAGCCAGCGCATCGCGCGCGCGTGATCGAGCTCGCCCAGCCAGCGATAGCGCGGCTCGGCGCGCATCAGGGCGCGCGCCTGCTGGCCCATTGCAGGGCTCATCGCCTGGCCAAGCTGCACCACGCGCATCGCGCTCTGCGGCAGGTGCGCGAGCGCCAGGGCGGCGCGAAACGGGTCCTTCTCCTCGCGCAAATGGCCGATCACGGTCGCGAGGAAATAGCTGCGCGGCGGGGCCTGACGCCGCACCGGGCGCACCGACTGGTAAATCACCCGGGTCTTCGCGCGCTCGGCCGCGCTGAGTTCATCCAGACCCTTGGCTTGCAGCACGACCATGCGATCGGCCAGGCGCAGCGACGCGCGTGCGTCGGCGTCGTGGCGAATGTCGCGGTACAGATCGGTGCCGGTGAGCACCAGCGCCAGGGGACGGTCCGGATGCGCCTGCTTCCACGCCTTGATCGATGCGTGGCTGCGGCGCGCGTGCAAGGCGATGAGCATATCGCAGTCGCGCCCGTCCCATTCGAGCGCGACCTGCGTCTCGTGGCCCAGGGCGCGCAAATGCCGCGCCCAGCGCAGCGCGGTATTGCGATTGCCGTGGCGCGAGCCGGGCGCTGCCGGCGTTACAATGACTATGCTCAAGGGATAGCGCGCGGGTGCGGATTCGCGGGCAAGCGGGAGGTGATCGGGCTTGGAGTTCATTGCAGGATGAGGGGATAGCTCCCCTCATGCTCCCTTATATTCATTTTGCAACGGGTTCTCATGGATGGAGTGGGCGGAAAAAGCGGCGTCATGGACAATATAGCAGAGCCGATGGCGCGCGCGGACTGGCCCGATTTTTCGCTGTACCGGCCGCATCCTTCGGCGGCCTGCTTGCGCGACTGGCTGGCCCAGGCGCACACCCTGACCCGGACGCTGACGCAGTGCATCGACAGCACAAGCCCGGCCGTTCCCATGCTGCCGATAGTCAATCCGCCGCTGTGGGAGCTCGGCCATATCGCCTGGTTCCAGGAGTTCTGGCTGCATCGCGGCGGCGATTTCGCTGCGCCCTCGATCCTGCCTCAGGCCGACCGCCGGTACGACTCGGCGCGCGTCGCGCACGATACGCGCTGGTCGCTGGATCTGCCCGATGCCGAGGCAACGCGTGCGTATGTCGAAGCGGTGTTCGAGCGCACGCAGTCACTGCTCGAGGGCGAAGCGCTCACCGACGCGCGCGCGTATTTCGCGCAGCTCGCGCTATTTCATCAGGACATGCACAACGAGGCGTTTTGCTACATGTGGCAGACCCTGGGTTACGCCATGCCCGTGGCCTGGCCGGAAGCGGACGCATCGGGCGCGGCGGATATCGAGATTTCCGCGCGCACGATGACGCTAGGGGCAAGACCCGGCTCAGGCTTCGTCTTCGACAACGAGAAATGGGCGCATGAGGTCGGCCTGCCCGCGTTTGCGATCGCGCGGCGCGCGGTGAGCAACGCCGAGTACGCGGCGTTCGTCGATGACGGCGGCTACGCCCGGCGCGGATTCTGGAGCGCCGCCGGCTGGGCGATGCGCGACCGGCTCGCGCTCGCTCATCCGCGCTACTGGAGGCGCGACGCGGATGCCTGGTCGCTGCGTCGCTTCGATCGCTGGCTGCCGCTCGCGGCGCACGAGCCGGTGATGCATGTGAGCTGGCACGAGGCGCTAGCCTATTGCGCCTGGGCCGGTCGGCGGCTGCCGAGCGAGGCGCAATGGGAGTGTGCCGCCGGCGCGCACTGCGATCGCTTCGATTGCGGGCGGATATGGGAATGGACGTCCAGCCGGTTTGGGCCCTATCCGGGATTCTCCGCCGATCCCTACAAGGAATACTCCGCGCCCTGGTTCGCCGACGAGCACCGCGTGCTGCGCGGCGGCAGCTTCGCCACGCCGCCGCGGCTGCTGCGCAAGACCTGGCGCAATTTCTACCAGCCCGAGCGCGCCGACATGTTCTGCGGATTTCGCACCTGCGCGATCGGAACAGATTAACGCGCAGACCCCCGAGCAAGCCCAAGCGGGTGGCGCGCGGCTAGCCTTCCCAAGGTATAGTATCGCTGCGCGCGCATCCTGAAGTGTTGCAGCGACGACCGCGATCGCGCGCCCTGCTGCGCCTGGCGGCCTGGTTCACCTCTAACCTTTCTGGAGAATATTTTCATGATCGCTTTGTTCCGTGTTTTGATTGTTGCCTTTTTCGGCCTGGGCTTCACCCAGGGCGCCGGCGCGCAGGCCGTGCTCAGGGTATCCGCGATTCCCGACGAAGCGCCGACCGAGCTGCAACGCAAGTTCAAGCCGCTAGGCGAATACCTCGCTCAGGAAACCGGCATGAAGGTCGAGTTCACGCCGGTGACCGACTATGCCGCCGTGGTCGAATCGCTGGCCACGGGCAAGCTCGACCTCGCCTGGCTCGGCGGATTTACCTTCGTGCAGGCGAAGCTGCGCACCAACGGCACTGCCATACCCATCGTGCAGCGCGCCGAGGACGAGAAGTTCACCAGCAAGTTCATCGTGCCGGGCGGCAGCAGCGCCAAGACCCTGGCCGATCTCAAGGGCAAGACCTTCGTTTTCGGTTCGCCGTCGTCGACGTCGGGACATCTGATGCCGCGATTCCTCCTGTTGCAGGCGGGGATCAATCCGGACAAGGATTTCAGGAACGTGGCGTTCTCCGGCGCGCACGACGCGACGGTGGCCTATGTGGCCAGCGGCAGGGCCGAAGCCGGCGTGCTCAATGCTTCTGTGTGGGACAAGCTGGTGCAAGCCAAGAATCCGAACGCGCTGAAAGTCAGGGTGCTGGCGACGACGCCGCCCTATTACGATTACAACTGGACAGTGCGCGGCGACCTCGACCCGGCTTTGGTGAAGAAGCTCACCGCCGCGTTTCTCAAGCTCGACCCCGCCAATCCGGCGCACAAAGCCATCCTGGATTTGCAGCGCGCGAGCAAGTTCATTCCGACCAAGGCATCGAACTACGGCGGCATCGAAAATGCCGCCAAATCGGCCGGCCTGATCAAATGAGCTGCAGCAGCGCTGCGCGCTGACGCGCTGCGTTTCCTCAGATGAGTTTCGAACTCGACCGCGTCGGATTGATCCACGCGAACGGCCAGGCGCAGGGGCAGCGCGCCTTGCACGCCGTGTCGATCAAGGCCGCGCGCGGCGAGCGCCTGGCGGTCATCGGCCCTTCCGGCGCGGGCAAGACCTCGCTGCTGCGCATCCTCGCCACTTCGATCCGCCCGACCGAAGGGCGGGTCAGCGTGCTCGGGCACAACCCCTGGCAGCTTGGCAGCGCCAAGCTCAGGCGCTTGCGCAGCCGCATCGGATTCATTCATCAGGCGCCGCCAATCCCGCCGCGCCAGCGCGCCATCACCGCGGTCATCGCCGGGCGCCTGGGCCAGTGGCCGTGGTGGAAGTCGGCGCTGTCGCTGATTTATCCGGCCGATATTGCCGGGCCGCGCGATCAGTTGGCGCGGCTCGATCTCGCCGACCGCCTGTTCGATCGCTGCGACCGGCTCTCCGGCGGGCAACTGCAGCGCGTCGGCGTGGCGCGCGTGCTGTATCAGCGCCCCGACCTGCTGTTGGCGGACGAGCCGGTTTCCGCCATGGACCCGGCGCTCGCCGATCTCACCGTGAGTCAACTGCACGCGGAGGCGCAAAGCCATGGCGTCACGCTGGTGGCGAGCCTGCACGCGGTGGATGTGGCGCTGCGCTGGTTTCCGCGCGTGATCGGCCTCAGGGCGGGGGAGGTCGTGTTCGACCTGCCGCCGGCCCAGGTGAGCGAGGGCGTGTTGCGCGAACTCTATGCCTCGGAAACCGGCGTGCTGCCGTCCCAGGATAATCAACCGTTCAATTCGCCATTCGAAGCGCACCCGGCGGACGACCCCGCGGGCGGCGGCACGCGCAAAGCCGTCGCGCCGCCGCGCGTGATCTGATGCGTTCGCGGCATGTTGCATAGTCTTCAGCAGCGGCCGCTGCGCGATCCCGCTGCGCTACGGCGGGCCACCTGGGCACTGCTCGCGCTGCTCGCGCTGTGGCCGTTGTTGCTGATCGCCGAATTCAGGCCGGCCGCGCTGTTCGATGCGCGCAATCTCGCGGTGATGGGCGGTTTCGTCGGACAGTTCTTTCCGCCAAATCTGGGCGGCGATTTTCTCGCCCTGGTGCTCAAGGCGACACTGGAGACGCTGGCGATGGCGACCGCAGGCATCGCGCTCGCCATGCTGCTCGCCGTGCCGCTGGGCCTCGCGCTCACGCACAGCCTGTCGGTTTCGCGCATCGGTCCCGGGCCCGATCGCGGCGCGGGTGAGGTGTTGCGCGCGCTGGCGCGGTTCGCGCTGCTGATATTGCGCGGCATACCGGAACTCGTTTGGGCCTTGCTGCTGGTGCGCGCGTTCGGGCTCGGACCGGCCGCCGGCGTGCTGGCGATAGCGCTCACCTACGGCGGCATGCTGGGCAAGGTTTACTCGGAGATTCTGGAATCGGGCGATACGCGTCCCGCGCGCGTGCTGCTCGAATCCGGCAGCGGCCGGCTGATGGCGTTCTTCTACGGACTGTTGCCGGCAGCCGGGCAGGAACTGGCCTCCTATACCATCTATCGCTGGGAGTGCGCGGTGCGCGCTTCGGTGATCATGGGCTTTGTCGGGGCCGGTGGCCTCGGGCAGTTGATGGATCAGTCGATGAAAATGCTCAACGGCGGCGAGGTCTCGACCATCCTGATCGTGTTTCTGCTGCTGGTGCTGCTGGCCGATGCGCTCAGCGTGTTCCTGCGCAAGCTGCTCGCATGAGCCCGACGGGCCGCCCCGACGGTGAATCCTTGGCGCGTAGCGACAAGGTAAGCCGATGAGCGCCGCGACCTTCGCCGAGCGGCGAGCGGCCATGGGCTTTTGCCTGCATTGCTGGCTGACGCTGTTGCTGCTCGTCTTGCTCGTCTGGGCCAGCTTCGCCTATCTGTCGCTGGACCTGGCGCGCCTGTTCAGCGCGGAGTCCGGCCGCGGCATGCTGCAGTTCACACTGCGATTTTTTCCGCCCGATGCCAGCGCGCAATTCCTGCGCAAGATTGCCAAGGGCACGCTCGAAACCCTCGCCATATCCGCTCTAGGCACACTGCTTGCCGTGGGCGCGGGACTGTTGCTGGCGCTGCCGGCCGCGGGCCGTCAGAGTGCTGCGCTCAAAGCGCTGACCCGGTTCCTGCTCAATGCGCTGCGCTCGGTGCCGGAGCTGGTGTGGGCGGCGCTGATGGTGCTCGCCGCCGGGCTGGGGCCGTTCGCCGGCACGCTCGCCCTGGCACTGCATACCACGGGCGTGCTCGGCCGGCTGTTCGCGGAAAGCCTGGAAAATACGCCGCCCGAGCCGGCGCGCGCGCTGGCGGAAAGCGGCGCGGCGCCGGCGCTCGCCTTCCTCTACGGCACGCTGCCCGCGATCACGCCGCAATTGATTGCATATGGCCTCTATCGCTGGGAGATGAACATCCGTATGGCCACGGTGCTTGGCTTCGTCGGCGCCGGCGGTCTGGGGCAGATGCTCTATTACGAACTCTCGCTGCTGCACGAGCCGCAGGCCTCGAGCGTCATTATCGCGATGCTGGCGCTGGTGGTGCTGGTGGACGCGGCGAGCGCCTGGGTGCGCCGCCGCCAGATGCGGCCGGGTGGCTGAGGCAAGGATTCAACGGCCAATAACTAGATCGTGGCGTGGCACAGCGCAAACCAGTCGTTTGCGTCGGTCCATGCCTGGACCCGGCTGAACCCGGCTTGCAGCAACAGCGCCTTGAAATCCGCCAGCGCGTACTTGTAGCTGTTCTCGGTATGGATGCGCTGGCCCTGCCGAAACGCGCGCGCGCCGCCGGGCCAGCGCACGCTGAGATCGCGCCTGGCCTCGAGGTGCATTTCTATGCGCGACGCCCCGGCGTTGAACAGCGCGCGGTGGCGCCAGTCGCCGACGGCGAAATCGCTGCCGATCAGCGCATTGAGATTGTTCAGCAGATTCAGGTTGAACGCCGCGGTGACGCCGAGCGCATCGTCATAGGCCGCCTGCAGCACGGGTTCCGGCTTGATCAAGTCCACGCCGATCAGCAGGCCGCCGCCATAGGCGCCGGCGCACTGTGCCCTGATGCCGGCGAGGAAGGCGAGCGCTTGCTCCGGCGTGAAGTTTCCTATCGACGATCCGGGATAGAAGAACAGGCGGTTGTCGCGGCGCACCGCGTCCGGCAGGCGCAGTCCCGAGGAAAAATCCGCGCCGATGCCGAGCATTTCCAGCTGCGGGAAGTCGCGCTGGAGCTGGGACAGCGTATGCCGCAGGAAATCCGCGGAAATGTCCACCGCGACATACTGGCCGGGCTTGAGCGCCTGAAACAGGCTGCGCGCCTTTTCGCAGTTTCCCGCGCCGAGATCGATCAGGGTCGGCGCCGGTCCGGTTGCGTGCGCGACGCCGTCGCAGCAGCTTTCGAGCAGGCCGCGTTCGGTGCGGGTCGGATAGTACTCGGGCAGTTCGGTGATCGCATCGAACAGGCGCGAGCCCAGCGGCCCGTAGAGATACTTGGGCGACGCCGACGGCGTTTCGGCCATCAGTCCGGCGATGACGGCGGCCACCTCGGCGCTTTGCGCAAGCGCATCGGCGGGAAAGGAGAAAAATGTCGGGCCGGCGCGGTGCGTCATAATTTTCGGAGCGGTTCAAACCGCGTCATAATAGAACCCGTCGCAAAAGTCATTTGCGGCAGGCCGATTCAGAGGTGCGAGGGGAGGTATCCCCCGGTTTCCTTGCTGCTCCTGCCGCGTTCATTCGCAATAGTATCAAGTGCCGCGAATTTTGCGGCTGCGCGCGTCATCCCCGAGCTGGCGGCGGCGGCAGCGCTAGCTCGGCGGCTGGCGCCGCATGCGGTCACGCACGAGTTTCACCGCCAACGGGATCAAGGTAATGGCGCCCAGCGCCAGCACGGAAATCATGATCCGGTCGGATTCGCCCGTGGCCATTTCGCCGCCGAAATGGGCCAGCAGGAAGCTGGCCGGTACGATGCCGACCAGCGTCGCGATGGCGAAGCGCCAGAACGAGAGAACCGTGAGGCCCGCGGCATAGCTGACGATATCGAATGAAATGAAAGGCAGGAGGCGACTGACCAGCACGATGCCCATCAGCGCGTTTTGCGATCCGAGCAAACCCACCGACAAGCGCTCGCCAAACCAGCGCTTCAGCGTTTCCGCACCCAGCCAGCGCGCAATGCCGAAAGCGGCCAGCGCGCCGATTTCGGCGCCCAGCAGTACATAAAGCGTGCCCCAGACATGGCCATAAGCGGCGCCGGCGGCCATGGCGATGGGCGCGCTCGGAATCGGGCTGACCAGGATCGCCAGCACCATCAGGCCGATCACCGTCAGCGGGCCCCACGCCCCCAGCCGCGCGATGCGAGCATGCAACTCGGCCCGGTCGAGGATGGTCGCCATCGCGCCGGTCTGGTGCAACAGCCAGTAAGTCGCCGCAAGCAGCGCCAGCAGCGCGACGACGGCGAGCAGCTTGAATCGCATCGGCTGCGTCACAAATCCAGCTTGAGGATTATCGGCTCCAGCGCTACGCCCTGGGGCAACACGCGGCCGATGGCCGCCGCGTGCTCGTATCCGAGCGCGCGCAGCGCTGCGACACAGGCCTCAACGCGCTCGGCGGGAATGCTGGCGAGCAGGCCCCCGGCAGTCTGCGGATCGAAAATTAACGGATAGCGCGGGTGGCTTACGGCTTCCTGCTGGTTGCGCAGCGCGCGGCGCAGCCGCACGTTGGCAGGCTGCAGCGAGCTCAG
>JBQMQE010000150.1:0-6241 GCA_052172655.1 Burkholderiales bacterium
ACCGGCGGCATCACCGTGGGCGGCAAGGTGCGCGTGTTCGACACCGGCAGCGGCCTCAACTTTCGCCGCGGCCCCTCGCGCAATGCCGAGCGCGACCGAGGACGCACCTATGCGCTGCGCGTTGTAGCCGTTCATGAGCTTCTTGAACCCGCCCTTGGGATCGCACACCACCAGGTTGGCTGCCGGAACCTCGCAGTTCTCGAAAACGAGCTCAGCCTCCGGAATCCCGCGCAGCCCCATGGCGTCTTCCACCCGCCCGATGGAAAAACCCGGCGTTCCCCGATCCACCAGGATGCCGCCTATGCCCTGGTCGTTGCCATTGCGATCGACGATGCGCGCGAAAATCAGGTTGGTCCTGGAGATGCCGCCACCGGTGATCCAGTGCTTCCGACCGTTAAGGACGTAGCGCCCGTCGCGCTCTACCGCCCTGGTCGTAAGCGCGGTCAGATCGGTGCCGGCGCCGGGTTCGGTCATGCCGATGGCCGGCTTGTCGCCGTCCTCGAGCACGCGGCGGGCGAGCTCGCGCTGCTGCGCCTCGGTGCCGTAGGTCATGACGCAACCCAGCGCCCCCATATTGGTCTCGACCACGATGCGCGCTGTCACCCCGCAATACTTGGCGATCTGCTCGACCGCCAGCACCACGTCGATCAGCGGCCGTTCGGCTCCGCCGAATTTTTTCGGAATGGTCATACCCAGCAGTCCGGCGCGGCGCAGCGCTTCGACGTTCTCGTGCGGGTATTCGTGCTCGCGGTCCCAGCGCGCCGCCTTGGGCGCGAACTCCTCGCGCCCCATGCGGTCGGCCAGATCGACCAGCAGCTTCTGTTCTTCGTTGAGTTGAAAATCCATACTTGTGCGCGTTGTCTTGTAGCAATGGGTCAAGCCGCGGCCGGATACCAGCCAGGCTTGCGCTTTTCCCTGAATGAAGCCAGCCCTTCGGCCGCCTCGGCGAGTTGACGCGTGGACGCGTGCTCGCGCACCAGGTCCGCGAACAACGCATCCTCGATCAGGGCGCCGGCCACCTGCAGCGAGCGCAGCTTGGTGGCGGCCGTCGCACGCGGCGCATTCATCAGCAGCCCGTCGACGATCCTCGCGCCCGTCTCCTCCAGCTTGCCGGTCGCACACACTTCGTGCGCGAGCCCGATGCGGCGCGCCTCGTGTGCATCGAACCGCTCCCCGGTGAGGACATAGCGCCGCAACGCGCGCAGGCCGATCGCCTGGACGAGCTGCGGCAGGATGATTCCGGCCATCAAGCCCCAGCGCGTTTCCGTAATCGCAAATATTGCATCCTCGCTGGCGACGACAATGTCACAGGCGGCGACGATGCCGGTGCCGCCGCCGAAGCAACCGCCCTGGACCAATGCCACGGTCGGAAGCGGCAGCGTGTCCAGCCTGCGCACCAGCTCGCCGGTCGCGCGCGAGGCGTGCTCGTTTTCTTCCGGGGACATCTGCGCGACAGCGCTGATCCAGGCGAGATCCGCCCCGGCCTGGAAGTGCCGGCCCCTACCCCTGAGCACCAGCGCGCGCACGCCCCGCGCCGCGACTAGCGCGTCCATGGCTTGGTGCACGCCGGATATCAGCTCGCCGTTGTAGGCGTTGTTCACCTGCGGCCGATTCAGCGTCACACTGGCTACGCCGCGCGCATCCAACTCCCACTCGACGGTGCCATTTCCACATGAGTTCTGCATATCCTGTTCCCCCAGTTCGATGCCAGGTTGCGGTTGATGCCGGCTTGGCGCCATGGCCGCCTTCGCCGTGCGAATTGCACATTCCTGCGGCATTATCGCGGTTTTTCGAAGCTATTAGGCAAGCGACACGGCGCAAACATCGAATGCAGGCAACATGCCGGGATAGAGTGTCAGCCTCAATCTATTGGCGCACCGCGCCGGGCAGGGAACCAGCATGAACGGCATTTTCGGCAAATACGAACTGAAAAGTCTCCTCGGCAAGGGAACTTCTGGGACGGTTCATCACGCCGTCGATACCTTTTCCGGCGACGACGTTGCGGTGAAAATAATTGAATCCGCCGTTTTCGAAGACCCTCAATTCGGAGCCGTGCTGCGCAAGCAATTTCTGAACGAAGCGTCCCTCGCGGGAAAACTCAACCACCCGCACATCGCGTCGATTCTCGATGCGGTAGTGACCGACAATGCCGGTTACATCGTAATGGAGTATGTGCCCGGTGTGAATCTTTCCACGTATGCCGAGGCCGACAATCTTTTGTCGGCAGAGGACACGGTCCAGATCGGGTTCAAATGCTGCGGCGCGCTGGATTACGCGTTCCGTGAGGGCATCATCCACAGAGACATCAAGCCCGCGAACATCATGACCATTGGCGGCAACGATCAACGTGTTTTCTTTCTGCTGACATTCGACTGCGGCGCTTGCTCGCCACAATTATCGTGCTGCAGCATTTCGACCGAAGCCAAGCGCGCTTGCGCGACTACCAGTCTTCCGATCCGCGCGAGCATCTTGTCGTCGATGCGGGAACTTGGACCGGCGACGCTGATCGCGGCCACAATCTCCCCGCGTGCGTCGTAAATCGGCGCGGCTACTGCTGTAAATCCGCGCACGACCCCGTCGCGCCGCGCTACATAGCCAAAATCGCCGACCTGTCCGCGCAGTGCCGCACCCGAGGCACTGGTCTTCATCGGCAACGGTTTGCCTATCCACGAGGCATGGCGCAAAGACCTGGGGCCGTACACCTGACGCAGATACACCACCTGGGATTCATTCGCCTTTACCGCCAGGTTGGCGTTTTCGCCGGTCAGCGTCACCAGACGGCGCAGGTGGTGATCGGACAGCAGGTGCGCGGCGAAACGCTGTAAAGCACCGAGCCCGATGCGCGCAAGCTGCACGCCCGGCGCATAGCCGCGGGCGCCGCGCTCGACGAACCCTGTTTCCTCCAGCGTCGCCAGCAGGCGCGCCACCGTGCTGACAGGCAGATGAGATTGCCGCGCAAGCTCAGACAGCGTGGTGACGCGACGTTCCGCGCCAAGACAGCCGAGCAGAACGAACGCACGCTCCACCGCGCGTACCGTGGCGCGCCTGCCACCTCCGGCCGCGCGCCCGGTCTTTGTTTGGCGCAGAGCAGGTTTCGAGGAACTGACCATGGCAGGCAAATTACATGATGTACCGCGGAGCTACAAGAGCCGCGCTTGGCTGAAATATTACCGCTCTGCGGAAAACTCACTAGTCGGATGCCAGTTCCTGGCGCTGCACGCCTGATAGACTTTTCCAGTGGTTCGTCGATTTCCGACGGTTTGCTTGGCTCTGCAGGGATCCCCTAGGCGGGAACGAAGCAGCCAATGGCGCCGCCAGCCGATCGACCAGCGGCACAACAACCCGATTGCACTCTGGAACATAGTGACCGAAATCTTCCTGCACTACCTGAATCATGCCGACATCGGCGCGCTGGCGATGAACGACCAGGAAATCCTTACGGCGGTAGAGGCCGGGCTCCAAGCGCAAGGGCGCGGCGAAACTACCATCGAGCCGCGCATGCACCTCGTTCCAGAGAGGGATTTTCCGGGTCATTTCAACGTGCTGCGCGGCTACATCCGTCCGCTCGGCCTGGCTGGCGTCAAAGTAGTGGGGGATTTCTATCGCAATTACGAGATCGGCCTGCCCTCCGAACTGGCGCTGCTTAACCTGATGGATCCGGCTACCGGAGCACCTGTGGCGGTTATCGACGCGTCCGACCTCACCGACATGCGCACCGGCGCGGTCACGGCGGTCGGCGCGAAATACCTCGCGCGTAAGGATTCTAAAATTCTCGGGCATATCGGCGCCCGTGGCACCTCCTACTGGAACGTGCGGCTGCTCGATTCGATTTTCAATTTTGAGGAAATACGCGTGCACTCGCGCCGCCCGGAAAGCCGCGAAGCCTTCGCGGTGCGACTGGAAAGCGACCTGCAGAAGAAAATCGTGGTGACCAGTGACTGGGAGTCCTGCGTGCGCGGCGCGGATATCGTGGTCGAGGCCTCCCGCCTGGAAAAGCCCGCGCCGATGCTGAAAACGGCGTGGATCAAAAAAGGCGCCTGCGTGATCCCCTACGGCACCATGAGCGCGGTCGAGCTTTCGCTCACCGACATTATGGACAAGATGGTGATGGATGACTGGGGGCAGGCCAAGGCCGGACCCTTCGGTGCGCTGCGCGCGCACGTCGACTCTGGCCGGCTGTCTGAGAAGACGCTGCACGCCGAACTTGGCCAGATCGTCGCCGGCCTCAAGCCCGGGCGCGAGTCCGACGACGAGACGAACCTGTTCTGGCACCGCGGGCTGTCGCTTTCCGACATCGCGCTGGGGGCGGCAATGCTCGACAAAGCGCGGCGCCAAAACATAGGGCAGAGGCTGCGTTTCCGATGATGCCGGTCGCAAACGCGCGCATGTACTGCGCGACACCCGGGGTGAAAGAAGCCTGGAATTCCGTGCTCGCATGGGTGCTCAGGTGCGCCGGACTCGAGTGGCACCTGCTTGACTACGACGCGCCGGCGCCACTCGCCGCGCTGTGGGCGCGCGATGATCTTGGCTGTGTGATGATGTGCGGACTGCCCTACACGCAGCGCGCAGTGCGCCCTACGCTGGTGGTGAGTCCGGTTCCGGCCGGGGAGCGCTACGCCGGCCGCCCGGTGTATTTCACCGATCTCGCAGTGCGCGCCGACGCCCCGTACCGCGCACTCGAGGATACCTTTGGCGGCGTGGTCGGATTCACACTCGCCGATTCCTACTCCGGGTACGTCGCCCTGCGCGCGCACCTCGCGCCCTACCGCAAGACGCGCAGCGCGACGCTTTACCGTAAGGCCATAGGCGGCTTTGTAAATGCACGCCAGATCATCGAGGCACTCGATGCCGGGAACATCGACGTAGGTCCACTCGACAGCTACTACTTCGACCTACTGCGCGCGAACGATCCAGGCTGCGCGAGGAAGGTGCGCATCATCTGTTCGACCTACGCGGCGCCGATTCCCGCGTTCGTTTCAACCGCTGCGCTCGCGCACGGCGAACTCGAGCGCCTGCAGGATGCCATACTCCAAGCGGGGACCACCCTCGAACTCGCAGCACAGCGCGAAGCGCTGCAACTCGCGCGCTTTGCGCTTCCCCGAGAACGGAATTGCGCAACAATTGCTTCCACGCTCGCGCAATCGCGCGATTTTCTTGACCACTGGTGAAGGAGAATCTCATGAAACGACTAATTGCAGGTCTTGCAATTGCTCTCGCCCCCTGGATGACTGGCAGCGCCGACGCTGCGTACCCGGACGAGCCGATCAGGATCATCGTACCGTTCGGGCCCGGCGATGCGATCGACGGCACGGCTCGGGTCATCGCCGATCGCATGAAAGCCGATCTCAAAGTGCCGGTGGTAGTGCAGAACGTACCTGGAGCAGGCGGCGGCGTAGGCACGGCCGAGGCCAATCGCGCGAAGCACGACGGTTACACGCTGCTGATGGGCTCGACCGGCGCGCTTACAGCGCGCCCGATTATCGGCAAAGCCGGCTACGAGACCGCGGACTTCGTGCCGCTCGCACAGCTGGTCGAAGTTCCGATCGGGCTCGCAGTCGCCGCAAACAGTCCATACAAGTCGCTCAAGGAGCTCATCGAGGCGGCCAATAGCAAGACCTTGACTTACGCCACCCCGGGGCCGGGTAGTACGCAGCATATCAACATGGCGCAATTCGCCAAGGAGAATAGCTTCAAGCTCACTCACGTCGGCGGAGGTGGCGGCAAGGGCGCTGTCACCAAGGCGCTGACTGGCGAAGTCGACTTCGTGTTCGTCGGCGCGTCGAATTACACCTCACTCCAGAAGGCCGGCAAGCTGCGCGTGCTCGGGGTCGCCGCGGACGAGCGCGTTTCTTATCTGCCCAACGTGCCGACATTTCGCGATCAGGGCTACGCGCTCAACGCGGCTGTGTGGTTCGGGTTGCTGGTGAACGCCGGCACGCCCCAGGACCGGATCGAGATACTCCGCAATGAGATCGACAAGATCGTCCACGAAGAAAAGACTTTGGCGCTGTACCGCCGGCTCAATTTCACTCCGGCGTACTTGGACAGCATCGCCTTCGAGCGCCAGATCGAGCGTAATGTAAAAGTCCACAAGGAGGTGCTGCGCGATCTTGGCATGGCCAAGTAGACGCGGCCGGGGAATAGCTTCATGTGGCGCTTACGCCGCACCGACGGCGTGCTGGGGCTCGTGGCGATCGCTGCAGCCGTCGCGTCCCTAGGGATTCTTCTGGTGGGCGTGTTC
>JBQMQE010000150.1:6251-11247 GCA_052172655.1 Burkholderiales bacterium
GCCGTGGCGACCACCGACATCCCGGTGAACCTCGGGGTGCAGACGCTCTCGGCACAGTTCTTTCCCCGGATACTCGCGCTCGTTCTCACAGCGTCTGGTCTGGTGCTCGTGGTAGCGCCTGGACCTGGGGATGCCGCGCATGCGGCCCACTCGCTGCTCGAACGGCGCCGGCTCCTGTTCGCCGTCGCCTTGGCGGCATATTTCCTCGCTTTCCGTTATATCGACTTCCGCGTCGGCACCTTTGCGTTTATGGCTGCCACAATGTGGCTATTCGGCTCGCGCAAATGGATCGAACTGATTGGCGTGCCGCTCGCCGTTTCCGCCGGCGCCTTTGTCGTGTTCCGCTACGGTTTTACCGTGCTGCTGCCAACATGGGGGTAATTCACGCGTCGGACTGGATTTCCGCCATGGCGATTCTAGGCGACCCCCTGCTTTGGCTGTGGATCTTCGGGGGGGTGCTAATCGGTATTATTTTTGGAGCGACGCCCGGCCTCACCGCAACCGCCGGGGTTGCCATTGCCACACCGCTCACCTTCAGTCTCGACTTCCAGTTGTCGATGTCGCTGCTCCTCGGCATCTATTGCGGCGGCTACTTTGCGGGGTCAATCCCGGCAATCCTGATGAACATCCCGGGTGCACCGGGCAACGCCGCCACCGCGATCGACGGGCACGCAATGGCCGCGCGCGGCGAAGCCGATAAGGCAATCTGTCTGGCCGTGACCTCATCTTTCGTCGGCGCCATCTTCTCGATCCTCGTGCTCGCGCTCGTGGCGCCCGCGCTGGGGAGCTTCGCCTTGCAGTTCACCTCGGTCGAATACGCGATGCTGGGCGTATTCGGCATGACCTGCGTCGCCGGGATTTCCGGCGGCGCGATCGGCAGGGGTGTGATCGGTGCGACTATCGGCATGATCCTCGGGACGGTGGGCATCGATTCCGTCGGCGGCATGGAACGCCTGACCCTCGGCATGCCGGCGCTTCAGGGCGGCGTGCCGCTCGTACCGGCGCTACTCGCCTTGTTTGCACTCACCGAACTGCTCGGTCAGGCCGGCGAGTCACGCAAGGGCGACGTGCCGCCTGTTCAGAACCGAGCGCAACTGGGCGCCGTGCTCGCCTCACTCCTACGCAACAAATGGCTGCTGCTCAAAAGCAGTCTGATCGGCACTGCGGTGGGCGTGCTCCCGGGCACGGGGCCGACCATCGCTTCGTGGCTAAGCTACGGCGAAGCAGTGCGTAGCGGTGCGCACGAACACCGCTTCGGCGAGGGCGCGGAAGAGGGCGTGATTGCGCCGGAATCGGCAAACAACGCGGTTACCGGCGGCGCGCTCGTACCATTGCTGACGCTCGGCATCCCGGGCGACACCGTGACCGCGGTGCTGATCGGCGCGCTGTTGATTCACGGAATCGATCCGGGGCCGTTCTTCATGACCTCCAATGCTGATCTGTTCGCCCAGATCCTGCTCATCCTCGTCCTCGCAAATATAACCATGCTGGCGATCGGGCTCGGCCTGCGCCAGTGGCTGCCGATGATCCTCGGCGTTCCGCTGCGCATCCTGATCCCGCTGGTGGCCGTCATTTGTGCCGCCGGCGGCTTCGCGATCGGCAATTCACCCTTCGATGTCGGGTTGATCTTCGTGCTCGGTTTGGGCGGCTACGCGCTGTTCACATTCGGAGTCCCGATGCCGCCGATTGTCATCGGGCTGGTGCTCGGCCCGATCATCGAGCGCAATCTGCGTGACGCGCTGACCGTGCACCACATGGATCTGACTGTCTTCCTGACCCGCCCGATCAGCGCTGTCCTGCTCGCGATCACGGTAGTGACGGTCGCCATCGTCGTCCACCGCGGGCGACGCCCTCTGCAAGCCGGTTAGCGCAGCATCTTGCCCTTCGTGCGCTATTCGATAGCGCCATGTATTACCACGCCGCGCCGGATCACCGCGCGGCAAGGACTTGCGCCCAGCCAGTAGACAAGCTCCGCCAGTGAATCGACATTCCAGAGCGCGAAGTCGGCGTAGCGGCCCGCCTCCAGGGCGCCGTGCAGGTCCGCCTTGCCCAGCGCCCGCGCCGCGTGGCGGGTGTAACCCTGCAGCGCCTCATCGACGGTGAAGCCGAACAGGGTGCATGCCATGTTCATGACCAGCAGCGGCGACAGGGCCGGCGCCGTCCCCGGATTGCAGTCCGTGGAAATCGCCATCGGCACGCCATGACGGCGAAACAGATCGACCGGCGGCGGCTGCGTCTCGCGCAGGCAGTAATAGGCCGCAGGAAGCAGGACCGCCGCCGTGCCCGCACGGCTCATCGCCGCAACGTCGGCCTCGATCGCATATTCCAGGTGATCGGTGGACAAGGCACCGTAGCGCGTTGCGAGCTGCGTGGCACCGATGTTGGAGAGCTGTTCCGCGTGTAATTTCACCGGCAAACCGAGGCGGGCCGCTGTCTCGAACACGCGCTCGCACTGCGCCACCGAAAACGCGATGTTCTCGCAAAACGCATCGACCGCGTCCACCAGCCCCTGCTCGACGAGCATGGGCAGCATGTCGGTGCAGACGAGCTCGATGTAATCGTCGGGCCGGCCGCGATACTCCGGCGGCAAGGCGTGAGCGCCGAGGAAGGTGGTATAGACCGTTACCGGCAGTTCGCGCCCCAGCCGGCGCGCCACGCGCAGCATCTTTGCTTCGGTCGGCGCATCCAGTCCGTAACCGGACTTGATCTCTACCGCGGTTACGCCCTCGGAGATCAGACAGCGCAGGCGCCGTGCCGCCGATGCAAACAGCGCATCCTCGCTGGCTGCGCGGGTCGCGTTCACGGTGGACACGATGCCACCTCCCGCGCGCGCGATCTCCTCGTAGGTGGCGCCCGCGAGTCTTCGCTTGAATTCGTCGGCACGGTTGCCGCCGAACACCAGATGGGTATGGCATTCCACCAAGCCGGGCGTCACCCAGGCACCGGCGCCGTCATACTGGGCAAATTCCGGCGCACGCTCGAACGCGGGCAGTTCCGCTTCAGGTCCGATCCAGGCGATTCTGCCCTGCGCCACGCCCAAGGCGATGCGCGACGAATGAGGGTCGCCGCCATCGGCGTAGTTCAGGTTGCGCCACAGTGCCTCCAGGTGCTGTTTCATATCCTCCCTTCCAGGCGCTGTTTCATATCCGCGCGTACGGCCGTTGCGTCCTGGGCGCGTCCGGGCAGCGCAACGGCGAGAACCAGGCGAGCATGAACTTAATCGCCCCCGACCTCAGCATGTGATGAAGGGCAGCTTCAGCCCTTGCGCCTTGGCGGTCGCGATCGCAGTCTCATAGCCGGCGTCCGCATGTCGCATCACCCCGCTCGCCGGATCGTTGAACAGCACGCGCTCGATGCGCCTTGCCGCCGCGTCGCTGCCATCGCAGACGATGACCAGGCCCGCGTGCTGCGAATAGCCCATGCCGACGCCGCCGCCATGGTGGAAGCTGACCCAGCTCGCGCCGCCCGCGGTACTGAGCAGCGCATTGAGCAGCGGCCAGTCGGACACGGCGTCGCTGCCGTCCCGCATCGCCTCGGTCTCGCGATTCGGGCTCGCCACCGAGCCCGCATCCAGGTGATCGCGCCCGACCACAATGGGCGCCTTCAGCTCGCCGCTCCTCACCATGTCGTTGAATGCCAGTCCCGCCCGGTGACGCTCGCCCAGTCCCAGCCAGCAGATGCGCGCTGGCAGGCCCTGGAAGGAAATGCGTTCGCGCGCCAGGTCGAGCCAGCTCGCGAGCATCCGGTCCTGCGGGAACAGTTCCCGGATCTTCGCATCCGTCTTGTAGATATCCTCGGGGTCGCCGGAGAGCGCAACCCAGCGGAACGGCCCCTTGCCCACGCAGAACAACGGCCGGATGTAGGCCGGCACGAAACCGGGAAAGTCGAACGCGTTCTTCACGCCCACGTTCTTCGCCTCCTGCCGGATGTTGTTGCCGTAATCCACGCAGGGAATGCGCATTTGATGGAAGCTGAGCATCGCGCGCACGTGGTTGGCGATCGCCTCGCGCGCCGAGATGGCCACCTCCTCCGGGTCCGTGCGCCGCAGGTCGCGCCACTTCTCCAGCGACCAGTGTTCGGGCAGATAGCCGTTGGCCGGGTCGTGCGCCGAGGTCTGGTCGGTCACCAGCGATGGACGCAACTGGCTGGTCTGTGCGCGTTTAAGGATTATCGGCATCAGCTCGGCGGCGTTGCCCAGCAGCCCCACCGAAACGGCGCGCTTCTCGGCGCAGGCGCGCTCGATAATGGTCAGTGCCTCATCGAGCGTGTCTGCACGCTCGTCGAGGTAACCGGTGCGGATGCGCGTGTCGATATGCGCGGGGTCGCACTCCACCGCGAGCATCGACGCCCCAGCCATGGTGGCGGCAAGCGGCTGCGCCCCGCCCATGCCGCCCAGGCCGGCGGTGAGTATCCACCTGCCCGACCAGTCCCCGCCATAGTGCTGGCGGCCGGCTTCGGCGAAGGTTTCGAAAGTGCCCTGCACGATGCCCTGGCTGCCGATGTAGATCCACGAACCCGCCGTCATCTGTCCGTACATCATCAAGCCCTTGCGGTCCAGCTCGTTGAAATGCTCCCAATTCGCCCACTTCGGCACCAGGTTCGAATTGGCGATCAGCACGCGCGGCGCATCGGCGTGGGTGCGGAACACGCCCACCGGCTTGCCCGACTGCACCAGCAGCGTCTCGTCGTCGTTCAACTCGCGCAGCATCTCCAGTATCTTGTCGTAGCAGACCCAGTCGCGCGCGGCGCGGCCGATGCCGCCATAGACCACGAGATTGCGTGGGTCCTCGGCCACGTCCGGGTCGAGGTTGTTCTGGATCATGCGGTAGGCCGCCTCGGTGATCCAGCTCTTGCAGGACTTGGTGGACCCGCGCGGCGCGCGGATCAGGCGGGCGGGATCGTAACGCGGATCACCGCTGGCGGAATTCCTATTCCAATCGTTCATTCGAGGCTCCTTTGCAGAAGTGTTCGCCAATTGTTCGATACGGGGCTCAAC
>JBQMQE010000151.1:0-11119 GCA_052172655.1 Burkholderiales bacterium
ATTATAGCCTTGGCATTTCCGCGGCCCTGTCCGGGCCGCGTGACGCTCCGCGTTGACAAGCAATGGCCGCCCGCGTAGCCTTCGCAGTTCGCGCCGATTTGAATCATCAGCTTGCGGGCGCCGCCGGCCGACTGCCGGATGCAAAACAAATACGGCTAAAGCGCGGGAAACCCGTTTAGCGAGCAAGCTGAACGGGTTTTTTGCATTTATGGACCGCGGGCGCGCGAGGAGGGGATGGGGCCCCTCCGCCCCATCCGGACCTAGCGCCGGCTGTTTAGAGGCTCGTGCCTCGCGCTGTGCCGGGTGCCGGGAATAGGCTATGGACCGCGTGGGCAGCGCCTGGGCGCGGTTTCCACGATTTTAGTTTGTTGGCGAAGGAAGATGAGCGAACCAAGCACGGTCGGACCAGTCCGGCCGCACACCATGCACTTCGATGCGCCGCTCGCATGCAGGAGCGGCGCGCAGCTTGACGCCTACGACCTGATGTACGAAACCTATGGCACGCTGAATGCCGCCCGGTCCAACGCGGTGCTGGTGTGCCACGCGCTCAACGCGTCGCACCACGTCGCCGGCTTCTACGCGGAAGACCCGACGGACCTCGGCTGGTGGGACAACATGATCGGCCCGCGCAAGCCGCTCGATACCGACAAGTTCTTCGTCATCGGGGTAAACAATCTCGGCGGCTGCTTCGGCTCGACCGGCCCGGCCTCGATCAACCCGCGGACCGGCAAGGCCTACGGCTCGAGTTTCCCGGTGATCACGGTCGAGGACTGGGTCGAGGCGCAGGCGCGGCTGGCCGACCGGCTCGGCATCGCGCGCTTCGCCGCAGTGATGGGCGGGAGTTTGGGCGCGATGCAGGCGCTGCATTGGGCGATCGCCTATCCCGAGCGCATCGCGAACGCCATCGTCATCGCCGCCGCGCCCAAGCTCTCGGCGCAGAACATCGCGTTCAACGAGGTGGCGCGACAGGCGATCACCACCGACCCGGATTTTCACGGCGGCGATTTCTACGCCTACAACGTGCTGCCGCGCCGCGGCCTGCGCTTGGCGCGCATGATCGGCCACATCACTTACCTGTCGGATGACGCGATGATGGAGAAATTCGGCCGCAGCCTGCGCTCGGGCGCGATCAACTTCCATTTCGACGTCGACTTCGAGGTCGAGTCCTATCTGCGCCACCAGGGCGACAAGTTCGCCGAATACTTCGACGCCAACACCTATCTGCTGATCACGCGCGCGCTGGACTATTTCGACCCGGCCGGCGCCTGCGACGGCGACCTCACCCGCGCGCTCGCGCCGGCGACGGCGCGCTTCTTCGTGGCTTCGTTCACTTCGGACTGGCGCTTCGCGCCGGAGCGCTCGCGCGAAATCGTCAAGGCGCTGCTCGATAACCGCGCCGACGTGTGCTATGCAGAAATCGATGCCCCGCACGGGCACGACGCCTTCCTGCTCGACGATGCGCGCTACCACGCGCTGGTGCGGGCGTATTTCGAAAATGTGGCGAGCGAGTGCGGCGCGCCCGAAGCCGGCCCCGAACAAAGCAAACCGGCATGAACGCCTCGCTCCCCGTTCCCGCGATCGCCGGCCGCGCCGACCTCGACGCCATCGCTGCCTGGGTGGCGCCGGGCGCGAGCGTGCTCGACCTGGGCTGCGGCGAAGGGCTGCTGCTCAAATATCTGCAGCAGAGCCGCGACGTGCGCGGCTACGGCATCGACATCAGCGACGCCAATGTGCTCGCCTGCGTAAAAAACTCGGTCAACGTGATCCAAAACGACCTGGAGACGGGCCTGGCGGGGTTCGACGCCGGATCGTTCGACTACGTGATCCTGTCGCAGACGCTGCAGGCGATGCGCCACACCGAGGAAATCATCATGGAGATGCTGCGCGTCGGGCGCCAGGGCATCGTCTCCTTTCCCAATTTCGGCTACTGGCCGCAGCGCCTGCAGATCATGCGCGGCCGCATGCCGGTGTCCGATGTGCTGCCCTACCTGTGGTTCGACACGCCAAATGTGCACTTGTGCACGCTGACGGACTTCGAGGATTTCTGCGCGACCCACGGCGTGCGCATCCTCGAGCGCATCGTCATGCAGGCAGAGCGCCGCATCAGCTTCGCGCCGAACCTGCGCGGCAGCGTGGCGGTGTACCGGTTCGAGACGGCGTGACATCCATAGTACGGCGTCTCAGCCGGCGTCGCATCGCAGGAGCAAATTTGCGCGCTGCGCGCGCCAAGCGTGTTTCTCAGGCGGATCAAGCCGCCTGAGGCTGCCCCCGCTCCACTGCGGCGATCTGCGCGCGCATGCGCCACACCAGCCATAGCCCGGGCAGCGCGGCGACGAAGGTGAGCACGAAGAAATTGGCCCAGCCCACGGCCTCGACCAGCGCGCCGGTGACGGGGCCAAACAAGATGCGCCCGAGCGAGGCCAGCGCCGACAGGATCGCGTACTGGGTGGCGGAAAAGCTGTGATTGCACAGCGCCATGGCGAACGCGACGAAAGCCGCGGTGCCCATGCCGCTTGCCAGGTTTTCGAAGCCGACCGCGAACACCAGCAGCGGGTAGCTCTTGCCGGCCCAGGCGAGCAGCGCAAACGACAGATTCGACACCGCCTGCAGCACGCCGAACAGCAGCAGCGCGCGGGCCAGACTCATGCGCACCAGCAGCACGCCGCCGACGAGACCGCCCGCCAGCAGCGAAGCCAGTCCCAGGACTTTGTTGATGGTGCCAACGTCGGTGAGTGAAAAGCCGACGCCGCGGAGCAGAAATGCCGTGGTCAGCGTGCCGGCGAGCGCGTCGCCGAATTTGTACAGCGCGATCAGGGCGAGCAGTTGCAGCGCCCCGGGCCGCGACATGAGATCCCTGAGCGGCTCGACCACGGCCTCGCGCAGGCTGCGCGGCGGCGCTCCGCGCAGCGCGGGTTCGGGCGCGGCGAGGCTGGTCGCGAGGCCTATACTCATCAGCGCGGCCATGGCGAAAAACGTCTGGCGCCAGCCGATCTGGTCGGCAAGGATCAGCGCGAGCCCGCCCGAGGCCAGCATCGCAATGCGGTAGCCGAGCACGCTCACGGCCGCGCCCATGCCGCGCTCCTGCGCCGGCAGCAGGTCGGTGCGATAGGCGTCGATGACGATGTCCTGCGACGCCGACGCAAACGCCACCCATAGCGCCAGGCAGCCGAGCAGCCACAGGTTCGCGTTCGGCGACGATATCCCCATGCCGGCGATACCTACAACCAGCGCCAGTTGCGTCAGCAGCATCCAGCCGCGCCGGCGACCGAGGAACGGCGGCACATAGCGGTCCATCAACGGCGACCAGAGGAACTTGAGCAGATACGGAATGCCGATCCAGGAAAACCAGGCGATGGTCATGATGTCGGCGCCAGACACGGTGAGCCAGGCTTGCAGCGTGCCCCCGGTGAGAGCCAACGGCAGTCCGGAAGAAAACCCGAGCAGGAGGACGGCGGCGATGCGCGGACTGCGCAGGATTTCCAGGTAGGGCGACGGCATGTGACCGATTCTACCTGCGATAGAGGCGTTTAAGGTTGATTTGGCGAGAGAAAACCGGTAGCCTTGGGGGTCGTCCGCCAGCGCTTTTGCCGGAGCGGAAATTTCCAGTCAGAGAGGCAGCAATCATGAGTAACAACGTCGACGTATCCCGGGAAAAACTTTCGTCCGACCTCAGGGTCGTCATTGCCGACGCGGAGGAATTGCTGCGCGCAACGGCCGGTCAGATGGGCGAAAAAGCGGTCGTCGCACGCGAGCGTATCCAGGAGAGCCTGCGCGTCGCCAAAGACAAGCTCGCCCGGGCGGAGGAAGTCATGGTCGACCGGACCAAGGCCGCAGCGCGCGCCACCGACGATTACGTGCACGATCATCCCTGGGGCGCGGTGGGCATCGCCGCCGCCGTCGGCCTGGTCATCGGCATGCTGATCAGCCGCCGCTAGCCATGGCGGAAAGGGAAGGCGCCGCCGCGCGCGGCGGCCTTCTGCATTCGATCAAGCATCTGGCGGGCACCGTGCTCGGCGCGGCGCATACGCGCCTGGAAATCCTCGCCACCGAGATCGAAGAAGAGCGGCTGCGGCTGGAGCAACTGCTGCTGCTCGCGCTGGGCGCGCTGTTCTGCCTGGGGATGGCGCTGGCGCTGTGCGTTACTTTCGTGCTGATCTATTTCTGGGATACGCACCGGCTGCTCGCGGTCGGCCTGCTCGCCGCGGCGTTCATGGCGATGGCCGCGGCGCTGGTCTGGATCCTGCGCGCCACGGTGAAGACGCGGCCCAAGCCGTTCGCGATCACGCGCAGCGAACTGGCCAAGGATGACGCCATGCTGCGCGGGCCGCAAGCGTGAACCGGCGTCTCGCCGCAATCCAAGCCAAGCGGACGCGCCTGCTCGAACGTGCCGCGCGCGAGCGCGAGGACGTGGCGCAGACGCTGCAGTCATGGGCGCAACCGCTGGACTTCATCGACCGCTGCGTCGAAGCCGTGCGCTTTGTGCTCGCGCGCCCGCCCCTCATTGCCGGCGCCGTGTTCGTGCTGGCGCTGCTGCGCCCGCGCCGCGCATTCAAATGGGCGCAACGCGTTTTCGGCCTATGGCAGGGCTACCGCTGGCTGACCAGGAAGATTGCAGTCTAGCGCATGCGCAAGCCAGTCATCGTCCGGACCGTGATGGACATGATGGACCGGGAGCGAAAATACGTCCTCGGCGAAGTCGTTCAGGTAACGGGTCTGATGCCGTTGTTGATGAAGCCGCGCAACAAGCAAAAATGGTCGCCGGAGGACAAGCAACAGATCGTCACCCATCTGCGCCGGCTATCCATGGTCAGCCCCTATCTCGCAGTAATGGTAATGCCCGGCTCCTTCGTCGTGCTGCCGGCGCTCGCCTGGTGGCTGGACCGGCGCCGGCAAAACAACCTGCGCAAGAACCTGCCTCCCGGCCCCAGCACGGTTTAGAACCTGCTCAAAATGAGGGATAGCTTCCCTCACGCTTCCGGCGAAGCGGTCCGCTGCAAAAATTCATTTTGCAGGAAGTTCTCGGAAGTCGTAATCGATCGTCAGCGGTGCGTGGTCGCTGAAGCGCTGCTCCTCAGAGATCGCGGCCGTCTTCGCTCCGGCCGCGATTGCCGGCGTGGCGATGCGGCAGAAGATATCGGCATAATCACACTTTCACGTTCTGTCCTTGTCCCGCCTGGTTCATTTTCACCGTATACTGAGCACTGGGCGACCCGATTCATCGCCCCGGAAACCCAACGCACATCTATTGCGCACTTGTTCAGAGCGTCCCTATGAACACCATGCAAGCTAATCAGAAACCCACTGCCTCCAGTAGCGCAGAGTTGCAGCGTGAAGTTGCTGAATTGATGATCGAGTGTCTGAATCTCGAGGTCACAGCAGATCAGATTACCCCTGACGCCCCGCTGTATGGCGAAGGCTTGGGTCTGGACTCGATTGATGTGCTGGAGGTCGCCCTGGAGGTGTCCAAGCGTTATGGCCTGCAACTGCGCAGCGACAGCGAAGACAACAAGATCATTTTCGGTTCACTACGCAGCCTCGCAGACTATATCGTCGCAGCACAGAGAACCGGCTGATGACACGCCGCATCGTGCCCTGGCTGGGCATTGCTGCGCTGCTGATCGGCTATCCGCTACTTGCCCATTACACCAATGATTCCGCGCACGATCGCGACTTGGGCGCATTGGTGGCGATTGCGCCCGTAGTATTGATTGCGCTGGTCCTGGCCTGGCGATCGCCCCGGCGCCTCATCATGCTGGGTGTGCTGGTGCTGTTGTGTCTTGCGCTGCTGGCCGGATGGCCGGCGCTCGAGCAACATTTCGGGCTGGTGTACTGGCTGCAACATGTGGGTATGCTGCTGGTCCTGTTCATCACTTTTGGTCGTACTTTGATCGCAGGGCGGCAACCGCTCTGCACCCGCCTCGCACAGGCGTTGCATGCAGCGGTGACGCCGCAGCATGAAATCTATACGCGCCAGGTCACGATCGCCTGGACCTTGTTTTTTGCCGCGATGGCCTTGGCTTCCACCTTGCTCTTTTTTCTGGCACCGTTGGCCACATGGTCGTTCTTTGCGAATTTTCTGACGCTGCCCCTGGTCGCATTGATGTTCATTGGCGAATACTGGGTACGCCGGCGGGTACTTCCCGAGATGCGGCATATGCATATCCTCGATGCGCTGCGGGCGTTCCGGAACGCGGGTCCGCACTAGTTGTTGCAGCCTGAATCATGTCTTCACTGCCGCTGGTATCACACGCCTCCCCGGACAGCATCATCGCCTGGCGCGCCGATGGCGCGGTCACGCGCCGCCAGTTCCTGGACGAAGTCGGGCAGCTTGTCGCCCGGTTGCCCGCAGGCGGCCACCTGCTCAATATGTGCGGCGATCGTTACCGTTTCAGCGTGGGCCTGGCGGCCGCCATTGTGGCCGGCAAAGTCAGCCTGCTGCCGTCTGCACCCACAGCGGAGGTAGTGCGCCAGATCAAGGCCTTTGCACCGGATGTGTTTTGTCTGACCGACAGCGACCTGCGTCCGGTCGATCTGCCGCAACTGCGATACCCGGCCATGGTCACCACCCGGGCGGGCGCATTTGAAGTTCCGCAAATCGACAGCAAGCAGCGCATCGCGGTGGTGTTTACTTCGGGTTCGACCGGCATGCCGCAACCACATCCGAAGACCTGGGGTGCACTGATCGCCTGTGTGCAGGCCGAAGCATTGCACCTGGGGCTGCTGCAGGACACGCCCAGCACGATCATTGGCACGGTCCCGCCGCAACACATGTACGGGTTTGAATCCACGGTGCTGATGGCATGGCACAGCGGCAACGCGCTCAGCCACGCGCAGCCGTTTTTCCCGGCCGACATCTGCGCGGCACTGGCGGCCGTGCCCACGCCACGCGTGCTGGTGTCTTCGCCCGTGCATCTGCGCGCCCTGCTGGACGCGGGCCTGGCGCTGCCGCAGATCGCACTGGTGGTATGCGCCACCGCGCCGCTATTTGTCCAACTCGCGCAGGAGCTCGAGACACGTTGCGATGCGCCGCTGATGGAAATCTATGGCAGCACCGAAACCGGCCAGATTGCTTCGCGACGCTCGACGCAAACCGCAGAATGGCTGCTGTTTCCCGGGGTAAAATTGATGGTGGAGGGCGATTGCGTGCGCGCTTGCGGCGGTCACATCGAGTCGGCGATCACCATGAACGATGTCCTTGAACCCGTTACAGACGAGCGTTTCCTGCTCCACGGGCGCGTCGCTGATCTGGTCAATATCGCGGGCAAACGGCATTCGCTGGCGAGTCTCGATCACCTGCTCAAAAGCATTCCCGGCGTGGTGGATGGCGCGTTTTACATGCCGGACGAAGCGGGCGATGCTCGCATCGCGAGGCTTGCCGCGTGTGTGGTGGCTCCGGATATGGACGCACCGCATCTGTTGGCGGCGCTGCGCCAGCATATCGACCCGGTTTTCCTGCCGCGCCCGCTGCTGTTCGTCGATGCGCTGCCGCGCAACCGCACGGGAAAACTGCCGCGCGCAGCGCTGCAGGCCCTGTTTCAGACGCGCCGCGCACGCAAATCCGCATGAATAACGCCACGCACTGGACCGTTCCGCTGGATCATCCCGTTTTTGCCGGTCATTTTCCCGGCACCCCCATTGTCCCGGGTGCGATGCTGCTGGACAGCGCGCTGCACGCAATCGCCGCTGCCACTGGAATCGCGCTCGATACCTGCGAGATCAGTTCGGTCAAGTTTCTGAGTCCGGCATATCCGGGCGACGAACTGGTGATCCGGCACGTCGTCTCGTTGAGCGGAGCGATACGTTTCGACATCACGGCTGGGACGCGCAAGATTGCCAGTGGCAGCATTGTGCCGGGAGCGCCTGTCTGACATCGCGCCCGACAGCCAGCCCAGCCGTCTGGGCGCATACCCCGGAGCGCAGCAACATGCTCATGTTGCGCGTGATGACGTGGATTTCACTGCGTCTGGGGCGGCGCGCAGGGCGCGGCGTGCTGCACCTGATCGCCGCTTATTTCTTGCTGTTTGCACCGGCCAGTCGTCGCGCTTCGAGCGATTATCTCAGGCGTGCCTTGGGCCGCCCTGCCCGCTGGCGCGATCTGTACCGCCATTTTTTTACCTTTGCCGCCACCATCCATGACCGTGTCTATCTGGTCAACCACCGCTTCGACCTGTTCGATATTGAAGTGCATGGCGAGGATGCGCTGCTGCGCCTGCTTGCCGGCGGCAAAGGCTTGTTCCTGATGGGTGCGCACCTGGGCAGCTTCGAAGTCATCCGTGCGCTCGGCCGCACTCATGCGAATCTTCGCGTCGCCATGGTCATGCACCAGGAAAACGCACAAAAGATCAACGCCATGCTGGCCGCCATCAATCCGCAAGCGGTGCAGGACATCATTGCGCTGGGACAGGTCGATTCCATGCTCAAAGTGCGCGAGCACCTGGACCAAGGCTGTGCGGTCGGCATGTTGACCGATCGCACCCTGGGCAACGACACGCTGCATCCTGTGCAGATCCTCGGCGCTGATGCGAGCCTGCCCAGCGGGCCGTTGCGCATGGCCGCATTGCTGCGGCGTCCGGTGGTGTTCATGACCGGGCTGTATCTGGGCGGCAAGCGCTACGCCATCCACTTCGATCCGCTGGCGGATTTTTCCACGGTTGCGCGCGATCAGAGCGATGCCGCCGTGCGCGAGGCCATCGCCCGCTACGCCGCGCTGCTGGATCACTATTGCCGCGAGGCGCCATACAACTGGTTCAATTTTTTCGACTTCTGGCAGCCTGCGCCCGCTGCAACACCGCCGAAACCATGATGCTCCTGCGCTCCTCCTCGGTTTTTTCGCCGCGCGTGATACGGCACCTGCTCGTCGGGTTGGCGCTGATGCTGGCGCCCGTGATGAGTCACGCCGCCGACTGGGATATCGACCAGCTCATGCGCAGCCTGGCGCAAATCCGCTCCGACCATGCCGGCTTTGTCGAGAAAAAATTCATCGCCATACTCGAGCAACCGGTGGAATCATCCGGGGAATTGTTCTACACCGCGCCCGACTATCTGGAAAAGCGCACTATCAGACCAAAACCAGAATCCATGATCCTGGATCGGGGCACCCTGGTGATCGAGCGTGGCCGCAAGAAGCACACCGTGCAATTGCAGGATTACCCGGAGCTGGCGGCTTTCATCGACAGCATCCGCGGCACCCTGGCGGGCGAGCGCAAGGCGCTGGAGCGCAATTACCGGCTGAGCCTCGAGGGCACAGCCGAGCGCTGGACGCTGCAACTGCTGCCGCTGGACGAGAGAATTCAGGCCGTGGTAAAACGCATCCGTATAGCGGGAATGGGCAACGCGGTGCGCAGCATCGAAATCACCCAGACCGACGGCGACAGCTCGCTTATGCGCATTGAAAAGTTGACCACGCCGTGAAGCCGGCGCCGGTGCGGCGCGGCCAGACGCCGATGGCCCGCATTGCGATCGTATCGTGGCTGGCGTTCATCCTCGCCTGCGGCATCGTCATCAGCCGCAGCCAGATCACCACGGATTTGTCTGCCTTTTTGCCGCGCAGCCCCACGCCGGCACAGCAGCTGCTCCTGGAGCAGATACGTGACGGCCTGGCCTCGCGCCTGATTCTGGTGGGCATCGAAGGCGCCGATGCGTCCGCCCGTGCCAGGCTTTCCAAACAAATCGCCGCGCGCCTGCGTGCCAACCCTGACTTTGTCACGGTCAATAATGGCGAGCCCGTCAGCGCCGAGCGCGACCGTGCGTTTCTGTTCAACCATCGCTACCTGCTGAGCCCTGCAGTGGCGAGCGCACGCTTCAGCGTGGACGGACTGCATGACGCCCTGAGCGACAGCATCGATCTGCTCGCCTCGCCCGCCGGGCTGCTGGTCAAGTCGCTGCTGCCGCACGATCCGACCGGCGAAATGCTGCAATTGCTAGAACAACTCGACAGCGGCGCCCGCCCGAAAATGATCGATGGCGCATGGGCATCACGCGACGGCGCGCGTGCCTTGATGCTGCTGCAGACGCGCGCTTCGGGTTCCGATATCGATGCCCAGCAACGCGCCATGGCCGCCATCCGGCAGGCGTTTGACGCAGCCCCCGGCGCAAGCCCTGCCGCCAAACTGGTGATGACCGGCCCCGGTGTGTTTTCGGTGAGCTCGCGCGACACCATCAAAAGCCAGGTCAGCCGCCTGGCCATCATCGGCGTAGTGCTCATCGCTGCGCTGTTACTGCTGGTCTATCGTTCTTTCACCGCACTGGCACTGGGTTTCCTGCCCGTGATCAGCGGCGCGCTGGCAGGCATCGCCGCAGTCAGCCTGGCCTTCGGGGTGGTACATGGCATCACCCTGGGATTTGGCACCGCACTGATCGGCGAGGCGGTGGATTATTCAATCTACCTGTTTGTGCAGTCAGAACAGGGCAATCCAGGCCAGCAGAACTGGATCAAGCGCTTCTGGCCGACCATCCGCCTGGGCGTGCTGACCTCGATATGCGGCTTTGCGTCGCTGCTGCTGTCCGGCTTTCCGGGGCTGGCGCAACTCGGCCTGTATTCGATTGCCGGTCTCCTGGTCGCCGCGACGGTGACCCGCTTCGTCCTGCCCCATTTGCTGCCGGCGAATTTTCGCATTCATGATGTATCGGCCGTCGGCCTGGTCCTGTCGCGGCTGGTACAGCGCGCCGGCGCGCTGAGATGGGCGGCCGCGATGCTGCTGCTGGCGGCCTGCGCCATCCTCGCCGCGCACCGCGCGAGTTTATGGGATGACAAGATAGCCTCGTTAAGTCCGGTAGCGCAAACCGATGTCGCGCTCGATGCGAGCCTGCGCGCCGACACCGGGGCGCCTGATGTGCGTTATCTGGTGGTGGTATCCGGCGCGAGCATGGAATCGGTATTGAAGTCTTCCGAACAAGTTTCAGCGATACTGCAAACGCAGGTCGATCAAGGCGAGCTCGCCGGGTTCGAGAGTCCCAGCCGTTATCTTCCAAGCACCGCGACGCAGCACGCCCGCCAGTCCAGCCTGCCCTCCCCGGACGAGCTGGAAACGCGGCTGGCGCAGGCTGTTCGCGGGTTGCCGGTGCGCGCGCCACTGTTTGCGCCATTTCTTGCCGATGTCGCAGTCGCGCGCAGCCAGCC
>JBQMQE010000152.1:0-11103 GCA_052172655.1 Burkholderiales bacterium
TGCCGAAATGACCGACAAAATCCAGCAGGTGTATGTGATTCAAGGGCGCAGTCAGCGCGACTATTCGGATTGCCAAACTGCGCTGGCTCAGCTTCCGGTGCGCGTGACAGTACTTCCATTCATCGCCACGGAGGAGGAGCTGATCGCCCGCGCGCGCGATGCAGCTGCGCTCGTGGTCGCGTTGTCGCCGATCGGCCGCAAGGTCATGTCCGCACTCGAAGACCTCAAGGTCGTAGTGCGCACGGGGGTGGGTTACGACGTCATCGACGTTCCCGCCGCTACCGAGCTGGGCGTCGTCGCCGTGAACATCCCGGACATCTGGGTGCGCGAGGTTGCCAACCACACAATGGGGCTCCTCCTCGCTTGGAACCGAAAGATCATCACGCTCGACCGCAACGTGCACGCGGGCAGTTGGGGCGCCGGGATTCCCGGGGCGTGGACGGGCTCGCTGTACGGAGAGACGGTGGGCATCGTGGGCCTGGGCAATATCGGCAGCGCCTTTGCCCGTCGCGTGGCGGCTTTCGAGGCCAGCGTCATCGCCCATGATCCATACGTCGACGACGCGCACTTTAAGGCGCTCGGCGTCGAGCGCGTATCGCTCGAGACACTGGCGGAGCGGGCCGACTATGTGTCCGTCCACACACTGCTCAATTCTGAGACGCGCCATCTCATCAACGAATCATTTTTCCGCCGCATGAAGCCGACGGCCATGCTCATCAATACCGCGCGCGGTCCGGTGGTGGACGAACGGGCGCTGGCCCAGGCGCTCACGCAGAAGCGGCTGGCGGCCGCCGCGCTCGACGTGTGGGAGGAGGAGCCCGTCGCCAGAGATAATCCGCTGCTCGGCATGGACAATGTCATCGCCACGCCCCATGCGGCGTTCTTCTCGACGTCCGCGGTAGCCCGGGTGCCGCGCCGATGCGGCGAGGAAGTCGCCCGCGTTCTCGCCGGCCAGCGGCCGCTCAACGTGATCAATCCCGAGGTCTACGCGCCCGGGACGACGCGCCGGGCCCGCTAGGAGGCTATCTCATTGACCGACTAATCAAATAGGAGAATCCCATGCCCAAAACCGTGCTCATCACCGGCGCCGGAAGCGGCTTCGGCCACGATGCCGCCGTTCAACTCGCCGCGCGCGGCCACAAAGTCATCGCCACTGTCGAGACCGACAGGCAGTCCGCCGAGTTCTCGGCCGCGCACCCGGAGTTGACGGTCGCCAAGCTCGACATAACGAATTCGGACGACGTGGCCAAGGTCGATCAGTGGGACCTCGACGTGCTCATCGCCAACGCCGGTCGCGGCCAGACCGGTCCGCTCAGCGTGCTTCCGATGGAGCGGTTGCGCGCGGTGTTCGAGGTCAATGTCTTCGGCACCTTCGCCATCACCCAGCGTGTTGCGGCGGCGATGCGGCGCAAGCGCGCCGGCCGGATCCTGATCGTGTCGTCGATCGCCGGCGTGCGTGCCGGCGTCGGCTCCGGGCCCTATGCAATGACCAAGCATGCGCTGCAGGCGATGGGCACTTCGCTGCGGGGCGAATTGGCGGTCTTCGGCGTCGACGTCGCGCTCATCAACCCGGGCCCGTATGCCACCGGCTTCAACGACCGCATGGCCAACGATCCGGGCCCCTGGTTCGATCGCAGCACCGCCGCCCCCGAAGACGTCGCGGCCATGGACTCGCTGGTGCAGCGCATCACCGTCGGCCAATTCGATCCGGCAGAGGTGGTCAAGCGCTATGTCGAGCTGGTCGAAGCCGACAAGACCGAGCTGGTCAACTTCATTCCCAAAGACATCGTCGAGCGCATGAGCAAGCCCAAGGCCGGCTGAGCGCGCTTGGCGAACGGTCTGCAAGACACCGCCCTATCGCGGGGTTCCACGCAGAGAGAACGGCAAGAGGGGGGCTGGCCGGGATTCGCATGTAGGCTGAGCGGCCCGTCTAGTTCTCAAATTGCTTGCCTCCCTAGGCTGGAGTTGGCCAGCAGCCGGCACATGGATGAACTGCTTTAGGCGTCCGCTCGTCGGCCTTATGTGGAGCGCATAGGGGTCGCTATGCGGATATCTGCATAGCGACCCTAACCGGCCTCTGCGATCTGATAGAAGCGGACATCCGCCGCGAACGCTGAACGAGGAATAGCGGACGCTCCCGAGGCGCAAACGAGATTTCTGCTCGGTAAGTCCGCTTCGCAGCGGTTGCGGCCACTGGCCCTGGCCACTGGCCCTGGCTGTATGGACCTGGCCACTCGGTCATAAAAGACAGCCGATTATTTCCCGCATAGCAGTCACTCAATCGCGTTATTGGTCCGCTGGTAGGATTGATCGGCGCCCTTGAGCGCAGATAGCTGACCGATCATCACTACTTCGTTGCCGCTTTGACCAGTTTTCGTATTCCTTCACCTAGAACGGCTTTACCACCGCCAGGATCACGCCGGCAACGAGGAAAATCACCGGCATGTAGTTGAACCACCCGTACCAGGAGTAGCTTTTCGCTTTGCGGTCGTGCTTGAAATCGGCGAGTAACCTGCCGCAGTAGAGGTGGTAGAGCACGAGAGCCGAGACGATGACCAACTTGGCGTCCAGCCAGCCGCCGGCAAAGCCGTAGACCCGCCACAGCCATACCCCGAAGACGATGGTGAACACCGCGCCAGGGGTCATGATTCTGTAGTAAAGCTTGCTCTCCATGATTTTGAAGCACTCGCTGCCTGCGCTGTCTTCGGCCATGGAGTGGTATGCGAACAACCGCGGCAGGTAGAACAGCCCGACAAACCAAATCACCATGAACACGATATGCAGCGCTTTGATCCAGAGCATCTGGCAAATCCTCAAAAACATGCGAATTGCATGACGGACGAGCTTCTCGGTATCAGCGATTTATGCATCCAACAACGAACGGCGCTGCGCTTCCCTTAAGCAAAGGACGCCCTCGCCGCAATAGAGGCTTCTCGTGACTCCCGAGCGCGCTCCGCGAGCCAGTCCTCGATAGCCGCCACAGTTTCGCGGCGTCACTGGATCAATCACTGGCAATGCGCGAGGAAAGATCGACCCTGATCATGCCGCGCGCGGCTTTGCGCCAAAAGCGGGGAGGCGGTCGCGACCGTGACGGGCCCGTCGGGCAGCAGCCGGTCGCCTTCTTGGGTGATTACTTGGACTTGGCGCTGACCTGGGTTTCCAGAGAGCGGTTCTTGCTCGCGAGAGACTTGATCAGACCGTCCACGCCGGCCTTGCTAATCTCGGTATTAAAGCTTTCGCGATAGTTGGTCACCAGGCTTACCCCACCAACCACGACGTCGTACACCTTCCAGCCGGCAGGCGTCTTCTCCATGCTGTAATCGATGCTGACCGGCTCGGTGCCTGCCTGCTTGACCCGGGTTTTGACCGTTACGTCCGCAGCTCCCGCAACGGCGCGCAGTGGCTGGAACTCGATCACCTGATTCTTGTAGGTGGACAGCGCGCTGGAGTAGGTGCGCACCAGCAAGTTGCGGAATTCGGCCGTCAGGGTCTTTTGTTGCTCGGCATTCGCCTTGGGCCAGTTGCGGCCCATGGCGAGCGCGGTCATACGGCCGAAGTTGAAATACGGCAGCACCTTGGCATCGACCAGGTCATTGATCTTCTTCTGGTTGCCCGACTGGATGTCCTTATCCTGCTTGACGATGCTGATGACTTCATCGCTGATTTTCTTTACCAGCGCGTCGGGCGCGAGATCCTGCGCCCAAACCGGGGCCGCGAAAAAGGAAACACACAGCGCGACAAACATAATTATGACTCCATTTAGCGCCAACCGAACCCGGTACGACGCGAATTCAACGTACGAATCCTGCAAAATGTACGCGCAGCGCGCGGTGGAGTCCGTACGCTTGCACACATAGTCTTAGACCTTCGCCCAGGTCCCACAGCCCAGACAGCTCTTCCTGCTGAGGATCCTGCGCCGGGATCACCTCCTATTTTGCCCCGGGCGGCGTAGGACGAGGCACCGGGCTCCACGGCCTCTTCGTTGCGCAGGTCACACATTCCATCAAACTCGCGGCAAATACTTCTGTGGTAGTCAGCATATTTAGGCCACGGAAGCAGGTCTTTGCTCTATGTGCACTAGCGCGCAGATAAGCGAGCATAATAGGCGCGCAGATTGGAGAGGGTACGCGCCTCACGGCGAAACGAAGAGTGCAAACGAAAAGGAGCCCTGCAATGGGAGACAAAGGTGGGAAAAAGGATAAGGACAAGGGTCAGAAACAGAAGGTAGCTAAGAAAGAGCAAGAGGAGGAGAAGAAGAAGCAGCAGCAGCAGCAGAATAAGCAACCGAACAGGACTCCGTGAAAGGAATCGGAATTTGAGCACGCGAAGGGCCCAATTTTCGACGAAGACTGATCCCTGTTCACGGAACTACTGAACCGCACAGAGAGACCAACCATGCCATGCAGGCGACGCCAAGTGGTGCGCTGATGGCTGGCGTTGAACGTCCCCTTTGAGGGAGTTGCCATGTCTGCTGTAGGTCGACTGCAGCCCGCCAGGCTCAAAAGCTGAACTTCCGCTCACAGTCTGGACCCGTCGGTGGCTGTGGATTCAGGCACTTCCTCGGCTGGACGGCCGTTAAAGACTGATTGCCGCCGCTGAGACTTTTTTGGCCAGAGGCTCAAGCCGACCCTGAAGAGACGCCCGACCCTCGGCGTTATAAAAGGCAGCTATCCGCAGCTAATTCTAATATGCTATCAAGATGATACGAATTATGGCATACTCTGTGTCGTCTCAGACGACCGGAGAATTGCATGGCAAGACCTCGACAGATAGACATGGCGTTGGTTGCGCAGGCGCAAGCGCTGGCCATCGAAGCGGAAACTCTGGAAGACCTGCGCAGTGCGCAGGCGGTGCTGCTGCCCGCATTGCTCGACGCCACCCTGGAAGATACGGCTGCTGCGCTGGGCGTGGGGCGAGCCACCGTCGCCAGACTCCAGGCTCTGCTGCGGCGCAGGGTGGCAAAGCCTACGGAGGCGCGGCCGAGTTGGGGCGGCCGACGCCGGGCATCGATGAGTATCGAAGAAGAGCGCGAATTTCTCGCGCCATGGACCAAGCAAGCCGACGAGGGTGGCGTGCTGGTTGTCTCGCCACTGCGTGCGGCACTGGCCCAGGAGCTCGGACACCCTGTAGCCGCCTCAGTGGTGTATCGCATGCTGGCGCGCCACGGCTGGCGCAAGGTTGCCCCGGACACGCGACATCCCAAGAGCGACCCCCTGGTGCAGGAGGAATGGAAAAAAAACTCCCCGAAACACTGGCGGCCTTGCTGAGTCCGAAAGAAATATGCGGGCGCCGCGTGCGTTTGATATTCCAGGACGAGGCACGTTTCGGGCGCATGGTCAGAATCCGGCGCTGCTGGGCGCCCATGCCCGCGCGACCTGTGGTGTGCAATGGGTACGAGCGCGAGTTCGTGTATGTCTACGGTGCGGTCAGCCCCATGCAAGGCCAGCACGACTGGATGATCACCCGGCAGATGAACACCGCCAACATGGGTGCCTTCCTCGCTCAGGTCAGCGCAAAACATCGCAGCGAATTCATTGTCATGGTTGTCGACGGGGCAAGCTCGCATGTGTGCAAGGATTTGGTCGTGCCAAGCAACATCCGGCTGCTGCGTCTGCCACCCTACGCACCGGAACTCAATCCGCAGGAGCACGTCTGGGATGAGCTACGGGAGAAGGAGTTTCCCAATCGCGTGTTCTCAGACATCTCCCGTGTCGTTGAACAACTCGAAGCAGGACTTCCTCGCCTTTCAAAGAATCGAAAGGGACTGCGCAGTCTGACCTGCTGGCCTTGGATTATTAATCTCAACTGGAACGCTTATTAGAATAAGCCGCCTATTACCAGTTGGCCATCAGCTCTTGTTCGTGTCGATACCGGGTAGCGTCCGCCACCGTTGATTCAAAATAATGAAGCTTGCGAGTGCCAATGTGCCAAGCAGTGCCTACGCCCATAGGGGCATCGCCAGCATCTGATTTCAGAGAATCGAGGGCAGGATAATGCGCGGGAGTATTCTCAACCCGGTCGCCCACAGGAACGTCCACCACGAAATTTCGGTCTATGCGGCGTAATTGATCAGGTTAAACGCAGTCAGCGTGGTTAAGCGGGAGAAGAGCAACTGCGCGCCGTCGGCCTGTATGCGATAGCGGTCGATGTCGCCGTCCGCGGTGTTGGCAACCTAGACGTAGGTTCGTGGCAATGCAAGCATTCCGATTCTCGAAATTGAAGTTGAGAAATCACTCTTGGCGCAGCCCGGGCATCATGCGGCAATGGAAACTACAGTCCTCGGTTGGCTGTGTTCTGACGCCAAAACCGAAAGCAAAGCTCGTGCGGCGACTGGCTTTTTGTTCTTCATTATGGTCAACTCGATGTCCCAAACGGCTAAGAGAGGAGGAGCGCCACAGGCGTATTGGTAACAGCAGGCGAAAGAACCTGATTTCATCGCCTGCTGGCCAGATACTGCCTGCCCTTTTGTAACTTTTTGTAACCCCGGTCTAAACCTTCTTGTTTCGTTTTATTCTATGCAGATGCCTGTTGCTGCACGGCTTTAATGTGGGACGGGCTGCGCGTCCTCATCCGGAATATTGAAAATCTCATACAAGCACTGCGAACCCATCGAAGTCTCGGCATTATTGCCAACCTGGTGATCGCCATGGTTGCGGCGACCGCGCTCGGCGCATGCTCCGTGGATCATTCCTCTGCCGAAAGCAAGGCCGCAAGCGCAGCCACGCAAACCGTGCCGGTGGTCGTCGCCGATGTTCTGCGCAAGACGGTGCCTGTGCGCGCGCAAGGCATCGGCAATGTCGAATCGCTGGCCACGGTCGCGGTCAAGTCGCGTATCGACGGCCAGATCATGAAGGTCGATTTCCGCGATGGCGCCCAGGTCAAGCAGGGACAAATCCTGTTCGAGATCGACCCGCGGCCGGCGATCGCCCAGTTGAAACAGGCGCAGGCGAAGCTGGCCAGCGACCTGGCGCAGCTTGCACATGCACAGGAGCAGGACAAGCGCTACCAGGATTTGCTGCAGAAGAAATTCATATCGCAGGACGCTTATGCGCAGTACAAGACAAATCTGGACAGCGCCCAGGCCAATGTCGACGCAGACCACGCAGCGGTCGAAAGCACCAGACTCCAGGTGGAGTTCGCCACCATTCGCGCCCCGATCAGCGGCCGCGCCGGAAAGATCATGATCCCGCAAGGAAACCTGGTGAAGGCCAACGACACCAACCCCTTGGTGGTCATCAACCAGCTGACTCCGATCTACGTCAACTTTGCGGTGCCGGAACAGTTTTTGCCGCAGATTCGCGCGGCCCTGCGCGCCGGTCCGGCCGCGGTGGACCTCAGCGCCGCCGGCGGCGACGGCACGCTGGTGCATGTCGCCGGCACGCTGGCGTTCATCGACAACACCGTGGACGTCGCCACCGGCACGATCAAGCTGCGCGCCAGCGTTCCCAACAAGGATGCGTCGCTGTGGCCGGGACAATTCGTCAGCGCCGCCGTCACCCTCGGCGAACAGCGCAACGCCGTGGTCGTCCCGTCCGAAGCGGTGCAGATGGGTCCCGAGGGCTCCTACGTCTTCATCGTCGAGGCGGCCTCTCGCGCGCAGATGCGCAGGGTACAGGTCGAGCGCAGCGCCGGCGAGGAGACGCTGATCGCCAAAGGCCTCGAAGGCGGCGAGAAGGTGGTCGTCGACGGCCAATCGCGGCTGCTGCCGGGCACCCTGGTGTCGATCAAGGCGGCCGCGGCAGCCGTCCCGAATGGTTAGCGCGTCGAACAACCATCCGGCGGCGAATCGGGAAAGCAAAAACCGATGAATATATCCGAACCGTTTGTCCGGCGGCCGGTGATGACCGGGCTGGTGATGATCTCGATACTGGTATTCGGGATCATCGCCTATCGCCTGTTGCCGGTATCCGATCTGCCGAACGTCGATTTCCCCACGATCTCGGTGAGCGCCAGCCTGCCCGGCGCGAGCGCCGAAACCATGGCTGCGGCCGTGGCCACGCCGCTGGAGAAGCAGTTCTCCACCATTGCGGCGCTCGACTCCATGACCTCGACCAGCGCCCAGGGCACCACCCAGATTACGCTGCAGTTCTCGCTCGACCGCGACATCGATGCTGCGGCGCAGGACGTGCAATCGGCCATCGCCTCGGCGCTGCGGCAACTGCCGCCGGAAATGACCACTCCGCCTGCGTTTCGCAAGTCCAACCCGGCCGGCTCCCCGGTTTTCTATCTCGCCCTGACCTCCGCCACCCTGCCGCTGTCGGCGGTGGACGAGTACGCGGAAACCATGATGGCGCAGCGCATCTCCACCATCAGCGGCGTCGCGCAAGTGCTGGTGTACGGCTCGCAGAAATATGCGGTGCGCGTGCAGCTCGATCCCAACGCGCTCGCCAGCCGGGGTATCGGCATCGACGAAGTGCAGCAGGCGATCAGCAGTCAGAACGTGAACAAGCCCACCGGGACGCTGTACGGCAAGCGGCGTGCGTTTACGGTCGAGGCGACCGGCCAGCTCAAGAACGCAGCCGCATACCGGCCGATCATCGTCGCCTACCGCAACGGCGCGCCGGTGCGCCTGGCGCAGCTCGGCCGGGTAATCGACAGCGTGGAGAACGACAAGGTCGCGGCCTGGTACAACAACCAGCGCACCATCGTTCTTGCGATCCAGCGCCAGCCCGGCACCAACACGGTGGAATTGGTCGACGCGCTGCGCGCGCTGCTGCCCGCCTTTCGTGCCCAGGTTCCCCCCGGCATCCAGATCAATGTCATGTACGACCGCTCAATATCGATCCGCGAATCGGTATCCGAGGTCAAGTTCACGCTCATGGTCTCGCTGTCGCTGGTGGTGATGGTGATCTTCCTGTTTCTGCGCAACGGCCCGGCCACCGTCATTCCCAGCCTGGCGCTGCCGATGTCCATCGTCGGCACGTTCTCGGCGATGTACCTGCTCGGCTTCAGCGTGGACAACATCTCCCTGATGGCGCTAACCCTTTGCGTCGGCTTCGTCGTCGACGACGCGATCGTGGTGCTGGAGAACATCGCCCGGCACATGGCGATGGGCGAAAGTGCAATGCAGGCCACCCTCAAGGGGGCGCAGGAGATCGGCTTCACCGTGCTGTCGATGACGCTGTCGCTGGTGGCGGTGTTCATCCCGATTTTCTTCATGGGTGGAATACTGGGGCGGCTGCTGCACGAGTTCGCCGTCACTATCATGGTGGCGGTGCTGGTGTCGGGCTTCGTTTCCCTGACCCTCACCCCCTTGCTCTGCTCGCGCATACTGACGCCCTGGGAGCAGGCCGAACATGGCCGCCTGTACCGCATGGGGGAGGCGTTCTTCGATGCCTGGAAGAACGGCTACGACCGCAGTCTGCGCTGGGTGCTCGGGCACGGGCGGCTCGCCATGCTTGTGTTCATGTTGGTGATCGTCGCGACGGGCTGGATGTTTGTCGCCATGCCCAAGGGGTTCCTGCCCAGCGGCGACACCGGGCAGCTGTTTGCGTTCACCGAGACGGCCCAGGACATCTCCTTTGATGCCATGGTCGAGAAGCAGCGGCAAGCGGCAGCCATCGTGCGCGCGGACCCCAACATCGCCTCCGTCATGTCCTTCATCGGCACCAGCGGTTCGAGCCAGACGCTCAACCTCGGCCGCATGTTCATACTGCTGAAACCGCGCGATCAGCGGTCCGATGCCGACCGGATCATCCAGGAATTGCGGCCGAAACTGACCTCGATACCGGGGATGAAGGTGTTCCTGCAAAACGTTCCGGCGATCCGCATCGGCGGCCATCTGACCAAGAGCCAGTACCAGTACACCCTGCAGGAAGCCGACACCAAAGAGCTGTTTCACTGGGCGCCCCGCATCGAGGCCAAACTGCGCTCCGTCCCCGGGCTGCAGGACGTCACCAGCGACCTGCAGATCGCGAACCCGAAGGTTTCGGTGCAAATCGACCGCAACAAGGCGGCGGCCCTGGGGGTCACGCCGGCGCAGATCGAGGATGCGCTGTACACGGCCTACGGCCAGCGCCAGGTTTCGACCATCTACACGCCGACCAACGAATACTGGGTGGTAATGGAAGTGGAACCGCAATACCAATCGGACCCGGCGGCGCTTTCCCTGCTGCACATCCGTTCTGCGAGCGGCGCCTTGGTGCCCCTGGACACGGTGACGCGGCTTACGCACGGCGTATCCCCGCTCACGGTCAATCACCAGGGCCAGGTGCCCGCGGTGACGATTTCCTTCAACCTGGCGCCGGGCGTATCGCTGTCCACGGCTATCGCAGCCATACAGAAAGCGCAAGCGGACATGGGCGTGCCCGATACGCTCAGCGGAAGCTTCCAGGGCGCCGCGCAGGCGTTCCAGTCTTCGATCACCGGCATGGGCATCCTGCTCGCCATGGCGGTGTTCGTGATCTACGTCGTCCTTGGCATCCTGTACGAAAGCTATATTCATCCGCTCACCATACTCTCCGGCCTGCCCACCGCCGGGCTAGGCGCACTGCTCACGCTCGCGCTGTTCCACCGGGAACTCGACATCTACGCCTACGTCGGCATCATCATGCTGGTCGGGATCGTGAAGAAGAATGCGATCATGATGATCGACTTTGCCTTGGAAGCGCGGCGCATGCGCAACAGGACGCCCGGAGAAGCCATCTACGAAGCCTGCCTGGTGCGCTTCCGGCCGATCATGATGACCACCATGGCGGCGCTTCTGGGGACCTTGCCGATCGCGCTAGGATTGGGCGCGACCGGGGAGGGCCGGCAATCGCTCGGCCTGGCAGTGGTGGGCGGGCTGCTGTTCTCCCAGTTCCTGACGCTCTACATCACGCCGGTCATCTATCTCTACCTGGATGGCTTCAGCGAGAGGATTGCCGGGCGGCGCAGCCGCAACACGGCACAGATGGCCGAAACGTCCCCGTGACGGGCTGCTCCCTGCCGATTCACGGGACGTAAAGGCGAGCGTGCGCGACGCCCGGGCGAAAGCAGGAATATTGCGCCGCGCCCGCTCCGACAAGACTAGAGACGAGAAATCGCCGCGACGCCATTTTTGTCAAGCGGTATTAAGGCATTGAAAAACAGCATAGACCGGGAGATCCTCGGCGTCTGCTTTGG
>JBQMQE010000153.1:0-11047 GCA_052172655.1 Burkholderiales bacterium
TGAAGGCGTTGGAGTTGCCGGAGTTTACGACCAGCGCGCGCGCCTTGGGACCGCGCGGGCTGCTGCGCGCCCTCGCCCGCGCTGCTAGCTCAGCGCCCGCGCAATTGCGAGCAACAGCAATATGAACAGGATTACGACCAGCGCGCGCCAGACCAGCCCGATAGTGCTGTCGAGAAAACCGACGTCGGCGTCATCGCCTAGGCCCAGTTCCGGCCGGTCGACCGAACTCGACTCTGAAAGAAAAGGCATGCCCAGTCGTACGCCCATGGCGCCGGCACCGCTGGCAAGCACGACGCCGAGGGAGGGATCGGGCCACTTCGCCGCCTGCGAGCGCCAGCAATAGGCAGCGTCCTCGAAATCACCGACGACGGCAAAGGCAATCCCGGTCAGTCGCGCCGGCGCCCAGTCGAGCAGCCGGAATACCTGGCCGGCGAAGTCGCCGAACGCCGCCAGTTCGGTGTCGCTGCGATCGGCCCAGCGCCGGTGCAGGAACGACGACATGCGGTAGAGTATCGCCCCGATCGGCCCAGGCAACAGCACGAACCAGAACACCACCGCGAACACGTGCTGGTATGAAGCCACCAGCGCCTCCTCGATGGTGAGGCGGGCCACCTCCTCCGCATTCAGCCGCTCGCAGCTCGCGCCGCGCCATTGGCCCAGGATCGCACGCGCCTCATCCAGGTCACCGTTTTTGAGCGCCCAATGAATGTCGGTAAAATAGTGGCCTACATGGCGAAACCCCATGGTCACGTAGAGTATGAGCACGTTGAAGGCCACGGCCAGCAGCGGCGACAGTCGATAGAGCAGGTAGTAAGCCAGGAGCGCCAGCAGCATTGCCGGCACCACGCCCAGCACCCAGGCGATCGCTCCGTGCGCGCGTTCGCCGGCATTGAAGTGCCGCTGCAAAAAGTCGGCGAATCGCACGGCCCGGGACACCAGGTCCTTGCGATCGGCGAGCGGGCGCCACTGCTCGAGCAGCAGGGCGATGATCAGTGAGATAAGGCTCATCAGGAAGGCGGCACTCTTAGGCGATGGCGCGAGACAGGCACCAGGATATTATACGCACTCCGCCGGAGGCGCTTTGCTTGGTTTGTCCGGTTGGGGCGGTATGAGGGGAGCGATCCTCTCACTCTGAAACAAGCTGTTACGCGGTCAGAAACGCATACAGGTTCATCAGCATTCCCGCAGTCGCGCCCCAGATATAGCGCTGCTCATAAGGCATGGCGTAGTAATGCCGAGTGCGGCCCTGATACTGAAGCGTGTTGCGCTGATGGTTGCCGGGATCGAGAAAGAACGCCAACGGCACCTCGAACGCCTCCGCCACCTCGAATGCGTCCAGGCTCAATGTCGGCGGTGAACTCACCAATCCGACCACCGGGGTGACGCGGTACCCGGTGACCGTGGTGTATTCGGGCAGCAAACCCAGTACTTCGACATGGGAGTGCGGCAAGCCGATTTCCTCGAACGTTTCGCGCAGGGCTGTCGCTGCGGGCGTTTCATCGTGGGCTTCGCTGCGCCCCCCCGGAAAGCTGATCTGGCCGGCGTGATCGTACAGGTGGTCGGTACGCTGCGTGAGCAGGATTGTCAGCCCGGGCGCGCGCCTCACCACCGGCACCAGCACCGCCGCGGGCCGCAGTTCCTCGGCCGGGCGCCACAAATGGCCATCCCCCGTGGCGATAGGCGTCACCGCGCGGCCGGCCGCAAAGCGCCGGCGCAGCCAGGCTTCGGCAGCCGGGCCGCGCATTTCCCTCAGTTCGGCTAGTTCAGACAGCATGGTGCAATTTTAGCGCGAAACCAGAAGAACCAGACCGGACATTGGACCGGTTTTGGCGGCGCTAAAACCGAATGCCGCGGCAAGCCGCGGCATTCGGTGTTCCCGATCCCGGTTTCAGCCGGGATTGCCCCCTCTACACGCGCATCACTTGATCGCCTGCAGTTTGTCGTAGACGTCTTTGGGCCAGGGCAGCGGACCGCCTTCCGGCAACTTGCCTTCCTTGTAGTATTTTTGTACTGCAGCGATAAACGGCTTGCGGTCGACCTTGACCACGATGTTGCCGCGCTTGGCGAAATCGACCGCGAGCTTCTTCTCCGACTCGATGATCTCGGCAGTGGCGCGCGCCGCGGCCTCGCGGTACACCGCGGTGAAGGTCTTCTTGTCGGCGTCGGAAAGCTTTGCCCACAGCGGCGCGCCAATAATGGTCAGCAGCGCATCGGTGATATGTCCGGTGAGGTTGATGTGCGTCTGTACCTCGTAGAATTTCTTGGCTTCGATGGTCGGCAGCGGATTTTCCTGCGCATCTACCGTCTTGTTCTGCAGCGCAAGATACACCTCGGCAAAGGCGATCGGCGTCGGATTGGCGCCGACCGCGCGCGGGAACAGGTTATACAGCGGCGCGTCGGGCACGCGGATTTTCAGGTTCTTCATGTCCGCAGGCTTATTGATCGCCTTGTTGGCGGTGACGTGACGCTCGCCATAATAGGTGATCGCCACCACCTTGTTGCCGCCGGTCGCCTTCGCGTAGCCGTCGGACAATTCGTCGAACAGCTTGGACGTGGAGAATTTCTTCCAATGGTTGAAGTCGCGGAACATGAATGGCGCGCCGCCGATGTTGATCGGACCGTAGTTGCGGCCGGCGAACAGCTGACCGGTGTAGATCATGTCGACCGTGCCCAGGGTGAGGCCCTGATTGATGTCGCTTTCCTTTCCCAGCTGCGAAGCCGGGAACACCTCAACGCTATAGCGGTTGTTGGTGCGCTTGGCGATTTCCCCCGCCGCCCACACCGCTGCCGTCTGGTAGGGTTCGGATACCTCGTAGACGTGCGCGAACTTCAGCTTGGTCTGCGCGATTGCGCCGCCGCTGGCGGCAATGGCCAAGGCGAAAGCCGCGGCCAAGCATTTAAGCTTCATAGTTCTTCTCCCCGTTGATTTGATGCACTGCTTGAATTCCGCCGGCAGCAATGCCGGCGGCTGAATGTAAGCGACTGCTCAAAAGATTTCCTTAGCACCCTGACAAGGCCAATCTTCACCGGACCGGCCCGTTGCTACTGGATCACCGATCCGGGCGTGGCCAGCATCCGCGTCACCTGGATCTTCTCGCGGATGATCATGCCGTCGTTGACTGGTTTGATCTCGTTGATCCAAGTCGGGCTCTCGTACATCTCTGCGTACAGGCGCTGGCGCTCCTGTTCGCTGTCGAATCGGCGAATCCAGACATACAGGTCCGGATCGTCCTCGGCGATGAAACTGCCCAGAACCGTCACCCCCAGGGACACCTGGTAGGGAATGATTTTTTCTTCCATCCACTTGACCCAGCGTTCGCGCTGGCCGGGTTTGAGCCGGTATTGGCGCAGCTCGAAAATCATCCTCTGTCCCGCCGGCTTCGCTCAGGGGATTAGAATCGTGGATCCGGTGGTCTTGCGCGCTTCCAGATCGCGCTGCGCCTGCGCCGCGTCCTTGAGCGCATAGCGCTGCCGCACCTCGATCTTTACCTTGCCCGACAGGACGATGTCGAACAGGTCCTTGGCCGAGGTCACCAGGTCTTCGCGCTTGGCCGTGTAATGCACCAGGCTCGGCCGCGTGAAAAACAGCGATCCGCGCGAGGCGAGCATGCTCGAGTCGAAGGGTGGGGTCGGCCCCGAAGCGTTGCCGAAGCTCACCATCATGCCGAGCGGGCGCAGGCAGTCGAGCGACCCGACGAACGTGTCCTTGCCGATCGAATCGTACACCACCGGCAGAAGAGCGCCGCCGGTGATCTCTTTCACCCGCTGCGTGAAATTCTCGCGCGTATAGACAATCGGGTGGTCGCAGCCGTGCGCTTTCGCCAGCGCCGCCTTCTCGTCCGAGCCGACGGTGCCGATCACCGTCGCGCCCAGCGCCTTCGCCCACTGGCAGGCGATCAGTCCCACGCCGCCGGCAGCCGCGTGGATGAGGATGGTGTCACCGGGCTGGACTTTGTAGGTGCGCTTGAGCAGATATTGCGTGGTCATGCCCTGCAACATCATCGCCGCGCCCTGCTCGAAGGAGATTCCGTCCGGAAGATTCACCAGGCGGTCGGCGGCCATCAAGCGCACTTCCGCATAGGCGCCCACCGGCCCGGAAGCATAGGCCACGCGTTCGCCTTTCTTGACATTGATCACGCCCTCGCCCACCGCCTCGACCACGCCGGCTGCTTCCATGCCGATGCCGCTGGGCATCGGCAGCGGGTACAGGCCGGAGCGGTGATAAACGTCGATGTAATTCAGGCCGCAGGCATTATGGCGCACGCGCGCCTGACCCGGTCCGGGCTCGCCCACCTCGATGTCCTCCCACAGCATGACTTCAGGGCCGCCTTGTATATGCAATCGGATCGCTTTTGACATGTTCTGTTCCCAACAAGAAGTTGAACCACGGAAATATACGGATGGGTTGCGCAAAGGCCACTGCGGGCGAATCCGAACGCACTGTCATGTTACAACAAAAAATCCGCCTCGATTCAGACAAGGCGCAGGCGCCGCACGCGATGGGGAGTGCTGCTTCCTATTTGGGCTTGGACTTGGTCGGCGCAGCCTCTGCCGGTTTCGCCTCAGCCGGCTTGGCGGCCGCAGCGCTCGCGGCCGCCGCCTGCATCATGTTCCACCAGGCGGCGGGATCGGGGAACGAATTCTTGCCTGCCTGCGCGGCGGCGTCTGCCGGCGCCGACTGCATTGCCTTCATCGCCGCCAGCGTGTTTCGCTGCATCTCCAGTCCCTGGATCGACAGCCGCAGCATGTTGAGATTGAGATTGAGCCAGTTCTCCACCGATTTCAGGTCGGCGATCTTCTTTTCAACGGCGTCGATGTCGAGCGTGGGCGCCACCATCCCCGGCATGGGCAATCCCATCGGGTTCCACAGCTTTTTCAAGAACTCAAACGGATCCGGCAGCGGTTCGGACATGGCGGCACCTCGGCAGGCGATGGGGAATCGGGAGTTTAATCCTAAGCCGCACCAGCCGGAAGCGGATTCGCGCGCTGCGCGCGGTTATGGACAAACGCAAGGACAGCGCAGGGTTTTATCCAAGGTCGAGAATCCGCCCGGACGGCTTCTCCTCCGCGCAGCATCGCAACCGAGCAACCGAGCAACCGAGCAACCAAGAGGATGCGATTCAGGTCGCCACGTACAATTCATTGGCCCACTCCAAGGAACTCCAGCACCGCGTCGCGCTGGGCGAAGGTGTCCCGATAGCCCAGATCGATGAGGGCGCGGCAATAGGTCTGCTCGAACAGCAGGTAGCTCGCGAGGCTGGAGCCGCGGCGGTTCATCGCGCCGATGCCGCTCAGGACGAATTTCAGCGTCCACGGCAGCTCCTGCACGTGCCGGCCGGCGATGCGCGCGATCGACTCGCTCGGCGCGATCATCAGCACCTTGACCGGGCGCAGGTGCACTCCGGCCTCGAGCCGTTTGTCCTCCGGAATCAAGCTGACCGTGCGGTTGATGCGCCGCAGCCGCTCAAGGTCCACCGCCAGCCCGTCGATGAAAATGCTGTCAAGCGCGTGGCCGGCAATCTGCGCAATCGACGGATAGAGATTGGAGCGCACCCGCGCCGCCTCGGTCTGCGCTCGCCCGGTGCCGACTACCAGCACGCGGTCCGCGCCCAGGTGCAGCGCCGGGCTGATCGGCGCGATCTGGCGGATCGAGCCGTCGCCAAAGTATTCGCGATTGAGCTTCACCGCAGGAAAAAGGAAGGGCAGCGCCGAAGAAGCCATGAGGTGATCGACATCGAGCGTGGTGGCCGCGCCTATCCGCTGGGTGCGCTCCCAGGCCTCGAGCCCGGGTCCACCCTGATAGAAAGTGACATTCTCCCCGGAGGAATAGCCCGAAGCGGTAACCGAAACGGCATAGAGCGCGCCGTTGTCGATGTTCTTCTGGATGCGCCCGAAATCCAGGGTCCTCTCCAGCGTCTCGCGTATCGGCGTATTGTCGAACAGCGACGCCGGGCTGTTGCGTTTGATCCACAGCATCGAGGCGAACCAGCGGGCGCTGGTCTTGAGCATGGACCAGGGATCGGCGCGATAGACATTTTCCACGTGGAAATTCTCCCACACCTCCAGCAGGTAGCCCACGCCGCGGCGGAAATCGTCGGCGTGGATCGCCAGCACCGCAGCGTTGATGGCGCCGGCCGAGGTGCCGCACAGTATGGGAAACGGATTCTTCGCCTGGTCGGGCAGCAAATCGCGGATCGCCTTGAGTACCCCCGCCTGGTAGGCCGCGCGCGCGCCGCCGCCGGTGAGAATCAGGCCTGCTCGGGGTTTGGCCCGTTCCATTCGAATGCTAGAGCAACTGCAGCTGGCTGCGCGCCGCGTTCGCGTCCACCACCGTCAATGCTGCCATGTTAACGATGCGCCGCACCGTCGCCGACGGCGTGAGGATGTGTACCGGCTTGGCCGAACCGAGCAGGATCGGGCCGATCGCGATGCCGTCTCCGGCCGCCATCTTGAGCAGATTGAAGGCAATATTGGCCGCATCCACCGTGGGCATGAGCAGCAGATTGGCGTCACCCTTCAGGCGCGAGTGCGGGAACGCGGCGCGGCGCACGTCCTCGGACAGCGCCGCATCGCCGTGCATCTCGCCGTCGATTTCGAGCTCCGGTGCGCGCGCCTGGATCAGCGCCAGCGCCGCGCGCATCTTCAACGCCGTGGGCTGGTCGCTGGTACCGAAACTCGAATGCGACAGCAGCGCCGCCTTGGGTATGATGCCGAAGCGGCGTATCTCCTCCGCCGCCAGCACCGCCATCTCGGCCACCTGCTCCGCGTTCGGGTCGAAATTCACGTAGGTGTCGCAGATGAACACGGTGCGCTTGGGCAGCAACAGCACGTTCATGGCATAGTAGTTTTTCACGCCAGGGCGCAGGCCGATGACCTGATCGACATAGTGCAGGTGCAGCGCATGTGTGCCGAAGGTGCCGCAGAGCATGCCGTCGGCCGCGCCGCGGTGCATCATCATGACGCCGATGAGGGTGAGGCGACGGCGCATCTCGATCTGCGCGTAATGCTGCGACACGCCGCGGCGTTCGGCGAGCCGGTGGTATTCCTCCCAGTAGTCACGATAGCGCGGGTCGTTCTCCGGATTGATCAGGTCGAAATCCGCACCGGGCTTGATGCGCAGTCCGAAGCGCTCCAGGCGCCGCTCGATCACCGCCGGCCGGCCGATCAGAATAGGCCGCGCCAACCGCTCATCCACGATCACCTGCGTCGCCCGCAGGATGCGCTCATCCTCGCCCTCGGCCAGCACGATGCGTTTTTTCTGCGCCGCCTTGGCCGCCGAAAATACCGGCTTCATCAGCAAACCGGAGTGATAAACGAATTCGCTCAACTGCTGCGCATACAACTCGAAATCGGCGATCGGGCGCGTGGCCACGCCCGAGTCCATCGCCGCCTTGGCCACCGCCGGCGCAATCTTGATGATCAGGCGCGGATCGAAGGGTTTAGGGATAAGGTATTCCGGCCCGAAGGCGACGTTCTTCTCGCCATAGGCGACGGCGACTATGTCGGACTGCTCGGCCATCGCGAGGTCTGCAATGGCATGCACACAGGCGAGCTTCATCGCCTCGTTGATGGTGGTAGCGCCCACGTCGAGCGCGCCGCGGAAAATGAACGGGAAGCACAGGACATTGTTCACCTGGTTAGGGAAATCCGAACGGCCGGTGGCGATGACCGCGTCAGGCCGGGCGGCCTTCGCCAGTTCAGGCTGGATTTCCGGCTCCGGATTGGCGAGCGCGAGTATGAGCGGCTTCGGCGCCATCTTCTTCACCATCTCCGGCTTGAGCACGCCGCCTGCCGAAAGGCCCAGGAACACGTCGGCGCCGCCGATGATTTCGCCCAGGGTGCGCGCGTCCGTCTTCTTCGCATAACGCGCCTTGTTCGGGTCCATTTCCTCCTTGCGCCCCGCGTACACCACGCCCTTGATGTCGGAGACCCAGATGTTTTCCATCGCCAGGCCGAGATTCACCAGCAGATCGAGGCAGGCCAGCGCCGCAGCGCCCGCGCCCGAGACCACGAGCTTCACCTTGTCGATGTCCTTGCCGACCACGCGCAGGCCGTTGAGAATCGCCGCGCCGACAATGATGGAAGTGCCGTGCTGGTCGTCGTGGAACACCGGTATCTTCATGCGCTCGCGCAACATTTTCTCGACGTAAAAGCACTCCGGCGCCTTGATGTCCTCGAGGTTGATGCCGCCGAACGTGGGCTCCAGCGCCGCGATCACCTCCACCAGCTTGACCGGATCGAGTTCGTTCACCTCGATGTCGAAGCAGTCGATGCCGGCGAACTTCTTGAACAGCACCGCCTTGCCTTCCATCACCGGCTTGGAGGCGAGCGGTCCGATCGCGCCCAGCCCGAGCACCGCCGTGCCGTTGGTGACGACGCCGACCAGGTTGCCGCGCGCGGTCAGGTTGCGCGCTTGCGTCGGATCGCGCACGATTTCCTCGCACGCAATCGCCACGCCGGGCGTATAAGCCAGGGCGAGGTCGTGCTGGTTCACCAATCCCTTGGTCGGGGTCACCGAAATCTTGCCCGGCTTGGGCAAGCGGTGATAGTCGAGGGCGGCCTTGCGCAGTTGGTCTTCCATGATATTTCCTGGGTGTGAAACTTGCGATCGGAGCGCCAGATTATAGTCCCGCGGTAGGTGGAACGCTAACGCAGGCGGTCGGCGCGGCGCGAACGGCCGGCGCGTGGACAATCGCCTGAATTTGGCAAATCCATTCGAACCACACGCCTGACTGATGTCATAATGCAAACCATGTCGCTCGCCCGCAGAATGGCCGAAATCCAGCCCTTCCAAGTGATGGAAATATGGAATCGCGCCAAGGAACTGGAGGCGCAGGGTGAGCATATCGTCCAGATGCAGATCGGCGAGCCCGACTTCACTGCGCCCGATCCGGTGATCGCCGCATGCATCGAGGCGTTGCAGCAGAGCCCGATCCACTACACCTCGGCACTCGGTATGCCGCTGCTGCGCCAGGCGATCTCGCGCCACTATCGCGAGCGCTATCGGCTGGAAGTGCCGGCCTCGCGCATCGCGGTCACGGCCGGCGCCTCGGGCGCGCTGTTGATCGCGACCGGCCTGCTGGTCAATCCCGGCGACGAGATCCTGATGCCCGACCCGGCCTATCCCTGCAACCGCCACTTCGTGCGCTTTTTCGAAGGCCGGGTAAAAAGCATCCCGGTCGGGCCGCAGACACAGTACCAACTGACGCGCGAGCTGATCGAGGCCAACTGGTCGGAGAATACGCGCGGCGTGCTCATCGCCTCGCCATCCAACCCTACCGGAACCATGATTGCGCCCGCCGAAATGCAGGCCATTATCGAGGCGGTGCATGCGCGCGGCGGGGTGGCGATCGTCGACGAGATCTATCAGGGCCTCACCTATGCGAGCGAGTTCGCCAGCGCGCTCGCTCACTCCGACCGCATATTTGTGGTGAACAGCTTTTCCAAGTATTTCAGCATGACCGGCTGGCGTCTCGGCTGGCTGGTCGTGCCGCAGGAGCACGTGCGCGAGGTCGAGACTTTCGCCCAGAACGCCTTTATCTGCCCGTCGGCGCCGGCCCAGTACGCCGGCATCGCCGCGTTTTCCGCGGAAACGACCGCAATCCTGGAGGAGCGCCGCGCCGAATTCAGGCGGCGACGCGATTATCTGGTACCTGCGCTACGCGAACTGGGATTCTCCATTCCGGTGACCCCGGAAGGCGCGTTTTACGTTTATGCCGGGATAGAGCGCCTTGCCCCGGACAGCGGAAAGTTCGCCCTGGACTTGCTCGACCTTGCCGGCGTGGCGATCACGCCGGGCAAGGATTTCGGCGCGTATCAGGCCGAGCGCTATGTACGTTTCGCCTATACCCGTTCAATGAGCGATTTGCAGGAAGGCGTTCGCCGGCTGCGAAAATTTCTGCACGGCTAGACTGGCCGGCAACCTCAGGCCTTGAGCCGGGCACCGGGCGCGTGCCCTGACAGGCCGTCTCAGAATTACCAAAACGGCCCTTGAATTAGGCGAGCATGAGGGGATACCTCCCCTCATCTTCCAATGAACCTTACGCAGCCGTCCGGGGCCGGGAACGCTTGAGCATCTGTTGCAGGCGCTCTTTTACGGCCATCACTTTCTGCGCATACTGTTGGCGCTCGTCGCCGAACGCCCCGTTGTAGAGCTGCAGTCCAGGCATCAGACCACCGCCACGGCGCACCGCGTCCTTGAGAATGCGCGCGCCAACCATTATGTTCGTCATAGGATCAAACACCGCATCTTCGCCGCCGTGCGCGTTGAGCTTGTCCTGGTGGTACTTGGGCATCACCTGCATCAGGCCCTTGGCGCCCATGACGCTCTCGGCGATAGGGTTGAAGCTCGATTCGACCGCCATCACCGCCAGAATCAGCAACGGGTCCACACCCGTGCGGCTGCCGGCCTCATGCGCCGCCCCAACCAGCTGTTCTGTCGCCTCCTGCGCCACTTTGTACCTGCGCGCGAGATACACGGCGAGGGCGCGGTACTCCGGGTTATCGGTATTTGCAGCCGGCACGAGCAGGGAAATGCCGTCGTGGCGAATGGTGCCGATTGCCGCGGACGCAGGTCCGGACTGGACACCCTGATCCACAACCGGGCGCGCGCCCATCAGCAATGCGATGGCTACGACCGCCCCGAACGCGGCAAAGCCGTTGTGCAAAAATACGGCTGTTAGCGCGTATATTCGCACGGCAAACTGTTTCAGGTTGTCCATGTGCTACCTCCCTTACAAAAAAGTGTACCACGCAGGCTGAATCACCTTAGCGCGTGACGCAGTCGTAGCAACGCTTGCCCCGATTATAAATGGAGCGAGCGTCCGTGCTGCCAAGTCGGCTCGCGTTTCGCGCAAGCAATTAAGCGAGCGCGGCTCAAACGAGAACCTTCTTCCAAACAAATACTTGCAATATCTAGTTACTTGAAACGGCTCTAAAAATGCCGCTCGAACTATAAGAAACTTCGACTAGAACCCAGCTCAGCTACCAGCCGGTTTTATGGTGGATACGACGTGATGTGACGTGATGTAATGCAACAGCTATTATT
>JBQMQE010000154.1:0-10951 GCA_052172655.1 Burkholderiales bacterium
CGTATTCCTCCTTGCCCAGCGTGAAGGTCAGGAATTCCTGCCGCTCGGCGCTCGCCCCGATCGCCGGCTTCGCCGCGCCGGCGGCGGCTTGCGCTGCTTCGCTCATGTCATTCGCTCCTTGCATAATCGATTCGCCCAATCCCGATGAATTGGCCGTGCGACGTCCGCGCCGCGCACCGGGCTCGGTCGATATTGGTCATTGCGGCGCGCCGGCCGCGAACTCGAAACCGGCTTTACGCGGCATGGCGCGCCTCTTCCCGCAACGACCTGCGCATCAGCGCCTCGACATCGAGAATCAGCGCGACCTTGCCGTCGCCCATGATGGTCGCGCCCGACACGCCCGGGACCTTGCGGTAGTTCGATTCCAGGCTCTTGATCACCACCTGGTGCTGTCCGAGCAGGCCGTCGACGAACATCGCGCTCTTCGCGCCTTCGGATTCCACGATGACCATGATGCCGCGCTCGAATTCTGCGACCTTCGGCCGCACGTTCAGAACCTGGTACAGCGCGACCACCGGCAGGTACTCGCCGCGCACGTGCACCACCGTGCCCATGCCGGCGATGGTCTTGATGTCGTCCTTTGCCGGCTGCAGGGATTCGACGATGAAAGTGAGAGGAACGATGAATATCTCCTGGCCCACCGAAACCGACATGCCGTCCAGAATTGCCAGGGTCAGCGGCAGCCGTATCGAAATGCGGGTACCGACGCCCAGCGCCGAATCGATCTCGACGCGTCCGCCCATGGCGTAAATATTGCGTTTCACCACGTCCATCCCGACGCCGCGGCCCGAGACCGCAGTGACCGCATCGGCGGTGGAAAAGCCGGCTTCGAAGATAAGTTGCCACACGTCCTGATCCGGCATGTCCTCCGACACCGCCAGCCCGCGCTCGCGCGCTTTGGCCAAAATCTTTGCCCGGTTGAGCCCGGCGCCGTCGTCGCTCACCTCGATGACGACGTTGCCGCCTTGGTGGAACGCGCGCAGCGTGATGGTTCCCATGGCCGGTTTGCCAGTTGCCAGGCGCTCTTGCGGTGACTCGATGCCGTGATCGAGGCTGTTGCGCACCAGGTGGTTGAGCGGATCGGCTATTTTCTCGATCAGCCCCTTGTCGAGTTCGGTGCTCTCGCCCACCGTCTTCAGTTCGACCTGCTTGCCGAGCGTGCCGGCAAGGTCGCGCAGCACGCGCGGGAAGCGGCTGAACACGAACGAGATCGGCATCATGCGAATCGACATGACCGATTCCTGCAGGTCGCGCGTGTTGTGCTCGAGCTGCGCCATCCCGGTGCGCAGCGCCTCGTACAATGCCGTATCCATGTGCGACGCGGTCTGCGCCAGCATCGCCTGGGTAATCACCAGTTCGCCTACCAGGTTGATGAGCTGATCGACTTTTTCGACGCCGACGCGGATCGAAGTGGCTTCGCTATCGACACGGTCGCCGGCGCGGCGCCCGCGCCCCGGCGGCGGCGCGCCTGCCACGTCGCTCACCCGTCTGCCGCGATCCTGGCCGCCGGCCGGCTTAGGCGCCGCCGCCTGCGCCGCCGCGTGGGCCGCCGCCTCTTCGGTAAAGAATCCATACGAGTCGATAGCGGACGTGCCCGCGGCGCCTTGCGCCGGTGTGGCGGCGCCTCGCGCCGGTGTAGCCACGACTTGCGCCGGTGTGGCCGCGACTTGCGCTGGTGTGGCCGCGTCAGGCGCCGGTGTGGCCGCGTCAGGCGCCGGCGTTGCCGCTGCGGCTGGCGCCCCTGCAATTTTCGCTCCGGTCAGGATCGCAAACAGGTTTTCCGGGCTCGGATCGACCGGCTCCGCACCATCCGCAGCCGGCGCCGGCGTGCTCGCCGCGGCTGCCTTTGGAGCTTGCGCGGCGCTCGCCTGGACGACGACCTTGGCTGGCCCCTCCTGGGCGAATTCGCCAAGCCGACTACAGATTTCCGCCACCGCCTGCGCGTCGACCTCGCTGCCGAACTGGCGGCCGGCAAGCTGCATTTTGATCACATCGACCGCCTTGAGGAACACATCCACCATCTCGACGCGCACGGGCAACTCGCCATTGCGCAGCCGGTCCAGCAGCGACTCGAGGATATGCGTGGCTTCAGTGATCTCGTTGAAGCCGAAGGTGGCGCTGCCGCCCTTGATCGAGTGCGCGGTGCGGAAAATCGCATTGAGCGCGTCCTTGCCCGGCTCGGCCACGTCGAGTTCGAGCAGCAGCCGCTCCATCTCCTCCAGCAGTTCCGCCGACTCCTCGAAAAACACCTGGTAGAACTGGCTCATGTCGATGCTCATCGCTGATCCTCAATGTTCCGCATTGCTTGCATATCGCTTGAATTGCATGGGCCCGCTCGCGCCGCGCTCAGCCGAGCACCTTGCGCACCACCTCGATCAGGCGCTGCGGATCGAACGGCTTGACCAGCCAGCCCGTAGCCCCCGCGGCCTTGCCCTGGCTTTTCATTTCGGCGTCCGCCTCGGTGGTGAGTACCAGGATCGGCACCGTGCGATAGCCGGGAAGCTGGCGCAGCGAGCGCACCAGCGTCAGCCCGTCCATGCGCGGCATGTTATGGTCGGTCAGCACCAGGTTCATCGTCGTCGTTTTGGCCTTGGTCAGCGCATCCACGCCGTCCACGGCCTCGATCACCCCATAGCCCGCGCTTTTCAACGTAAAAGACACCATGCTCCGCATGGAGGCCGAATCATCGACTGCGAGTATGCTTTTAGCCACGCTGCTTCCTTCCGCTCAGCTCTTGTCACAAATCAGAACAGGTCGACTTCCCCTGCGTGCGTCAACTCCGGTCGCACCGGACTCACCGCCATCGCCTGTTCCAGCTCCCGCGGCAAACCTCGCGTCTGCCCCGGGACGCCGATCGCGCCGTGCCACAGCCGGCTGCGGCAATGGATGCGCCTGCCGCGCGCCGCTCGACGGCAAGCGCATGCAACAGTATCCCCGCCCAGCGCAAGGCCACGACGGCCAGCGTCCCCAGGTATATCGGCTCGGCGGGGAAGAACTTGAGCAATGCCGGCGCCACGACCGCTGCCACAGTCCATCCGCTACCTATAGTGAGCGCCAGGATGCGGGCGCCGTTCGCCTGCACTTGCCGTTCGATCCGGCATGCATTGCGTCGGATTGCGCGCGCCGTTTGCGGCCACCGTGGGCACGCGCATCGAGGTGGTTTTCGTGGTTGGTGGTTGGTGGTTGGTGGTTAGTGGTTGGTGGTTGGTGGTTCGTGGTTCGTGGTTCGTGGTTCGTGGTTCTTTTTGCGCCTCATCACGGTATCAGGCCGGCGCGCGCACAATCCCGGGAGAAAGGGCGGAAAAGGCGATCAGTTTGGGCAAATGCAGACGCTGCGGCCGGGGTTACGCTCGTTGCACGGCCAGGGCGGCGCCGCATCAGGCGGGATTGGGGTAACACCGCACCGGATGATCGGTCCTGGCGCCGGCCCGCGATGCCGCGGCAAAACCCACAGCGGATACAGGCAAGCGCCATGGGCCGGCCGCAGCGCGATATAATAAGGACCGCACTGTCGCAAATGCACGGAAGCCGGAAACCTCTTGACTACCACAGCCCAGGACGAGCAGGCGCTGCGCGCGTTCAACGCCGAGTTGGAACAGCGCGTGATCGGCTGCGGGCTGCAACTCGAAGCAAGCGCGCGCGAGCTCGATGCGTTCGGCGCCACCCTGTCCCACGACCTGCGCGCGCCGCTGCGCAGCATCGAGGGCTTCAGCCAGCTGCTGCTGCAGCCGCCGTACACCGAACAGCTCGATGCCACCGGTCAGGACTACCTGCAGCGCATCCACCGTGCAAGCTTGCGACTCGCGCAGATGATGGAGGAGATGCTGCAATTGGTGCGCCTGACGCGAGGCGGCGTCAAGTCCGGGCACGTCGATTTGAGCCGCATGGCCGAGGACATACTCGCCGGACTGCAGGCGGCAGCCCCGGCGCGCCGGGCCGAAACCGCGATAGAGCCGGGCATCGCGGTGACGGGCGATGCGCGCCTGTTGCGCCTGGCGCTGGAGAATCTGCTCGGCAACGCCTGGAAATTCACCTGCAGGAACGAGGTCGCGCACATCTTCTTCGGCCGCGCGACGGATGACGGCGTGGCGGCGGTCTGCGTGCGCGACGACGGCGCCGGCTTCGAGCAGAAATACGCCGACAAGCTGTTTCGCCCGTTTCAGCGCCTGCATGGCGAGTCCGAATTCGAAGGCAGCGGCACCGGGCTGGCCAAAGTGCAGCGCGTGATGCACGCGCACGGCGGGCGCATCTGGGGGCGCGCGCAACGCGGCAGCGGAGCGAGTTTCTATTTCACCCTGCCCTGCATGGCGGCGGCAGCCTCTCCCGGGGCCGACCTTGCGCAATGAACTGCACATCCTGCTGGTCGAAGACTCGCCCGACGATGCCGAGTTGGTGAAGCAGGAGTTGCTCCGGGCAGGACTCAAGCTGGACCTGCAGCGTGTCGAGTCTGCCGCCGCATTGACCGCGGCGCTGGCGCACAAGACCTGGGACATGGTGATCGCGGATTACAACCTGCCCGGATTCAGCGGCACGGAAGCGCTGCAACTGCTGCGGGCGCACTCGGCCTACATTCCCTTCATCGTGGTCTCCGGCCGCATCGGCGAGGAAGAGGCGGTGGCGCTGATGCAATCCGGGGCCGACGACTATGTGATGAAGGACAGGCTGGCGCGGCTGGTGCCGGCGGTGGAACGCAGCATGCGCGAGGCGCAAAACCGGCTGGAGTCGCGTAGCGCGCAACTCGCCTTGCGCGAGAGCGAGGCGCTGTTCAAGGCCATCGTCTCGAACATGCCCGGCATGGTATTCCAGTTGGAGTTTGGCGATGACGGCAGCCCCGCGTTCACTTATGTAAGCGATGGCTGTCTGGCGCTGTTCGCAGCGCCGGCAAAGCTGCTGCGGCAGGACGCGCATGCCCTGTTCGAGCGCATCCTGCCCGAGGATCTGCGCTCGTTCACCGACTCGATGAAGCTCGCGTATCGGCGGCGCAGCAACTGGAACTGGGAGGGCCGCATCCGTCTCGCCGGGACGAACGAAGTCAAGTGGGTGGACCTGCGCTCCAGGTCGCGCCTGCACGATGGCTCCGGCATGTGCTGGGAAGGCATCATGTCCAACATCACGCAGAGCAAGATCGCCGACCTCGAGATCCGGCGCTCGCGCGAGGAACTGGGCCGCTTGTCGGCACACGTCGAGTCGGTCAAGGAGCAGGAGCGCAGCCGCATCGCGCGCGAGATCCACGATGACCTCGGCGGTACGCTGACTGCGATCAAGATCATGCTGATGCGGATGGGCAAAGGACTGGCGCCGGAGGCGAAAGACGCGCTGCAACGCCTGCGTTCGACCGAAGCGCTGCTCGATTCGGCAATGGAGGTCACGCGCCGCATCGCCACCGAGCTGCGTCCGGGCATCCTCGATCTGGGCATCCTGGCGGCAATCGAATGGCAGGCCGCCGAGTTCGAGAAGCGCATGGACATAAGCTGCCAGGTGACCTGTGCGTACAAGGAGATCAGCCTGGACAGCAAGATTTCGATCGCCGTGTTCCGGATTTTTCAGGAGGCCCTGACCAACATCGCCAAGCACGCCGGCGCAACGCGGGTCGAGGTCGAGCTCGAGACGGACGCGGACGACGTGATGCTGCAGGTGCACGACAACGGCCGCGGCATCGCCGACGAAGACCTGGCGAAGCCGCAGTCGTTCGGCATTCTCGGCATACAGGAGCGCGCGCGCAACCTCGGCGGTGAAGCCAGCGTGCGCCGCACGCGCAGCGGGACCGCGGTGAAGCTGCGCCTGCCGTGCTCCACGGGCGATGCCACGGAAGACCTAGTCGACGACGAGCAGTTGCTGCTGTTCGGACGCGCGATCCACGCGTCGGCGCCGGCGCGCCAACCCGACACCAAAAAAATGGGAAGAACATGATTCGAGTGCTCATTGCCGACGATCACGCCATCCTGCGCCGCGGCCTGGCGCAGATCATATCCGAGGCCGGCGACATGCAGGTCTGCGCCGAGGCCGAAAGCGGCGCGCAGACGATCAAGCTCGCGCGCGAGCACGCGCTCGACGTGGTGTTGCTTGATATCACCATGCCGGACCGCAACGGACTGGATACGTTGAAGCAACTGAAAAAGGAGAAGCCGAAGCTGCCCGTGCTCATGCTCAGCATGCACCCGGAAGAAACCTATGCGCTGCGCGCGATCAAGGCCGGCGCATCCGGCTACCTCAACAAGCAAAGCGCACCGGCGCTGCTCGTCACCGCGATACGCCAGGTGGCAGGCGGCCGCCGCTACATCAGCCCCGCCGTGGCGGAAGAGCTGGCCGGGACCATCGCCGACGGTTCGGACCGCCCCGCGCACACGACGCTGTCCAACCGCGAATACGAAACCATGCGGCTGATCGCCTCGGGCAAGACCCTCACCGAGATCGCGGTCGAGATGCACCTCAGCGTCAAGACCGTGAGCGTCTACCGCGCGCGCCTGCTGCAAAAGATGCAGCTCAAGAACAACTCCGAGCTGACCCACTATGCTTTGAAAGAGCAACTGGTGGATTGATTCCCCGGCTTTCTGCGCACCCCTGAGCCGGGCACGCCGCAAGCAGCGTCTGCGGCCGGCGCAGCAGCCTCAATTCGTCATGCGCTCTAAAGTTTTCCCGGCCGCTGCCGATATAGCTTATCGAGCAGACACGGCCGGCGTCTGCGTTTGATCGAGCGGGCACAGCCCGCGCCTGCAATTGCGACACACCATGAGCGAACTCACCAACCCGTCCGATATCGCCAGGGAAACGCTGCGCCAGCTCGCCTCGCGCCGCATCGCCCCGAATCCGGACAACTACCGCCAGCACTATCAGCAGATCGCCGGTCAGCCGGACGCGGCCGCCGACGCCGAACGCATGCTGCAGCAACTCGCCGCCGAATTGCGCGCGCAGCCGAACACGGCCCGCCTCGCCGGCGCGCTCGACAAGGCGGCGGGCGAAAAGAACTGGCCCCAGTACCGGGCCGCGCTGCTGCAGTTGATCGATGCCAGCAGCGGCCAGGGAGCCGCCGCTCCGCTCTGGGCGCAACTGATACTCGACCTGATCAGGCAATGGGAAAGCCACCACAGCGGCCTCACCACCGCCAGGAAACGCGAGAGCCTGGAGAGAGTCCTCGGCGTTCCCGGTTCCGATGCCGCCGGCCTGGCGGCGAAACTGCAGAAGCTGGTGAAATCCTGGTCGCAGACGGCGCCGGCACCGGCCGAGCAAACGGACCTTGCCCCAACCGGAGCAGCGCAAGCAAACGCAGGCGATGCCGCGGTGAGGCGCGCTGCCGCGCCTGCGACCGCGGCCGGGGCGCCGCCCGGAGGCGAAGACGCGCTGGTCCAACTGCGCGATTTGCTTGCCCAAACCCTGGAATTTGCGGTCATCACTCAACTCGGACATGCCCCCGATCTGGCCGAGGAAGCGGGCGGGCTGGCCAATGCAGCACGCGCCGCCGCCGGAAATGACGCGATAGCGAAACTGACGGCCGCCCTGAGGAAGTTCTGGTACAAGCTCGAAGTGCGCGGAGGCGAAAATGCCGAGCTGCACCAGGGCTTGCTGCGCCTGCTGCGGCTGTTGATCGACAACACGCATGAGCTGCTGGGCGAGGACCAGTGGTTGCGCGGGCAGGTGGCGCTGCTGCAGAAGATCGTCACCCGTCCGCTCGACCTCGGCGCCATCGCCGAAGCGGAGAGCCGGCTCAAGGAAGTGATCCACAAGCAAGGCACGCTCAAAAGCAGCCTGCAGGAGGCCAAATCCGCGCTGAAGCGGCTGATCACCAGTTTCATCGACCGCCTGGGCGGCCTGTCCGAAAGCACGGACGGCTACCACACCCGCCTCGAAGGCTATGCGCAGAAGATCCGCCAGGCCGACGATATCAAGCAGCTCAACGTGGTGCTTGAGGACCTGCTCGAGGACACGCGCTCGGTTCAGCTCGATGCCGTGCGCACGCGCGACGCGCTGCTGGCGGCACGCCGCCAGGTGGAAGCGGCGGAACTCAAGGTGCGCGAACTGGAGGGCGAACTGGACAAGGTCAGCGGCCTGGTGCAGGAGGACCAGCTCACCGGCGTGCTCAACCGCCGCGGCCTGGAGGATGCCTTTGATCGCGAAGCCGCGCGCGCCGAACGCGCCGGCACGTCCTTGTGCGTGGGCATGCTCGACATCGACAATTTCAAGCTTTTGAACGACACGCACGGCCACCAGGCCGGCGACGACGCCCTGCAACACCTGGTGCGCGTGATCAAGCGCACCATGCGCCCCACCGACGTGCTCGCGCGCTACGGCGGGGAGGAGTTCATGCTGCTGCTGCCGGATACGCAGCAGGACGAGGCGGTCGAAGTGATGGTCAGGCTGCAGCGCAACCTGACTAAGGCATTCTTCCTGCACGACAACGAACGCGTGCTCATCACCTTCAGCGCGGGCGTGGCGCTGCGCCAGGAAGCCGAGCCGCAATCGGCCATCACCGAACGCGCGGACAAGGCCCTGTACCAGGCCAAACGCAGCGGCAAGAACCGCGTCTGCTCCGCCTGAACCGCAATCGTGGGAGCTTGCTCGCGAAGCAAGTCCCCTTGCGGGGCCCGCGATTGCTCGCGAATCGCTGAATTCGCGAGCAAGATCGCTCCCACAAGGTCGGACCGCAGAATCGGACCGCAGAATATGGACCGCAGAATATGTTGACATGCCATCATATTACGGATAGCGTGCCAATATGAATACGCAATTGCCGACCGCAAAAGGCCGTCCGGGCCGTCCCAAGACCAATCCCCAGCCCCGCTTGGAGCAGCTACGCACCGCCAAACGCCTGCAGCGCCAACGCGACCGTGATGCCGGTCTTGCTCTGTGCCAGGTCAAACTTCCGCAAAAAACGGCGCAGCGGCTGCTCCACGCGTTGGCCGTTCCGGGATTTGACGCCGAGCTGCAACAATTCCTCGACCAGGCCATCGTGGAGGCGCGCAGATTTCCCAACTTGAAATTGCTGTGCTGGAATCGTGCCGTCCCATTCCTGACCGAGCGTGATGCTTTCGGCATTTATGAGCGCAATTGGCGGTTTGTCGATACCAAGACCATGCCCGACGACGAACGCGCCCTGATTCGCAGACTCGCCGAAAAATATGGACGGGGTGTATTGAATGTCTAGGTGGCCGGTTCAGGATTACCGAAACGATCGCCAGCTTACGGGTACGTGAGGGGAGTTATCCTCTCATTTTCCAATGAGATCTAAACCCGAGTATACACGGCCGCGCCATAACGCCGTGGCCAAGGTGCTTGCCCGCCTGAATGCTGATTTTCTCGAACACGCGAAGTGCTTTTTCGGCGGCGGCACCAGGATCGTGCTGGAGTTGAATGAATATCGCGAATCCGCGGATATCGATCTTCTCTGCTCGGATCGCGCCGGGTACCGCGAGCTGCGCTCGACCATCAGTCACGAGTCGCTCGGTAAGCTTGTATCTGCACCATTCGAGCTTGTGCGAGAGGTGCGCGCCGACCAATATGGAGTGAGAACGGTACTCCAGATCGACCACGAGCCGATCAAGTTTGAGATTGTAAACGAGGCCAGGATCGACCTCTCTGGAGTGAGCGTCGATGGGTTCCATGTTCCCTGCCTCGACCGGACATGCTGCTTCGCGGAGAAGATTCTTGCTAACGGCGACCGCTGGCTGGACGAGTCGGTCGCAAGCCGGGATGTCATCGACATTGCATACATGATCGAGGCCTGGGGCACGCAACCATTAATCGAAGGGACGCATAGAGCTCGTGACGCCTATGGCAAGGGCGCGGAAGCTTCTCTTCGCGCCTCGGCACAAAAGCTGTTGCAGAACAAAGGCTATTTCAAGAAATGCGTAAGCGCCCTCGGCATCACCGATGTGAACACGCTCGCTTCCGGCCTGGGCCGGATCCTCGCCGTTCGTTGATTGTTGTTCGTTGTTCGAACCACGAACCACGTCCTCAATCGGAAGCAGCGAATTGCGCCCGGTTTCCCCCTCTGTTCCCGCCCTCGCCCAGCCTCGCCCCGATGTTAGCCTAGCGCTGTTCGCTCAGGGACCGTTGCAGAATTATCGTAATGGCCCCTGGGTTAGGGTAGCATGGGGGGGCGTATCCCTTCATGCTGCATCAGGTTCTTCGAACTGGGAGCATCCCGGGCAGCATGCGAAGGAGAGCAAGCGATGGCAAGCGACATAAACCGGGGCGTACTGCGCCTTGCAACACCTCCCGGGGCGGGAGGACCGAAGCGGGCGACGCGCGCGTCCGGCGCCCGCCCCCTGATAACGGCTCCGGCCGATTACTACAACCGCATAGAGAATTACGCGCAGAAAATCCGCGAGACCCAGGACGTGGGCGACATCATCGGCATCCTGGACGAGGCGCTCAACGAAACCCGCGCCCTGCACACCGCCAACGAAGTGGCGATCGTGCGCCAGCAGGTGGTTCACGCCGAGCAGCGCATCGAGCAGCTCAAGAGCGAGCTGGAGCTGGTCAACAAGCTGGTGCGCGAAGACCAGCTCACCGGAGCGCTCAACCGGCGCGGCCTGGACGGCGCCCTGGAGCGCGAAGCCGCGCGCGCTGAGCGCAACGGCACGCCTTTGTGCATCGCCCTCATCGACATCGACGACTTCAAGAAGGTCAACGACACCCACGGCCACCAGGTGGGGGACATCGTGCTGGTGCACCTCGTGGCCATCATCAAGGAAACCATCCGCACCAACGACCTGATCGGGCGCTATGGCGGCGAGGAATTCATGGTGCTCCTGCCCGATGCACGCCTGGACACCGCAGCCGCCGTGATGGGCCGTCTGCAACGCGAACTCGCGAGCAAGCAGATAACCTGGGCGAAGCAGCGCTTGCGCGTGACCTTCAGCGCGGGCATCGCCGCGCACGTATCGGGCGAAGGCATCGAGGCCTTGATCAAGCGTGCCGACCAGGCCCTGTACGAAGCCAAGCATGTGGGCAA
>JBQMQE010000155.1:0-9460 GCA_052172655.1 Burkholderiales bacterium
GCCTGGCCCTCGTTCTTCTGCCGCTCCAGGTCCTGCTTGGCCTTGACCGCGTCGTCGAATGCGGCCTGCACCTGTTCCGGCGGCTGCGCGTTCTGCATGGTTACGCGGCTGATCGCGATGCCCGTCTTGTAGCGGTCGAGGATGTCCTGTATCAGCTTCTGCGCCTCGGTCGCCACCTGCTCGCGTCCTTCGTACAGCACAAAGTCCATCTTGCTCGCGCCGACCACCTCGCGAAATGCGGTTTCAGCTGCCTGCAGCACGGTGTCATCCGGCCGCTTGTTGTTGAACAGGTAGTCGAGCGGATCCTTCAGCGTGTATTGCACCGCAAACTGGATATCGATGATGTTCTCGTCGCCTGTGAGCATGATCGATTCCTTCGGCACCTTGGTCTGGACGTTGTTGCGGTAGCCGACCTCCACGGTGCGCACCGAGGACAGGTTCACGATCTCCTGCGACTGGAACGGAAAGGGAAAGCGCCAACGCAGTCCGGGGCTGGTTGTTTCGGAATACTTGCCGAAGGTAAATACCACGCCGCGCGCCTTTTCGTCGACGGTGTAGAAGCCGCTCGCCAGCCACACCACCAGCACCAGCACGATCAGCAGGCTCGCGCCGCCGCCGATCTGGCGCATGTTCGGCGGGCGCACCGTAGGACCGCCGCCCCCGCCTCTGCCGCCGAGCATGCCGTTCAGCTTCTGATTGAAGTTGCGCCACAACTCATCCAGGTCTGGCGGCCCGCCGCCCCCGCCCTTCTTGCCCCATTGCGGGTCATTAAGTGACATATGTATCCTTATGATGACGCTCCAGTTCCCGATTGGTTGCTGCGGATTTTGTTGCGGCTGCGACTTCGGCCAGGGCAGTCCTGAGAAAATCCAGCCCGGCGCCAGTTTTCGCGCTCAAGCTGACACGGCGAATTTTACCATACTCGTCACACTCCAACCCCGGCGAAACCGGCGTCAGGTCGATTTTGTTCCACACCAGCACCTGCGGGATAGCGTCCGCGCCGATCTCGGCGAGCACCGCGTTGACGGCCGCAATCTGCGGCTCGCGCACGCTGCTCGAGGCATCGACCACGTGCAGCAGCAGATCGGCATGGATGGTTTCCTCCAGCGTGGCGCGAAACGACGCAACCAGACCGTGCGGCAGATCGCGGATGAAGCCGACGGTGTCCGACAACACCAGATTGCCCGTCGCCTCCAGGTACAGCCGCCGCGTCGTGGTGTCGAGCGTGGCGAACAACTTATCGGCGGTGTAGCTGCCGGCATGGGTGAGCGCGTTGAACAGCGTCGACTTGCCCGCATTGGTGTACCCGACCAGCGATACCGACAGCACCTCGCCACGCACCCGCGCACGGCGTTGCACGTCGCGGCGGCGCTTGAACTGGACCAGCTTGTCCTTGAGCACCTTGACGCGGTTGCCGATCAGCCGCCGGTCGACCTCGATCTGGGTCTCGCCCATGCCGCCGAGAAATCCGCGCCCGCCGCGCTGGCGTTCAAGGTGGGTCCAGCCGCGCACCAAACGCGTGGACGCATACTCCAGTTGCGCCAGTTCGACCTGCAGTTTGCCCTCGTGACTGCGCGCGCGCTGGGCGAAAATGCCGAGGATCAGGCCGGTGCGGTCCAGAACCGCGCAATCCAGCGTCTGTTCCAGGTTGCGCTGCTGCGCCGGGGAGAGTTCGTGGTTGAACACCACCACCACCGCATTGTGCTCGCGCACTGCGGCCGCTATCTCCCCCACCTTGCCCGAGCCTGCATAGAGAGCCGGGTCGGGCCGCTGCCGCTTGCCCTGGATCAGGGCGCGCGGCTTGAGGCCGGAGCTCTCGACCAGCAGCCGCAATTCTTCCAGGCTTTCGCTATAGCCGTCGGCGCCGAAATCCAGGCCGACCAACACAGCCGCATTGGCGCGCCCGGGGCGCTCAGACATCGCGCGCGCCGGCGGCGGCGAGCCTGCCGGTCTCAGTTATCGGAAGCAGGATGTTCGTAGGAAATGGTGACTGCGCGCGCGGGCACGACGGTGGAGATCGCGTGCTTGTAGACCATCTGCGTGACCGTGTTTTTCAGCAGCACCACATACTGGTCGAAGGATTCCACCTGGCCTTGCAGCTTGATGCCGTTGACCAGATAAATCGACACCGGCACGTGCTCCTTGCGCAGCGTGTTCAGGAACGGGTCTTGTAACAACTGCCCTTTAGTGCTCATCGTGCCCCCCACAACTTTGTTGTTGAACTGCCACTGTAATTGATTTCTCTGTCATTTTCCACCATCGAATGCAGATTGGGGCTCCCTGCTACTTTTTCAAGTAAGGATTGGTCGAGGTCTTGAATTGCACTTTCAGCGGCGTGCCCTGCAGCGAGAACTCCTCGCGAAAACGCCCCTCCAGATAACGGCGATAACTCTCGGGCACCGCATTGAGTGCATTGCCGTGAATGATGATCAGCGGCGGGTTCATGCCGCCCTGGTGGGCGTAGCGCAGCTTGGGCCGGATCAGCCCCCTGCGCGGCGGCTGCTGGCGCTCGACCGCGTCGATCAGCACGCGCGTCAGGCGCGGGGTCGACAGTTTGGTCATGGCGGCGCGATAGGCCTCGTCGATCGAAGGCAGCAAACCCGCGAGGCCGCTGCCGTCCAGGGCGCAGATGAAATGAAAGCGCGCGAAACCGAGGAAGCCGAGCTTACGTCCCAGATCGCGCTTGACGCACTCGCGCCGGTAATCGTCCAGACCGTCCCATTTGTTGACGGCCACCACCAGCGCGCGTCCTTTCTCAACGATGTAGCCGGCGATGTGCGCGTCCTGGTCTGAAATTTCCGCCTGCGCATCCAGCACCAGCACCACCACATTAGCCTGGTCCACCGACTGCAGCGTCTTGATCACGGAAAACTTCTCCAGCGACTCGAACACCTGGCCGCGGCGGCGCAATCCCGCGGTGTCGATAAGGGTATAGCTCCTGCCGCCGCGCTCGAACGGGACCTCGATGCTGTCGCGCGTCGTGCCCGGCTGGTCGAAGGCGATCACCCGGTTTTCGCCCAGCAGGGCGTTGATCAGGGTCGACTTGCCGACGTTGGGGCGGCCGATGATGGCGATGCGCGGATGGTCGTGCACCGGTTCTTCCTCGGATTCCTGCTCGAACCCGGCGAGCGCCAGATCGACGAGGTCGGATACGCCTTCGCCATGCGCGGCGGAGATGGCGTAGGGCTGACCCAGCGCGAGTTCGTGGAATTCGGCCGTGACCACGCCGGTATTCATGCCCTCGGCCTTGTTCACCGTGAGCAGCACCGGCCGCCCGGTCTTGCGCAGCAGGGCGGCGATATTGCGGTCCTGCGGCGCCAGCCCCTGGCGCACGTCGACCATGAACAGAATCACGTCGGCCTCGGCGATGGCCTGCAGCGTCTGCTTCGCCATCTCGTGCAGGATGCCGTCTTTCGCGACCGGCTCGAACCCGCCCGTGTCCACCACGAAAAACGGCCTGCCGCCCACCCGCCCTTCGCCGTAATGGCGGTCGCGCGTCAGCCCGGGGCTGTCGGCCACGAGCGCGTCGCGGCTGCGCGTGAGTCGGTTGAACAGCGTGGACTTGCCGACGTTGGGTCGGCCGACGATGACCAGGGTAGGTTTCATGCGTGCGGGATCAAGCGCAAAAGTGCCGAGGCCGGAAAGGGATCAGATATTCTTCCCTTGGCGCGCTCGGCGCTTTCGCATTGAATGCTCTTTCTATTCGGTGCTGAAGGCATACAGCCCGCCGTTGCGGGTCTGTATCAGAAAGCCGCCGCTGGGCAGCTTGACCGGATTGGTGCTGACCGGACTGCCGTCGGTCGCCACGCGACCGACAAAGGCGCCGGAGTCGCGGGCAAGAAAATGTACATAGCCCTGGATGTCGGCGACCACGATCTCGCGCCCGAAGGCGAGCGGCGCCGACAGGTTGCGCAGGCTCAGCTTGTCCTGCCGCCACAAACTGGTGCCGTTGCTGCGATCGAGCGCATGCACCGCACCTTTATCGTCGCTGACGAAGGCGTAGCGCGCGTCCAGCGCCAGCCCGGATGTACTCGACATCTCGCGCCCCCACAAAGCATGGCCGTTGGCGAGATCAAAACAGCCGATGCGGCCCTGATAGGCGACCGCGCAGACTTCGCGCCCTTCGACCACGGGCAATCCGATGACATCGGTGACCCGCTCCAGTTCGGTGGTGCCGCGCGGTAGAGCGACAGTTGCCTCCCAGCGCACCGCGCCGTTGGACAGACTGATCGCCACCAGCTTGCCGCCGGCAAAACCCGTGTAGACCACGCCTTCAGAAATGGTAATTCCGACCGGCGAGCGCACCGTCAGCGCGGGCGTGGGGCGCTGGTAGTACCACTTGCGCTTGCCGTCCTTCGCATCCAGGCCAAAGATGCGGCCGTCGGCGCTGCGCACCACGACCACGTCTTGCGCCACTCGCGGCGCCGCCAGCACTTCGCTGCTGACCTGTGCCTTCCATAGCGCGGTACCGCTGCTGTCGAAAGCCAGCACCTCGCCCTTGCCGCTGCCCACCGCAACCAGTCCGCCGCCGGCGCCGACGCCGCCGGTCAGGCGCTCCCCGGCGCTGACGCGCCACAATTGTTTGCCGCTGGCCGCATCCAGGCGCGTGATCGTGCCGTCGCTGGCGGCCGCGTACACGCTGTCGCCCGCGACTGCGGGGCCGAATATCGATTGTTGCGAATTGCCGATATTCGCCTGCCACAGCGTATTTACCTTGATCGACTGCTCCAGCGCCGGCAGCGGTGCCATGTCCACCGCGGCACTGCGGCTGCCGAACCAGTTCAGGGGATTGATGGTGTCGATTGCATTGCTGACCATGCTGCCGCCGCCGCAAGCCGCAAGCAATAGCGCTGTGCTCAGCATCGCGACGATTGCAAATACGCGCTTCATTTCGCCGTTCCCAGCCCATCCAGGCGCAACTGGATCGATCCGCGCAGCCCGGCGTCCCTGGCATCTGTCTTGTCCAGCGCGGCCTTGTACGCGCTGCGCGCCTCTTCCTTCTTGCCCTGTGCGACGAGAACATCGCCCCTGGCTGCCAGGAACAGCGCGTCGAACGCCGCGCTGTGCTTGGCGTCCAGCGCCTTCAGCGCATCGTCATAGGCCTTCTCGTCCAGCATCACGCTGGCAAGCCGCAGGCGCGCAATATCCTGCAGCCCTTCGTCCTTTGCGTTTTCGGCGACCCAGGCGAGTTGGGCGCGCGCGGTTTTCAGGTCGCCGCTCTGAAAGTGCGCTTTGGCCGACACCAGGGCCGCCATGGCGGCGTATGCCGTGCGCGGATAGCGCTCGAGAATCGCGCCGGCGCTTTCCTGCACTTGCTTCAGGTCATTCGCGCTTGCCGCTTTCTGCACGGCGGCGTACAGGCTCGACGCCTGGACTGCCTGGCTGCGCTGATAATAGCTCCAGCCCTGCCACGCAGCGAGCGCGATGAGCGCCAAGCTTAAAGCAGTTATCACCATACTGCTGTTTTCCTGCCACCACGCTTTTAGCGCAGCCAGTTGTTCCTGTTCTTCCAGATCGTATGTAGCCATGCTCAGTCCTTTAACAGCAATATGTGTGGATCCGGGTGGGAAAGAGAGGAGCCCGCGCCTGCATCGGCCCCTCGCATTCTCCCGGGTCGGGGTGTGTTTCAGCCAGGCTGAAACAGCCGCTTTCTATTCTTCTTCCAAAAACAACAAACTGCTTACTGTGTCGGGCAGCGTAGCGCGCGCCACGCGCACTTGCGCGCGCTCCTGGCGCAGGTGCTTCACGCTTACCTCGTCGTTGGCCGCCTCGTCCTCGCCCAGGATCACGGCCAGCACGGCGCCGCTTGCGTCGGCTTTTTTCATCTGTGTCTTGAAGCTGCCGCCGCCGCAGTGCTGCATCACCGACAGGCCATGATTGCGCAACTCTTCGGCCACACCGAATGCCATGCGGTCGGCCGCGCTGCCCTGGTGCACGACGTAGACCTCGCATAGCGCCGCGGGTTGCGCTGCGCGCGCCTCCTGCATCAGGGTCAACAGCCGCTCCAGCCCCATGGCAAAACCGCAGGCCGGCGTCGGCTTGCCGCCGATCTGCTCGAACAGTCCGTCGTAGCGCCCGCCGCCGCACACCGTGCCCTGGGCGCCGAGGCGGTCGGTGACCCATTCAAACACCGTGAGATTGTAGTAGTCCAGACCGCGCACCATGCGCGGGTTGATGCTGTAGGGTATGCCGACGTCCTTCAGCACCTGCTGCACCCCTTCGAAATGCGCGAGCGAGGCCACACCCAGATGATCGAGCAGCCGCGGTGCCGCCTCGATCAGCGGCTGCATCAGCGGGTTCTTGCTGTCGAGCACGCGCAACGGATTGGTATGCAGGCGGCGCTTGGCGTCTGCGTCGAGCTCACTTTCGTGCGCCTGCAGGTACTGCACCAATTCGGCGCGGTGTTGCACGCGCTCCTGCGGGCTGCCAATGGAATTGAGCTGCAGCTTGATATCGTCCAGCCCGAGGTCGTCCCACAGCCGCGCGCACATCAGCAGCAATTCGGCATCCACATCCGGACCGGCGTAGCCCAGGGCTTCGGCGCCGACCTGGTGGAACTGGCGGTAGCGTCCCTTTTGCGGCCGCTCATGGCGGTACATGGGACCCAGGTAGTACAGCCGCTGCGGACTGCCGTAGAGCAGGTTGTGCTGAATCGCGGCACGCACGGTGGACGCCGTGGCTTCCGGGCGCAGCGTCAGCGCTTCCCCGTTCAACTCGTCGACGAAGCTGTACATTTCCTTTTCGACGATGTCGGTCGCTTCGCCGATGGCGCGGCGAAACAAGGCCGTGGGCTCCAGCAGTGGCGTGCGCAGGTTGCGATAGCCGTAGCTCTGCAACCAGGAGCGCAGCGTCTCCTCCAGTTCTTCCCAAAGTGCCGCCTCGTCCGGCAGGATGTCGTTCATCCCGCGGACTGCTTGTATGGTATGGCTCATGTTCGTTTTCGAAATCGGTAGGCTCTAGACCGCGGCCTTATTCGGAATTGTTGTTGATTTTTTCGGTGCTGCCGCACCCGAACCATAGTGGCTGCGCACGTAATCGTCCACGATCTTCTGAAAATCGCTGGCGATGGTTTCGCCCTTGAGCGTCACCGTTTTCTTCCCGTCGACGAATACCGGCGCCACCGGCCGCTCCCCCGACCCTGGCAGGCTGATGCCGATGTTGGACTGCTTCGATTCCCCCGGGCCGTTCACCACGCACCCCATCACCGCGACGTGCATGTCTTCCACGCCCGGATACTGCTCGCGCCACAGCGGCATCTGGCTGCGCAGGTAAGCCTGGATGTTGGCGGCGAGCTCCTGGAAATAGGTGCTGGTGGTGCGGCCGCAGCCGGGGCAACTGATGACCAGCGGTGCAAACGACCTCAAGCCCATGGTCTGCAGGATTTCCTGCGCCACCACGACTTCCCGCGTGCGGTCGCCGCCGGGCTCGGGCGTGAGCGAAATGCGGATAGTGTCGCCTATGCCCTCCTGCAGCAGCACCGACAGCGCCGCAGTCGAGGCGACGATGCCTTTGGAACCCATGCCGGCTTCGGTGAGCCCGAGGTGCAGCGGATAATCGCAGCGCGATGCCAGTTCGCGATAGACCGAGATCAGATCCTGCACGCCACTCACTTTGCACGACAGCACGATCCTGTCCGCGGGCAGGCCCCATTTCTGCGCCTGCGCCGCCGACTCCAGCGCCGACACCACCAGTGCTTCGCGCATCACGGCGTCGGCCGCCAGCGGCTGCGCCCGCGCGGCGTTCTCATCCATCAGCCGCGCCAGCAGTTCCTGGTCCAGGCTGCCCCAGTTGACGCCGATGCGCACCGGCTTGCCGTACTTGCAGGCCATTTCGATCATGGTCGCGAACTGTTCGTCGCGCTTCGACCCTTTGCCGACATTGCCGGGGTTGATGCGGTACTTGGTGAGCGCCTCGGCGCATTCGGGATGCTGGCTGAGCAGGCGGTGCCCGTTGAAATGGAAGTCCCCGACCAGCGGCACCGTGCAGTCCCTGCGCGCGAGCTCGTCGCGGATACGCGCGACCTGCGCCGCCGCCTCCGCCGTGTTGACGGTGATGCGCACCAATTCAGAACCCGCCCGCGCCAGATCATAGACCTGCTGCGCCGTGGCGAGCGCGTCGGCGGTGTCGGTGTTGGTCATGGACTGCACCACGATGGGCGCGCCGCCGCCGATAACGACGTCCGCGATGCGCACCGCGCGCGTGGCCTTGCGTGCTTTGGCAGACATTGAGGCTACTCGAGCTTCAGGCGCGCGACGTCGACCTTGAAATAAGGCCGCAGATCGACCGGCGCGTCGTTGTACTTCAGCCGCACACTGGCGGCATTGCCGATCACGACTTCGAACGGCGGCATACCGTCGATCACCTGCCTGGTACCGGCCGGGTTAAGTTGCGACAGCAGGATCTTGCCATTCGCCTGTTTGATTTGGACCCAGGACATCTGTTCGAACTCGAGTTCGATGCGTTTTAGGCCGCTCACATTGCCATTGGCCGCGCCGGGCGGCGCCGCGGCCTGGCCGCGCTGCGCCGTCGCCTGCGCGTCGCTCGCCGCAACTGGCTCCGGCGCGCCCGCCGGCGTCGGCGGCGCAACTGCGGGATCAGGCGCTGGGGCTGGCGCTGAGGCTGGCGCTGGCGCAGCCTCACCCACATCGCTCTGCGCCGCTTTGGGCATGATCGTCACCACTTCGCCCGTGTCCAACGGGTTGGCCCACCATTCGTAGGCCACGACCGCCACCGCCACCAGGGCCGCTAAAGTCAGCAAGGCATAGACGCGGTTCGATTTCGCGCCGCCCTCGACAAACGGTTCCTGCCCGCTGATGCTCAGATCGACCGCGACCGCGGCGGGAATGTCGCGCCGGCCCAGATCAGCGAGCAGCGGCCCCGGATCGATCTGCACCAGCTTGGCATAACTGCGGATCATGCCGCGCACGAAAGTCGTGCCGGGCAATTTTGCGTAGTCGTCGGCCTCGATGGCCGCGATCTGCTTGACACCGTACTTGATCTGCTGCGACACGTCGGCCAGGCTAAGCTTGAGCTCGGCGCGAGCAGCCGCCAACGCCCGTCCGGGGCTGGCTTGCTCGGTCACTGGCGCTGCTTCGCTCATTCAAACTGGCCCTTGAGCAAATTCTGATATTCCGGCGAACCGGCGAAACGCCGCCGCAACTGGTAGGCGAGGGAATTTTCGGCCACCCTATCGCCCAGCTTGCGCTCGATGCGCAGCGCCAGCCACAGAGATTCAGCCGTAGGCTCAGCGAGCTTGTTAAGCCGCCCGACCAGGCCGCGCGCGACTTCCAGTTGGCCGCGCTTGTACTGGATCGTGGCCAGGTTGAGCAAAGCGACGAGATTGTCCGGCTCGCTCTTCAGCGCGCGCTCGAAGAAATCGATCGCATCGCGCCCGCCCTCCTTCTTGAGAGAGCACAGCCCGGCGTTGACGTAGGAGCGCGCCGGCGTCTTGTACAAGGGG
>JBQMQE010000155.1:9470-10906 GCA_052172655.1 Burkholderiales bacterium
CTTCAACGCTGCGAGGAAGTAGGCGATGGACTGCTCCTCGCGCCCGGTGTGGCACAGGAACCAGCCGTAATTGTTGTTGACGTCCGGATCGTTCGGGGACAGGGCGAGCGCGCGCTCGAAATGCCGCTGCGCGACGTCATTCTCGCGCAGGTCCATATGCACCAGGCCGAGTACATTGTACGCGGGGGCGTAATTCGGATCGGCGGAGATCGCGGTGCGCAATTCTTCCAGAGCGATGCCCATGCTGCCGCGCTCGAAGTAGGCCGAAGCGAGCTCGGTATGAATGCGCGCGCGATTGCGCGGATCGTCGACCTCCCCGGTGCGCGTGCCTGTCTCCACCGTATTCGCCTGAGTCGCGGAAGACAGCGGCGCCTGCGCGCAGCCTGTCAACGCGCCGCAGGCGAAGAATGCCGCGACCAGAAAAGTCGATTTCAGCATGGCTGTATCTCCACCACGCGGCGCGTGCGCCGCGTCTTGTCGTCCACCCGGCCGGCGAGCTGTCCGCAAGCTGCGTCGATATCATCGCCGCGCGTCTTGCGCGTCGTCACCACCAACCCGGCGCAGATCAGTATTTCGGCGAAGCGACGGATAGCCTCGCGCGGGGAGCGCTTGAAACCGGAATTCGGGAAAGGGTTGAACGGAATCAGGTTGAATTTGCACGGGACATCGCGCACCAGGACGATCAATTGTTGCGCATGTTCCGCGCTGTCGTTAACGCCGTCCAGCATGACATACTCGAAGGTGATGAAGTCGCGCGGCGCCTTGTCGAGATAGCGCTTGCACGCGGCAAGCAGTTCGGCGAGCGGATATTTCCTGTTGATCGGCACTAACGCGTCACGCAGCGCGTCGTTGGGCGCATGCAGCGATACCGCCAGCGCCACCGGGCAGGCTTCGCGCAGGCGGTCGATCGCGGGAACGATACCCGCGGTGGACAGTGTCACCCGCCGGCGCGACAGTCCGTAAGCGTTGTCGTCCAGCATCAGGCGCATGGCCGCGACCACACTGTCGAAATTCGCCAGCGGCTCGCCCATGCCCATCATGACGACGTTGCTGACTATGCGCTCACCCTTGGGCGTGGCGCCGAGAGCTCTGTTCGCGATCCAGAGCTGGCCGATGATCTCGGCCGTACTCAGATTGCGGTTGAAGCCCTGCTTTCCGGTGGAACAGAATTTGCAATCGAGCGCGCAGCCTGCCTGCGAGGACACGCACAGGGTACCTCTATTGGACTCGGGTATGAACACGCTTTCGACCGCATTGCCATTGCCAACGTCGATCAGCCATTTGCGCGTACCGTCGGCGGCCGTGGCGTCCGAAACTGTCCGCGGCGCCGCTATCGTCGCGCTCGCGGCGAGCTTTTCCCGCAACGGCTTGGCGAGATCGCTCATGTTCGAAAAATCCGCCTCCCCGCGCTGGTGCATCCAGCGCAGCAACTGCTT